>DJPP01000162.1 GCA_002438575.1 Oscillospiraceae bacterium UBA6409 | reverse complement strand
GTCGAAGGCGATGGCGCGGGAGCTGGTGGTGCCCTGGTCCAGTGCCAATATGTACTGCGACATGACGGACCCTCTTTTCTTTTTCGTATTTTTGTGGTACACTACTGTTGAAATGGATTATACCACGAAAGGGGCGGAATTGCCATGACAAAAATGACCGAGTTCACCTTCCTCTCCACCGACGGCAGGACCCAGCTCCACGGTATGCTGTGGGAGCCGGAGACGGTCCCCGTCCGGGCAGTATTGCAGGTCTGCCACGGCGTGGCGGAGCACATCGCCCGGTACGACGGCTTTGCCCGGGCGCTGAACGAACAGGGCATCGTCGTGGCCGGGCACGACCACCTGGGCCACGGCAAGTCGCTGCCGGAGGGCGGCGCCCCCGTCTATTTCGGTGACGGCAACACCTGGAACACGGTGGTGGACGACATCTACGTGCTGCATCAACGGCTGAAGCAGCGCTATCCCGACGTGCCGCTGTGCATCATGGGCCACAGCATGGGCTCCTTCCTGACCCGGACGTACCTGATCCGCTATCCCGGCACAGTGAAGGCCGCGGTCATCATGGGCACCGGCTGGCAGCCCCGGGCAGCCATCACCGGCGGGCTGGCGCTGGCCAATGCCATCGCCGCCGTCAACGGCGAGAATGCCACCAGCGAACTGGTGACGGAGCTGGCCTTCGGCAGCTACAACAAGCTGTTCGCCCCCAACCGCACGAAGGTGGACTGGCTCTCCGCCGACGAGAGCAACGTGGACGACTACATCGCCGACCCCCTCTGCGGCGCGGACGCCACGGTGGGCCTGTTCCGCCAGATGCTGCACGGCATACGTTTCAACCAGCGGCAGAGCCATCTGCGGCAGATGGACAAGGATATACCGGTGCTGTTCGTGGCCGGAGACAAGGACCCGGTGGGCAGCTGCGGCAAGGGTGTACGCCAGACCTATGACGCCTTCCGGGCCGCCGGTATGCGGGACTGTACGCTGAAGCTGTATCCGGGCCTGCGGCATGAGATACTCAACGAAAAGGCATACGCCGCGGATATTACGAAGGACATTGAGGCGTGGCTGCTGTCCAGACTGGAAAAGTAAGCCCGTTCGCGGAGAGGTAAAGGAGAAACGACTATGACCGAGTGGGAAGCCCTGCGGCAGGAATGCCTGCGCTGTCACGCCTGTACACTGGCGGAAACACGCACCAACGTGGTCTTCGGCGTAGGCCGGGAGGATGCGGAGATCATGATCATCGGCGAAGCCCCCGGCGCCAACGAGGATAAGCAGGGCGAGCCCTTTGTGGGCCGGGGCGGCAAGCTGCTGGACGATATGCTGAAAATGATCGGGCTGGACCGCAGCCGCCTGTATATCACCAACTCCGTCAAGTGCCGTCCGCCGGAGAACCGGGATCCCATGAACACGGAGAAGGACGCCTGCAAGGGCTACCTCCAGCGGCAGCGGGCATTGATGCAGCCCAAGATCATTGTGTGTCTGGGCCGTGTCAGCGCCATGGAGATCATCCGCCCGGACTTTAAGATCAGCCAGGAGCACGGCCAGTTCTTCGAGAAGGACGGCTGCCTGATGATGGCGCTGTATCACCCCGCCGCCCTGCTGCGGGACCCCCGGAAAAAGCCGGAGACCTTCGAGGATCTGAAACGCCTGCAGGCCAAGATCAAGGAGATCTGCACCCGTACAGAGATGGATTTTTGAGACATAAGGCAAAGGAAAAGAGCGCCCTGTGGGCGCTCTTTTTTATTTGCTCTCCTCCGCCTGCTTCGTCCAGGTCAGGGGCACGCGGAGCAGCTCCTGCTCCTCCTCCGTCAGCTGGCTGCTGAGCTCGCCCTGCGCGTCGGTCCATGTCATGGTCCCATCGGAGAGGGTATAGCTCAGGCAGTCCGTCGTCTCGGCCAGGTCGGCGGCGGTATCCGCCAGATACAGCTGGCCGCCCTCCGCCCTGCAATAGCCGGTGAGCGCGGCGCTGCGGCCGGTGAGCAGGGAAAGCAGCTCCTCCTCGTCCACCCCGGCGAAAATGGCCGCCACCATATCATCCATGGTGACGCCGGCCTTCTCCATAGCCGCGTCGTACGCCTCACGGGAGAGACCCTGCTCCTCCGCGGCGGCATAGACGCTCTCCACCGCCGCCGGGCGCAGCGCCGCGGCATAGTCATCCAACGCCGTGCGGACGGCGTCGCTGTCGTAGCGGAGGGTATAGGCGCCGTCCTCGGCCACGGTGAGGACCAGCTGCAGCGGCATCTGCGCCGCGCCGTCCGCCGCGGACAGGCCCAGCGCCTGCTCCGCCGCCGCGTTCATGCGGTCGGTCACATCGATCGTACACGTCCAGGTGCCCGCCAGCTTCTTCGTCTCGACTCTGCTGCCGCAGGCCGCCAGCGACAGAGTCAGCAGGGCCGCCAGCAGGACGGTGATAATTCGTTTCATAGTACGCCTCCCATATAGAGCAATATATACGGTATACCACCGGCGATTATACACGATGAGCCGTATATCTGTCAATTCTATTTACAGGGGGCGCGGTTTTTGGTATAGTGAGGGCAGGAAACACGGGAAAGGGGCGCGGCGCGATGACACTGCTGCAAATGAGCTATATATTGGAGGTGGACCGCTGCGGCTCCATGAACCGGGCGGCGCGGAACCTGTTTCTGTCTCAGTCGGCCCTGTCGGCGGCCATCGCCGAGGTGGAACGGGAGCTGGGCGTGACCATCTTTCTGCGGACCAACCGGGGCGTGACGCTGACGGAGGAGGGCCGTGAGCTGACGGCGCAGATCGCGCCGCTGGTGGAGCGCAGCCGGAAGCTGGAGCGCTATTACAGCGAGCGCCGGGCTGCCGACCGGGTATCCCTGTCCGTGGCGTCACAGCGCTATCCCTTCTGCGCCAAGGCCTTCGTTGAGTTCCTGCATCTGCTGGACGAACCGCACATTCAGGTGAGCTTCAAGGAGATGGAGATGGCGGCGGTCATCGACGAGGTGACGGCGCGGCGCAGCGCCTTCGGCATCATCTTCGTGTCGGACATGACAGAGCATTTCATCGGCCGTATCCTGCGGGAGAAGAACCTGACCTTCCAGCCCCTGGTGGACATCCGCCCCCGGGTGTTCCTGCGGAAGGGCCACCCGCTGTCCGGCGAACGCGCCGTGCGGCTGGAGCAGCTGTATGCCTACCCCTACGCGGTATTCACCCAGTCGGACAGCAACTACCACTTCGCCGAGGAGGCGGTGGTGGGCACCGGCGCGGAATTCGACCGGGTGGTATCCGTCAGTGACCGGGCCACGGCCTATAACGTTATGGCCCACACGGACTGCGTCTCCACCGGCAGTGGCGTACTGCCGGACGGCTACGGTGACGACCGGCTGATGACGCTGCCGCTGATCGGCGATGTGCCGGATATGCGCCTGGGGGTCATACGGCCCCGGGACGTACCGCTGACGGACTACGGCGAGAAGTTCATCGCCATTCTGAAGGATATCGTCTCGGAATTGAACCAGGAGGCATAAAAGAGCCGCCCCGTGGGGCGGCTCTTTTTATTTGCCCAATTCTTTACTTCACGCAGATCGTCTCGATCTCCACCAGCGCGCCCCGGGGCAGCGCACCGACCTCCACGGCGCTGCGGGCCGGGTACTGCCCCTCGGTGAAGAACTCGGCGTAGACCGCGTTCATGGCGGCGAAGTCGCCCATGCTCTGCAGGAATACGGTGGTCTTGACCACATTGTCCATGGTCAGGCCGGCGGCCTCAAGGATGGCCTTGATGTTGGTGAGCACCTGACGGGTCTGCTCGGTAATGCCGCCGGGGACGAACTCGCCGGTAGCCGGGTCAAAGGGCACCTGGCCGGACGTGACCAGGAAGCTGCCGCAGTCGATGGCCTGGGAGTAAGGACCGATGGCGGCGGGGGCATTGGTGGTGGCAATGATCTTCTTCATGGTGATGACCTCCTGTAAGCTGTATGTGCCCGGCGGACACCGGGCGTGCTCTCTGTCCCTCTTATACCACATTCCGGTGGAAATGGCAACCGTTTCCCGCAAATCACGCCCGTCGTTATCTGTTTCTTTTATCATGTTCTCCGACAAAAATCCGCCGCTATTTTGCCGTGTTTTCCGGCACGATGTCTAATTTCTGTTAAGTTTTTTTGCATTTACCCCACATTGCAGCGTTCTGCACAAAAATGTATTCCAAAATTATCTGTTTTAGCTACAGATTAAATTGATAGCAGGCTGGCGCATTTTGCCGTTACCACCGCCGGGTTCAGATATGTTACCCTTAGGGCAACGGACCGTATGGACCTGTATAACTTTATTGTTACATCATAGTACAAGGAGGATGACCCATGCTGAACAAGGATTGCGGCTTCGGTACAAAAGCCATTCACGCCGGAAACGTGAAGGACACCCAGTACGGCGCGCTGACCACCCCTATTTTCCAGACCTCCACTTTCGTTTTTGACAGCTGTGAGCAGGGCGGACGCCGCTTCGCCGGTGAAGAAGCGGGCTATATCTACACCCGTCTGTCCAATCCCACCACCTCCGTGCTGGAGGCCAAGGTCGCCGCCCTGGAAAGCGGCGAGGCCTGCGTGGCCGCCGCCTCCGGCATGGGCGCCATCTCCTCCGCGCTGTGGACCGTAGCCGGCGCCGGCAAGCACATCGTGGCCGACGGCACCCTGTACGGCTGCACCTTTTCCCTGCTGAACCACGGCATGACCCGCTACGGCGTTGAGGTCAGCTTTGTGGACACCTCCGACCTGGACGCCGTGCGTAAGGCGCTGAAGCCCAACACCTGCGCGGTGTATCTGGAGACGCCCGCCAACCCCAACCTGAAGATCGCGGACATCTCCGCCGTCGCGGCACTGGCCCACGGCTACAACAAGGACATCAAGGTCATCTGCGACAACACCTTCGCCTCCCCCTACCTCCAGCGGCCGCTGGAGCTGGGCGCGGACGTGGTGGTGCACTCCGCCACCAAGTACCTGAACGGCCACGGCGACGTGATCGCGGGCTTTGTGGTGGGCTCCGCCGCATTCTGCAGCGAGGTGCGTGCGTTCGGCCTGAAGGATATGACCGGCGCGGTGATGGATCCCTTCTGCTCCTTCCTGATCCTCCGCGGCCTGAAGACGCTGGAGATCCGTATGCAGAAGCACTGTGCCAATGCCAAGGCCGTTGCAGAGTTCCTGTATGACCATCCCGCCGTGGAAAAGGTCTACTATCCCGGCCTGATCGACCATCCCGGCCACGACATCGCCCGCCGCCAGATGCGCGACTTCGGCGGTATGCTGTCCTTCGAGGTCAAGGGCGGCCGCGCCGCCGGCGTAAAGCTGGTAAACGCCCTGCGTCTGGTGACGGTGGCCGTATCTCTGGGCGACGCCGAGACGTTGATCGAGCATCCCGCCTCCATGACCCACTCCACCTACACAGAGGAGGAACTGGCCGCCTCCGGCATCGCCGCCGGCCTGATCCGCCTGTCCGTGGGTCTGGAGAACGCCGAGGACCTCATCGCCGACCTGAAGCAGGCACTTGACACCCTGTAAGCCGTCTCCCTGCGCGAAGAAGCATTAGGATACAAAAGAAGCGCGCCTAGGCCAATGGCCTAAGCGCGCTTCTTTTGTTGTTTACTTCTCCGCAGGGACAGCGGCCGTCTCGGCGGGTGCTTCCGCCGCAGGCGCAGCTTCAGCAGGAGCCGCCTCGCTGTCGATGACCACCTTACCGTCCCGCAGACGGACATGGGCGGTATCGCCGGACTTCAGCTTACCCTCCAGCATCAGCTCCGCTACGGCATCCTCCACCTGGTTCTGGATGGCCCGGCGCAGAGGGCGGGCACCGTACTGGGGATCGAAGCCGTCACGGGCCAACTCAGCCACGGCGTCATCGTCGGAGAGCAGGGTGATGCCCTGCTGGGCCATACGCTTTCCGGTCACGGTGAGCATACGGCGGGCGATCTCCACGATGTTCTCCTGGGTCAGCTGACGGAACACAATGATCTCGTCGATACGGTTCAGGAACTCGGGACGGAAGGTGTGCTTCAGGTCGGTCATGACCGCCTCGCGAATGCGGGCGAAGCGGGCCTCCTCAGTCTCCTTCCCGCCCTTTTCGTCGCCGTCAAAGCCCAGCTTGGCGGCGGCATCAGTGATGTTCCGGGCGCCCACGTTGGACGTCATGACGATGACGGTGTTCTTGAAGTCCACCCGGCGGCCCTGAGAGTCGGTGACGACGCCGTCCTCCAGGATCTGCAGCAGGATGTTCCACACATCCTCGTGAGCCTTTTCGATCTCATCGAACAGCACCACGGAATA
>DJPP01000104.1:17564-21381 GCA_002438575.1 Oscillospiraceae bacterium UBA6409 | reverse complement strand
TAGCACACATTGCTGTATACGGCGGTGTGCAGGATACCCGCGTCCTTGTCCCCATCGAAGCGATAGCGGAACTCCCCGATGGAGCCGGTGTATATGAACGCCCGATTGAACCAGTTGGGCGTCAACTCTGCAAACTGTGGGTGCATGACGGTCGCTCCTTTCGTCTATCATAGGGATGATACCACAAAACCGGCGAACTGTACAGGCAAAAATTTGCCGCGGCCCGCCGAAGGGCTTGAAAACAGACCAAACGTATGGTACAATATGCCTGCATATTCAGGGGCACCGCCCCTTGACAAAGTGAGGGAATAGCGTATGAAAAACGCAGTCAAACGTATCGGCGTGCTGACCAGCGGCGGCGACGCCCCCGGCATGAACGCCTGCATCCGCGCCGTGGTCCGCAGCGCCAACGCCCGGGGCATCGAGTGCGTGGGCATCCGCCGCGGCTATCAGGGCCTGATCTCCGGCGACATTGTCGAGATGGACAACGCCAGCGTCAGCCGCATCATCAACCGCGGCGGCACCATTCTGTACTCCGCCCGCTGTGACGAGTTCCGCACCAAGGAGGGGCAGGAGAAGGCCTACGCCACCTGCAAGCTCATCGGGCTGGACGGCCTGGTGGCCATCGGCGGCGACGGCACGTTCCGCGGCGCGCAGGACCTGTCCAAGTTCGGCGTCTCCGTGGTGGGCATCCCCGGCACCATCGACAACGACATCGTCTGCACCGACTACACCATCGGCTTCGACACCGCGGCCAACACCGCCGTGGAGTGCATGGACAAGCTCCGCGACACCATGCAGTCCCATGAGCGCTGCTCCGTGGTGGAGGTCATGGGCCACCGCGCCGGTTATCTGGCGCTGTATGTGGGCGTGGCCATCGGCGCCACCGCCGTGCTGGTGCCCGAGCGTCCCTACGACTTTGAAAAGCACGTGGCCGAGAAGATCCGCCGCGCCCGCATCAGCGGCAAGACCAACTTTATGATCGTGGTGGCCGAGGGCGCCGCCAGCGGCATAGCCGTGGGCGAGCAGATCAAAAAGGAGCTGGGGCTGGACCCCCGCGTCACCATCCTGGGCCACATCCAGCGGGGCGGCAGCCCCACAGCCAAGGACCGCGTCACCGCCACCCGCATGGGCTACGAGGCGGTGCAGCTGCTGGCGGAGGGCAAGACCAACCGCATCGTCTGCGCCAAGGGCGACCGGATCACCAACGTGGACATCGACGAGGGCCTGGCCATGACCAAGACCCTGAACCACGAGGAGTTCGAGGTCATGACCGTCATGACCGGCAGATGAAGAAAAATGACCGCCACTGTTGTGGCGGTCATTTTTCTTTGTTTAATGGAAAGGGGAGCACCGATTGCAATTTGACGCAAGGTATTATATACTTGATGAGGTGAGATCTTTCGAGACGGGATGAAGTTAAGTGACTGAATAGATAAATGAAAGGGGTGTTTGATCGATGGGAGGATATTCTGTCACGAGCAGGATTAAGACGATAAAGCAACCATGGGGAGGCTACATCAGGCCGAAGCAGTTTTCGGTGACCACAATCGGAGAGGGAATCGAGGGATTGAGTCTGTATGAGAGTGCCCACGCGAGCCTTGTGGGAACGGCGGTTGACTACTTAACGAGGTTTATGCTGGGCGAAGATATAAAGGACGCATTTAAAATTTCTATTAAGGGTGCGCTGATAATTAAGGAGGTAAGAAAGGCTGAAAAACTATTAGCTAAAGTTGAAGGGCTGGATGATATATCGATTGAATGCGCCATAAAGTTGACAGGATTTGATGTATGCTTTCGCTCATCACCTTTTGCCTATAAAGATATTGATTGGATAATAGTGGATAAGTCTACGATAAAAAATGTCCGGACGATGGTTGAGCGATCTTTGAAATTCTTTGGAGAGTATGGGCCAGTAGTGTTAGAGGGTTTTACATTCGAGGGGGGCTATACGGATGTTGTGTGTGCGGGAGATGGAGATTTCCTTACAGAGGACACACTGTGGGATTTTAAAGTATCTGCATCACCAATAACAACGCGAAATACGCTGCAGCTACTTATGTATTGGAGAATGGGCCTGCGTTCAGTGCATCCGGAGTTTAGGAGTGTGAGGTACCTCGGTGTCTATAATCCACGACTAAATTGCGTTTACAAGCTGGCGGTGGCAGATATATCGGAGGAGGTTATTAGTATCGTAGAAAAAGAAGTGATAGGATATACAAATTAGGAAGGTCGTTGGATAAACATAAAGCAGGGTTCCCTATCCGGGAGCCCTGCTTTGCTTTTGTACAGAGATGGGTCGCAAGTGCCTTTTTCATTTTGCTTTTCACTCCATATGGGGCCGTTCGTCGCCCATGAAGAACACCGCCACGGTGCCCTGCCCGGCGTGGCTGCCGATGATGGTGCCAATGTCGCACAGGCGTACCTTCCCCTTCAGCTTCGGGAACCGTTCCTCCACGGCGTCCATGACCAGCCGGGCGTCCTCCGGGCACTGGCTGTGGCAGATAAAGCACTTGCCGTCATAGTCCCGGCCGCCCTGGGCGTGCTGCTCCATGGTGTCCACCGTAGTCTCCACGGCTTTTTTCTTGCCCCGCACCTTGCTGTATGCCTTGATGGCACCCTTGTCGTCCAGCCGCATGATGGGGCAGATGTTCAGCACCGTGGCTACCGTGGCCGCCGCGCCGGATACCCGGCCTGTCCGCCGGAACTGGGTCATATCGCTGGAAAAGAACTGGTGGTGCACCTTGTTCCGGTTGTCCAGCACCCACTGGGCCACGGTGTCGATGTCCTCGCCCGCGTCCCGCATATCGGCGGCGTAGTCCACCAGCAGGCCGTAGCCGCTGGAGGAGCACAGGGAGTCGATGACGATCAGCTTCTGCCCGGGGTACTTGTCCTTCAGCTCCTCTGCCGCCAGATAGGCGTTGTTCACCGAGCAGGACTGCCCGGATGTGAACGCGATGTGCAGCACATCGCCGCCCTGCTGCAGCAGCTTCTCAAAAAAGTCCGTGTACCCCGCCGCGTTGATCTGGCTGGTCTGGGGCAGCTTGCCCGCCTTCAGAAAGCCGTAAAACCGGGGCAGTGCCGCCGGATCGCGGCCCATATCGTCGTCATAGGTCTGCCCGTCCACCACATAGGTGTAAAACAGCACGGGGATGTCCCGGCTCTCCATATACGAATAAGGCAGGTCCACCGTGGAGCAGCAGCTCAGTGTAAATTTCCGTTCCATTGTTTCTTTTTTACTCCTTGTTCCGTCGTGTCTGCGGCAGGGGAGGGGGCGCGCAGAACGCCTGCTTGTAATATAGTATATTATATGGCTCTGCCTGTTTTTGTCAATACGCGCTTTTCACGGATTGCAAAAACCGATAGGATACGCTATAATAACCACCTGACTATAACACAGGGAGCGATCCGCTATGATACTTGTACTGCAAAAGAACACCCCGGAGCCCGCCCTCCGCCAGCTGTTGGCCCAGCTGGCCCTGCAAAACGTCAAGGGCGGCTGCGTAGCGGGGGAGACGTCCCTCCTCCTGCCCCTGGTGGGAGAGACGTGGCGGCTGGACCCCGCCGCGCTTCAGGCCCTGCCCTATGTGCAGGAGGCCCGCCGCCTGACCCCGGCCTATCACCTGGCCGCCCGCAGCACCCATCCGGAGGATACTGTGGTGCCGGTGGGGGATGTCCGCGTGGGCGCGGATCTCTGCCTGATCGCCGGTCCCTGCGCCGTGGAGTCCGCGCACCAGATACAGACCGTCGCCGCCGCCGTAAAGGCCGCCGGGGCCGTCATGCTCCGCGGCGGCGCCTTCAAGCCCCGCACCTCTCC
>DJPP01000104.1:15174-17485 GCA_002438575.1 Oscillospiraceae bacterium UBA6409 | reverse complement strand
CAGGCCGGCCGTGATACGGGCCTGCCCACCGTTACCGAGATCACCGACCCCGCCCAGCTGGACGCGCTGGCGGATGTGGATATGCTGCAGGTGGGCGCGCGCAATATGCAGAATTTCGCCCTGCTGAAGGCTCTCGGCCGCACCCGCAAGCCCATCCTGCTCAAGCGCGGTACCTCCGCCACGGTGGAGGAGCTGCTGCTGTCCGCGGAGTATATCCTGTCCGGCGGCAATACGCAGGTCATTCTCTGCGAGCGCGGCCTCCGCAGCGGCCTGACCCCCGCCCGCGCCGCCCTGGATGTGTCCGCTGTCCCGGTGCTGAAGCGCCTGACCCATCTGCCGGTCATCGTGGACCCCAGCCACGCCGCGGGCCGCGCCGATCTGGTGGAGCCGCTGGCGCTGGCCGCCGTCGCCGCCGGGGCCGATGGATTGCTGGTGGAGGTCCATGACCGCCCCGCCACCGCCCTGTCCGACGGCGCACAGTCCCTCACCCCCGCCGCCTTTTCCCAACTGGCCCAAAAGGCTCTCCGCCTCCGCGAAGCCCTGCAATAAGCAAAAACGACCGCCTCGGCGGTCGTTTTTTACATCCAGCAGCCCAGGGTCTTTTTCCACGGCCGGTACAAACCGTAGCCGATCAGCCCGCCGACGGTGTTGCAGATCAGGTCGGTGATGTCCGCCGTCCGCGCTGTGGGCAGCAGCGGCTGGATCAGCTCGATGCACAGGCTCAGCAGAAACGCCGCCCCCACCGTACGGAACACCCCTGCCTTTCCCCGGCGCACCACCGGCCACAGAATGCCGAAGGGCACCGTCATCAGTACGTTCAGCAGCAACTGCCTTTCCGCGTTGCCGTACCCCAGCCGCAGATCCCGGAACGGCTCCAGTACCATGGGCGCGTAGGCGTGGTGTATCCCCGGCATGGAGAGCACCGGCAGCACCGTCACCCACAGCACGCCCAGCATATACACGCTGAACACCGTGTACACCAGCACCCGCCGCCGACCTTGCTTTTTCCACCGGCCCAGCAGCAGGAGATACAGCCCCAGCAGCACGATCAGGTCCGGTGCATACTTGGGCAGCGTCCGTATGAAAATGTCCGCCATGGCCGTACCTCCCATCGGTATAGTATGCCCTATTATGCCCGTCTGTCCCGTGAAAGTCAACCCGGTCAAGCAAATCATAAAGAAACCCCCGCCGTCAGGCGGGGGTTTCGTGAGGGGGCGCAGGTGCGCGGCGGGGAGGACCGCTTATTTCTTCTTCACCGGATAACACACCTCGGTGACGAACTGGCTGGGGTCGTTCGTCTCGTGGGGGCTGACGTGGTAGATATCGAACATGGGCCCGTCATACTGGTAGCCGTTGGCCTCCACCCACGCGGTCAGCGCGGCGATGACATCGTTGATCTGCTCATAGCCGCCCGTAAATGTGCACCCGGCGTAGGTAACGGCGGGCAGCGTGCGGAATTTCACGTGCTCCGTGTCCGGGTAGGTGCCCTTCACGGTCTTCTGGGCCTCCACCTCCACGTTCGTTTCCTTATACTCCCCGTCCAGGAACGCTACGCAGCAGTAGCAGGGATCGTCGGGCACCAGATGCAGGGCGGCGGTCTCCTGACACAGTACGCCCCACACGCGCCCCTCGTCCTCGTAGCGGGGAATGGTCATGCGGCAGGTGGCGGCATAGCGCTCCGGCAGGGTCTTGACAGTGATGCTGTATTCCATGTTTTCTTCCTTTCTCAGCCGCTTCATGGCTGTGTCCAGAAGCCGTATCCGCTGGGCGGTGTCCGCCTGCTGGCGCTCCAGCTGGCGCCGCAGGGCGGCAAAGCGTGCCTCCAGCGCCGCCGGATCGTCGTATTCCGCCAGTATCGCGTTTACGTCCGCCAGCCGGAAGCCCATATCCCGCAGCGCCGTGATACGGCACACGGTGGGCAGCTGGTTTTCGCTGTAATAGCGGTAGTCGGTGAAGCGGTCGATCTCAGCGGGCTTCAGCAGCCCGATCTCGTCGTAGTAGCGCAGCATACGGATGCTCACTCTGGACAGCTTTGAAAAATCTCCGATCTTCAGCATGGGGGCACCTCCATCGTCTTTCCTTGAGCTCGTACCTATCCTATACCCTCCCACCATGGCAGAGTCAATAGGGGATATGAAAAAAATTTCCCCGCCCGCAGGCGGGGAAAATGTATGTCATTCCGCCGGGATCCGCACGGTGAATGTGCTGCCCTGCCCGGGCACGCTTTCCACCTCCGCCGTACCGCCGTGGAGCCGTGCGATCTGGCGTACCATGTACAGTCCCAGCCCGGTGCCCTCGCCGCCGCTGCGGG
>DJPP01000104.1:10032-15088 GCA_002438575.1 Oscillospiraceae bacterium UBA6409 | reverse complement strand
GCCGTCGTCGCTGACGGACAGCACGGCGCAGCCGCCCTCCCGGTGGACGGCCACACGGACGTGTCCGCCATCGCTGCCGTACCGGAAGGCGTTGGAAATGAGATTGTTCAGCAGCCGGGTCATCAGTATCACGTCCATCCGTGCCTCCACGTTCTCCGGCGCGTCGCAGGTCAGGACCACGCCCTCCGGCGCGATCATTTTTTGCTGCTCGCATACCGCCTCCGCCAGCGCGCTCAGGTCGCCGCGCTCCATGCAGGTCTTCTGGGTGCCCTGCTCCAACCGTGTGATGTGCAGCAGCTGCCCGATGAGCCGGGACATCTGCTCCGCCTGCCGCCGGATGACCGCTATGCCCTCGGCATAGTCTGCCGAGTCCTCCGCCGTGCGTTCCAGCGTCTCGCATTCCGCCAGGATCACCGTCACCGGCGTCCGCAGCTCATGGCTGGCGTCGGAGGTGAACTGCGTTTCCGCCTTGAAGGAGCGCTCCAGCCGGTCGAACATATCGTCAAAGGTCCCCGCCAGCCGGTTGATCTCACTCCGGCCTCTGGGCAGGCCGATGCGCCGCGACAGATCTTCGCCGCCGGAGATGCTCTCCGCCGCCGCGATGACCTTCTCCATAGGCTTGAAGGAGCTGCTGGAGATGAGCCAGCCGCCGCCTACGCTCAGCACCACCAGCGCCGGCAGCACCGACCACGCCAGCGGCACGATGACCTCCATCACGCTGCCCCGGGCCGCGCTGTCGATGGTGCCCCGCACCCACAGGCCGCTGCCGCCGATCTCCAGCCAGCAGTCGTACACCAGATACGTCCCGCCGCTGCTGCCGACGACGGTGTGCAGCGCGTTTTTCTCCTTCGGCGCGCCGTCCGATACCTCCGCCGGCGCCGTGCCGAACAGCCGCTGTCCGTCCTCGTCGAAGATCTCCGTATACACCCCGTGGGCGTACTGCTCCACGTCGCTGAAGTCCCAGCCTCCGTGGTCGAATTCCACATCGTCGGCGTTCCGGCCCACCATGTACAGCAGCTCCGACTCCGGCGGTCGCGTTACGGTGTTGCGGTTCATCAGCATCACGAACACCAGCATCAGCGCCGTGATGGCGATCATCAGCAGGGAGAACCACAGGGTCATCCGCCATTTGATGGATATGTTCCTCATGCGTCCTCCTTCAGCACCCAGCCCATGCCCCGCACCGTGTGCAGCAGCTTTTGTTCCCCGGGCAGCTCCAACTTCTTCCGCAGATAGCTGATGTATACGTCCACTACATTGGTGCCCCCGGCGTAATCCAGGCTCCACAGGTTGTCCTCGATCTGCCGCCGGGACAGCACCACGCCCTTGCTGCGTATCAGGTATTCCAGCAGCGCGTATTCCCTGGCGGACAGCTCCAGCGTCCGGCCGCCCCGCTTCGCCGTCCGGGCGGCGGTGTCCACCGACAGATCGGCCAGGGTGTACACATTCGTGCTGCCGCTGCCCTTTTTCCGGGTCAGCACCCGCAGCCGTGCCAGCAGCTCGTCCAGGGCAAAGGGCTTGATGAGGTAGTCGTCTGCGCCCGCGTCCAGCCCGTCTACCCGGTCGGCCACGGCGTCCCGGGCTGTCAGCAGCAGCACCGGCAGGACGCTGCCCCGGGCGCGCAGCGTCCGCAGCACCGTCAGGCCGTCCACTCTCGGCATCATGATGTCCAGCACCGCCGCGTCATAGGCCGCCGCGTCCAGATACGCCAGCGCCTCCTCGCCGTCGGGCACACCGTCGGCGGTATAGCCCGCTGCCGTCAGGTTTTTTACCAGCATCCGCCGCAGCTCCGGCTGGTCCTCCGCGATAAGAATACGCATACGCTGTGCCCTCCTCCGCAAGTCGCCGCCCGGCGGCAGAAAAAATGCCCCGCCCGCCCATCGGCGGGCGGGGCCTCTCGCTCACGCCCAGTATACCAGAAAACCGCTGCCCTGACAACCCTTACGCCGTCAGCATGGGCAGGTCGGCGGCGTCCACACCGCTGTACTTCCGGGTCAGATAATCCTCGATATACGCCGCCTCCTCCACGGAGCGCAGGTCGGCGAAGCGCTCCAGCTGCTTTTCATAGCTGGCGGACACGGTCAGCGTCTCGCCGCAGTGGATCAGCTTCAGCACCACGCCGTTGTCCAGGGTGCGGCTGCTCTCCAGCGCGTAGTTGACGGGGGAAGCCTTTTTGATGATGTGAAAACGTTTCATATTCTTTACCTCCTGAAGCTGTATGGTATATGTGGATGGTTCTGTATTGATGTGTTGTGTGTCCTCTTAGGATAGCCTTATCTTACGTTCGGTTTATTAGAGGAACATTAAAGAAATGAAAATAATTTTTGAACGTCCCGCCATGCCGCTTTTCAAATCCCGCCCACGGTGGTACAATACCCATAACAGAAATTTTGCCGATAAGGAGGCATTCCCTATGAAAAAGTCCGTGCTTCGCGCCTACGCCCGTCTCATCGCCCGCACCGGCGTCAATATCCAGAAGGGGCAGGAGGTGTTCATCGCCGCCGACCTGGACCAGCCGGAGTTTGTGGCCATGCTGGTGGACGAGTGCTATAAGTGCAAGGCCAAAAAGGTCGTGGTGGACTGGAACTACCAGCCTCTGCAGAAGCTTCACGTCCGTCACCGCAGCCTGACCACCCTCTCCAAGGTGGAGGATTACGAGCTTGCCCGCTGGCAGCACTATGTGGACACCATTCCCTGCCGCATCTACCTGCTCTCCGAGGACCCGGACGGCCTGAAGGGCATCGACCAGGAGAAGCTGGCCAAGAGCCAGCAGGCCAAGTTCCCCGTCATCAAGCCCTACCGCGACCAGATCGAGAACAAGTACCAGTGGTGCATTGCCGCCGTGCCCGGCGAGGCCTGGGCCAAAAAGCTGTTCCCCGGTCTGCGTAAGTCCCAGGCGGTGGAGAAGCTGTGGGAGGCCATCCTCTCCACCTCCCGCGCGCTGGAGGGCGATCCCCAGGCCAACTGGGCTGCCCACAACAAGGACATCCACGACCGCCGCGACTATCTGAACAGCCTGCACATCCGCCAGCTGCGCTACAAGAGCAGCACCGGCACCGATTTCACTGTGGGCATGATCCCCGAGGCGCATTTCTGCGGCGGCAGCGAGCGCAGCCTGCAGGGTATTGTCTTTAACCCCAATATCCCCTCCGAGGAGTGCTTCATCTCCCCCAAGCGGGGCGAGGCCGAGGGGATCGTCTACGCCACCAAGCCCCTGAGCTATCAGGGCCAGCTCATCGACAGGTTCTGGATCCGCTTCCACGAGGGCAAGGCCGTAGAGTGGCACGCCGAGCAGAACAACGATCTTCTGACTAAGCTCATCACCATGGACGAGGGCAGCGCCTATCTGGGCGAGTGCGCCCTGGTGCCCTATGACAGCCCCATCCGCCAGTCCGGCCTGCTGTTCTACAACACGCTGTTTGACGAGAACGCCGCCTGCCACCTGGCCCTGGGCATGGGCTTTGCCGATACCATCAACGATTTTGAGCACAAGACCCTGGCAGAGTGCCGCGCGCTGGGCGTCAACGACTCCATGATCCACGAGGACTTTATGATCGGCTCCGAGGACATGGACATCGACGCCGTCTGCGCCGACGGGAGGGTGGTACCCATCTTCCGCCACGGCAACTGGGCCTTCTGAAACAACAAATATCCCCCGGCCATTGCCGGGGGATATTTCCTTTCCGCCGATGCATATACTCTCCCAAAAGCAAAAGGGAGGAACGACCATGGCACAGATCGAACCCATCACCTGGTTCCGCAATGCCCACCCGGAGCAGGGCAGCCTGCGGGTGCAGGTATCCGCCGCCCAGGGGATATTCCCCATCCCCGGCGCGTCCGTGGAGGTCTACCGCGATTTCGGGACCCTGCGTGAGACGTTCTATACCGGCGTCACCGACGCCTCCGGCATCGCGGAGAAAATACTCCTGCCGGCCCTGCCGGCAGCCCTGGGGCTGTCGTCGGATACCGCCGGTATCAGCGGCACCGCCTATGAGGTGTCCGTCAGCCACCCGGACTACCGGGAGCCGGATCACCAGCGGGTGCTGATTTTTCCACGTATCGAGTCCGTCCTGTCCGTGACGCTGCCGCCGCAGCACAGGGAGGGCTGAGCCATGCCCTATCCTGTGGTCCCGGAGTACATCACCGTCCATCTGGGCGCGCCGGACGCCCCGGCGGAGAACGTCACCGTCACCTTTCCCCGCTACATCAAGGGCGTGGCCGCCAGCGAGATATACCCTACCTGGAACGAGAGCGCCATCCGCGCCAACGTGCTGGCCCAGATCTCCGTGGCGCTGAACCGGGTCTACACCGAGTTCTACCGCAGCCGCGGCTACGATTTCGACATCACCAACAACACCCAGTACGACCAGGCCTTCTCCCCGGATAAGGAGACGTTCGAGAACATCAACGCCATCGTGGACGACATTTTCAACAACTACATTGTCCGCCGCGGCAATGTGGAGCCCCTGTACGCCCAGTTCTGCGACGGTATCCGCACCCAGTGCCGGGGGCTGTCCCAGTGGGGGAGCCAGGAGCTGGCCGCCCAAGGCCGCACACCCTACGAGATACTGCAATACTACTACGGTCAGGACATCGACCTGGTCACCAACGCCCCGGTGGGGGACAGCACCCCCTCGTACCCCGGCCGCCCCCTGACCATCGGCAGCGTGGGGGAGGACGTCCGCACCCTCCAGCGGGAGCTGAACCGTATCCGCAAAAACTATCCCGCCATCCCTGCCATCGCCGAGAAAAACGGCGTCTTCGGCGCGGATACCGCCGCGGCCGTCCGCGCCTTCCAGCGCATCTTCGATCTGACCCGGGACGGCATCGTGGGCAAGTCCACCTGGTACCGCATCAAGTCCATCTACAACGGCGTCAAGAGCCTGTCCGAGGTCAGCAGCGAGGGCCTGACCATCTCCGAGGCCCAGCGGCAGTTCCCCAAGGTCCTCCGCCGGGGCGACACCGGCATCGGCGTCCAGACTATCCGCTTCTACCTGGCCTTTCTGGGCTTCTTCCTGCCGGAGCTGCCGCCCATCCGCATCTCCGACGTGTTCGA
>DJPP01000104.1:8451-9946 GCA_002438575.1 Oscillospiraceae bacterium UBA6409 | reverse complement strand
GTGGACGGCGTGGTGGGCCGCAATACCTGGAACGCCCTCCAGAACGTCTACGAGCAGACCCTCTACCAGCTGCCCGCCAACTACCAGACCTTCGCCCGTGAGGTCTATCCCGGCCGCTTCCTGGTGGAGGGCGACACCGGCCCGGAGGTCACCCTGCTCCAGACGCAGCTGAACCGGCTGGCCGATCAGGACAGCACCCTGCCCGCCGTCGCCGCGGACGGCATCTTCGGCCCCGCCACCGCTGCCGCGGTCCGCGCCCTGCAAAGCCGCCTGGGGTACAGCGCCACCGGCGCCGTGGGCCCGGTCCTCTGGTCCTATATCATCACCCAAGGCCAGGGCTACGGCGTGTTCTGAGCGCAAAAAAAGAACCGCCCTCCGGCGGTTCTTTTCGCGTCTCTCACACCATGCGGCAGCTCTCGCAGTCCTCGCAGGCGGGGAACTTGCTCTTGTCGTAGGCGATGCCGTTCTTGTCGTAGTAGTCCTTCACCGCGGACTTCACCGCCTCCTCCGCCAGCACGGAGCAGTGCAGCTTGTGGGCGGGCAGACCGCCCAGCGCGTCCACGACCTCCTTGTTGGTCAGGGCCAGGGCGTCCTCGATGGACTTGCCCTTGATCATCTCGGTGGCCATGGAGCTGGAGGCGATGGCGCTGCCGCAGCCGAAGGTCTCAAACTTCACGTCCTCGATCTTGTCGTCCTTGATCTTCAGGTACATCTTCATGATGTCGCCGCACTTGGCGTTGCCCACCTCGCCTACGCCGTCGGCGTCGGCGATCTCGCCCACGTTCCGGGGGTGCAGGAAGTGGTCCATCACGGTATCGGTATACAAAGCCATATTCAACGCTCCTTTACATTACAGAATGAATGTCCGCTTGCCGGACTCCAGATCCTTCCACATGGGGGACATATCCCGCAGATACGCCACGATTCCGGGCACCTTTTCCAGAATGTAGTCCACCTGCTCCTCTGTGGTGTCGTGGCACAGGCTCAGCCGCAGGGACCCGTGGGCCACCTCATGGGGCCGCCCGATGGCCAGCAGCACGTGGCTGGGGTCCAGGGACCCGCTGGTGCAGGCGCTGCCCGAGCTGGCGCAGATGCCCGCCTGATCCAGCAGCAGAAGAAGGCTCTCGCCCTCGATGCCCTCGAAGCAGAAGTTCACGTTGGTGGGCAGCCGGTGTACCGGGTCGCCGTTCAGCGCGCTGTGGGGGATCTTGCTCAGCCCCGCGATCAGCTTGTCCCGCAGCTTAGTCAGGCGCACGGTGTCCTCGTCGATATGCCCGCAGGACTCCTCCAGCGCCGCTGCCAGACCCATGATGCCCGGGATGTTCTCCGTGCCGGCCCGCTTGCCGCGCTCCTGCGCGCCGCCCTCGATGATGTTCGTCAGGGGGATGCCCTGGCGGGCGTACAGCACGCCCACGCCCTTGGGGCCGTGGAACTTGTGCCCGGACAGGGACAGCATATCGATGTTCTGCTCCTTCACGTTGATGTGCAGATGGCC
>DJPP01000104.1:7693-8330 GCA_002438575.1 Oscillospiraceae bacterium UBA6409 | reverse complement strand
GCGTACATGATGGTCACCAGGCAGGTGTCCTCCCGGATGGCCGCCGCCACCTGCTCCGGCGTGATGGTGCCGATGGGGCCCACGTCCAGCAGCGTCACCTCAAAGCCCTCTTTTTCCAGCTTCTTCAGTGTGTGCAGCACCGCGTGGTGCTCGAAGGCGGTGGAGATGATGTGCTTCTTGCCCTTTCGCTCGCCGATCCGCGCCGCCGAGACGATGGCCTGGTTGTCGGCCTCGCTGCCGCCGGAGGTGAACGTGATCTCCTTAAAGCTGCACCCGAGACAGTCCGCCACCCGCCGCCGTGCGTCCGCCAGCGCCTCCGCGGCCTGCTGGCCCACGGTGTGCAGGCTGGAGGGATTGCCGTAATACGTCTGGAAATAGGGCGTCATCGCCGCCACGGCCTTGTCGCTCATCCGCGTGGTGGCCGCATTATCTGCATAGACCTGCATAGGATCACTCCTTTAACATATCTTTTTTGTAGGTAAGTGCATGGTAGCACATAAACCCTACAATGTCAATAGGTT
Source organism: Oscillospiraceae bacterium UBA6409 (assembly GCA_002438575.1). GTDB lineage: Bacteria > Bacillota > Clostridia > Oscillospirales > Oscillospiraceae > Vescimonas. The sequence goes on along the minus strand of DJPP01000104.1, from coordinate 7,809 downwards.
TATAGAAAAAAGTACGCCCAGGCCTTCCTCCCGAGGGGCAAACAGCCTTCCCCCAGGAGACAGGTCCCCCTGTAGGGGGCGGCGTCCTCGACGCCCCCCAAAGCCTTCCCCCTGGG
>DJPP01000104.1:4264-7570 GCA_002438575.1 Oscillospiraceae bacterium UBA6409 | reverse complement strand
CCGTCCCCGCCGCAGCGGCCATTTTCCCCGCCCCAACTTCCATTTCCTGTCAGAATTTCCCCATTTCCATTCCCGGTAACAGAAAAAATATGTAAAATTCCCATAAAAAGGCTGGACAAACGGTGTAACTGTGCTATAATCTGACTATCCGCAGAGGTACCTCTGCATTAACGTTTTAATTTCCATTAAAACGAACGTGTCTGCGGAAATCTAAAATTACGGGGTATAAGACATGAAGAAACTGTTGGCAACCATTTTGGCGCTGGTCATGGCGCTGGGTCTGTGCAGCGTCAGCTGGGCGGAGGAGAGCAAAACGGTATATCCAGAGAGTGTGACGACAGAGAGTTTTGGCGATAACAATAATGTCTATTATGTAAAAGCCGACGGCACTGGTGCGTACGCGGTGGATGTAAAAACAGCCACAGATGCAGGGGCTGTTGCAATTTATTGCAAGGAAAAGGCCAACATGAAAGTACGGCAGACGGACACAAACAGAACAGAACCGCTGAAAGGCAGCGTTACTATTTATGGCAATGGTGCGAATTTCAATGGTGGGCAGATTAATATTCAACCGAATGCAGATGTGAGCGATACATTGTCTCTTGTGATTGAGAATGCGAATAACTTGTCTGTATGGGGTAATCCGGGCACGGACAATAAGACATATAACGTTATGCTGAAAAATTGTACAGTGAAAAAGGATAGCGGCGAAGGCATTTTGATGTATCGCGGAGGTGCAGATGGCACCACTGTCTTGAACCTGATCGTTGACCACTGCACAGTTGAAGCTGAAGGCACAACAGCGATGGATGGTATCCACACTACTGTAGCGGGCAGCATCAAAGTGACGAACAGCAAATTTATCAAAAATGCGAATGCGATAAATGTTGCGATGAAAGTGCCCGGAACGATGCAGATCACGGTGGAAAAGTGCACATTTGAGGAGTGTGGCCTTGTTGCAACAGGCGAGAAGGATTATCGCGCCCCTATCCGTGTTGTGAAGACAGGTACAGGTACATTGACGGCAACCATCAATGAGAGCACGTTTAATGATACAGTAGGTACTAATGGTGACATTCTGGTCGGGGATGGCCGGTATGACAGCCAGACAAATGCATCAAAGGAATCGCTGCCTGTTGAAGTTACGGTGACAAAAACCAATGCAAATGTACAGGTACAGGAAAAGGGCTACATGAATTCCAATGGAACCAAGAATGATGACAAAGTCAGTACTACCCCTGTGGAAGAGAGCCAGACTTTGACTGTTAAGCCTGCCACAGACAGCAAGTCTACCGTGAAAGTTGAAAATAATGCAACTTCCACCGGCGGCTATTACTACCACCAGCCCACCACTGACACCAAGGCCGATGACACCAAGGGCAGCCCCAAGACCTTCGACGCGGGCGTCGGCATCTACGCCGTGACGGCGGTGCTGTCCGTGACCGGTATGGCGTGGGCCGGCAAGAAGCGGCACTAAGCGAATGAAAAAAGAAAGCCCGCAAGGGCTTTCTTTTTTTGCTCCCGCTGCGGAAGAAGCCCTCCCCGAAAGCGCGGCCTGCTTTCCCCGCCGCCGCGCAAAAAAAGCACCCCGTCAGGGGTGCTTTTTGCTTATTCAGCGGGGAAGGGGGTGCCCTCCGCCTCCGGCTCCGTCCATTCCACCATGGTGGCCACGCACCGGTTGATACTCTTGCCCTCATTATAAAACTTGCGTTCGTAGTCGGTCATCACGCCCACCGGCCCGTCCGCGTGCAGGTCGCGGGTGACCTCCGACAGCGTGAACCCGAATTGCGGTATCTCCTCCAGCGACCAATCGAACAGCTTGTCGTTGTCGGTCTTGAAGTGGATATTTCCGTTTTCCGCCAGGACTTCTCTATATTTTTTCAAAAAATTTCCGTGTGTCAGCCGCCGTTTTTTCTGGTTGCTCTTGGGCCACGGGTCGCAGAAATTGATGTACAGCCGGTCGATCTCGCCCGGGGCGAACATATCCGGCAGCAGCGCCGCGTCCCCGTCCACGAACCACACGTTGTGTACGTCTGCGTCCCGGGCCTTCTCCATGGCGACCACCATGGCGTCCGGCACCTTTTCCACGGCGATCAGCAGCACCCCCGGCTCTGCCGCCGCGGTCCCCACGGTGAAGCCGCCTTTGCCGCAGCCCAGCTCCACCCGCAGCTCCCGTGCCTCCGGCATCAGCTCCCGCCAGTGCCCCCGCAGGGCGAACGGGTCCCGGATCAGGTACGCGCCGCAGGCTTCCATCCGCGGCGCCAGGTTTTTCTTTTTCCGCATCCGCATATGCGTGTTTCCTCGCTGTTTTTCTAAAGTGAAGTGGTGTTACCGCGCCTTTTTCAGTGCGCTGATATCCTGCGAATGGAGCCGGACCACGGTTTTCAGCATATCTACATCATTTTCCACGGCCTCTACGCGTGCCACAGGGGCAGATCGCGCCAGCAGTGTGTCGTTCCCCTCTGCCAGCAGCCGCAGCTGCGGCAGGACCATGTTCTCCTGGGTCAGCTCCACCCGACGCAGGCGTTCATCCATCCGGCCCATCTGCTCCTTGAGCGCAGCCAGCTCTTTCTTTGTCTCCGCAGACTCCTGCTTCAGCCCGGAAACATCCTGCTTCAGCCCGGAGACGTCCTCCACCAGCTGCTCCAGCAGCCCTAAGATCTTTTCCTCGTTCTGCATGGTGATCCCTCCCTTTTACACATGGCTCCATCATAGCACGAAATTCTTCCGTGTACAAGCACCATTTTCCGCGCCACCTCATTTTCCGCTGTTTACTGCCCTGCCGCTGCCTCCGTCCCGAAAAAGTGTGCAAATTCCGGTGTCCACTTTTGTGGAAACCGCTAAAAAAGAAAAAAGCCGCAGGGTAGCACTTGATAAATTCCTAACGAACCACTATAATACGATATGTATGAGGAGGCGTATGCCCACCCGCCGGTCTGTGCCGTCTTCGGGTGCTGCGCCCACGGAAAGGAACCATAAGGAGGAACTTGACATGACCAACATTTTGCTGGAAAAGAAGGGCCTCATCGCCGTGGCGACCATCAACCGTCCCAAGGCGCTGAACGCGCTGAATTCCGAGGTCCTGACCGACCTGGACGAGCTGGTGTCCACCGTAAAGGCGGACGCGGATATCCGCGCTCTGGTCATCACCGGCAGCGGTGAAAAGGCCTTCGTGGCCGGTGCCGACATCGGCGAGATGAGCACCCTGACCAAAGAGGGCGGCGAGGCCTTCGGCAAGCACGGCAACGACGTTTTCCGCGCCATCGAGACGCTGCCCATTCCCACCATCGCCGCGGTCAACGGCTT
>DJPP01000104.1:191-4216 GCA_002438575.1 Oscillospiraceae bacterium UBA6409 | reverse complement strand
GATATCCGTATCTGCGCCGACACCGCGGTCTTCGGCCAGCCCGAGACCGGCCTGGGCATCACCCCCGGCTTCGGCGGCACCCAGCGCCTGGCCCGCCTGGTCAGCCCCGGCATGGCCAAGCAGCTGATCTATACCGCCAAGAACATCAAGGCTGACGAGGCCTACCGCATCGGCCTGGTCAACGCCGTCTATCCCCTGGATGAGCTGCTGCCCGCCGCCGAGAAGCTGGCCGAGACCATTGCCAAGAACGCGCCTATCGCCGTCCGCGCCTGCAAGCAGGCCATCAACGAGGGCCTTCAGGTGGATATGGATAAGGCCATCGTCATCGAGGAAAAGCTCTTCGGCAGCTGCTTCCAGTCCGCCGACCAGATCGAGGGTATGTCCGCCTTCCTGGAAAAGCGCAAGCACGAGCCCTATCAGAACAAGTAAGTTAATTGACAGGCACACCGCCTGATAATTAAGTAATTCATGTAAAAATTTTAGTAGGAGGAACTATCATGAAAGTAGCAGTATTCGGCGCCGGTACGATGGGCAGCGGCATTGCCCAGGTTTTCGCAGCGAAGGGCCACACCGCCCTGATGTATGCCTCCAGCACCGCCAGCGCACAGCGTCATAAGGACAAGCTGGCCGCCTCCCTGAACAAGAAGGTCGCCAAGGGCAAGATGACCCAGGAGGCCGCGGACGATATCATGAGCCGCGTTCTGGTCGAGGAGTTCGACGCTGCCGCCGATGCCGATCTGGTCATCGAGTGCGTGGCCGAGAACATGGCCGTCAAGAAGGAGCTGCTGGGCAAGCTGGACGCCATCTGCAAGGATGAGACCATCTTCGCCTCCAACACCTCCTCTCTGTCCATCACCGAGATGGGCCAGGGCCTGAAGCATCACCTGATCGGTATGCACTTCTTCAACCCCGTGCCCGCCATGAAGCTGGTGGAGGTCATCGCCGGCGGCAACACCCCCACCGACCTGGTGGACTATATCAAGAACCTGTCTGTGGAGATCGGCAAGACCCCCGTGGTGGTCAACGAGGCCCCCGGCTTTGTGGTCAATAAGATCCTGATCCCCTACTGCAACGAGGGCGTTTGCGTTCTGCAGGAAGGCGTTGCCTCCGCGGAAGATATCGATATTGCTATGCAGCTGGGCTGCAACCATCCCATGGGCCCCCTGCATCTGGGCGACCTCATCGGCTGGGACGTGGTGCTGAACATTATGGACGTGCTGTTCAACGAGACTCACGATAGCAAGTATCGCGCAAACGTGCTGATCCGGAAGATGGTTCGCGCGGGCAAATTGGGTATTAAGTCCGGCGAAGGCTTCTTCAACTACAACAAGTAAAATCAGAAAAAGGAGAAAAAAGTATGGATTTCCATCTGACGAAGGAACAGCTGCTCGTTCGCAAGATGTACCGCGATTTCGCGGAGAACGAGGTCAAGCCCCTGGCCGCTGAGATCGACGAGGAAGAGCGCTTCCCCATGGAGACCGTCGAGAAGATGGCCAAGCTGGGCATGATGGGCATTTACTTCCCCAAGGAGTACGGCGGCGCCGGCGCTGATGTGCTCTCCTACGCCATGTGCGTCGAGGAGCTGGCCAAGGTCTGCGGTACCACCGCTGTTATCGTTTCCGCCCACACCTCCCTGTGCGCCGCCCCCATCTTCGAGAACGGCACCGAGGAGCAGAAGATGAAGTATCTGCCCGACCTGTGCTCCGGCAAGAAGATCGGCGCCTTCGGCCTGACCGAGCCCGGCGCCGGCACCGACGCCCAGGGCCAGCAGACCACCGCTGTCCTGGACGAGTCCGGCGAGAACTACATCCTGAACGGCTCCAAGTGCTTCATCACCAACGGCAACGTGGCCGATACCTTCGTGGTCATCGCCGTCACCGGCAAGACCGTTGACAAGCGCGGCCGCAGCATGAAGGAGATCTCCGCGTTCATCGTGGAGAAGGACGACAAGGGCTTCTCTCAGGGCAAGCACGAGAAGAAGATGGGTATTCGCGGCAGCTCTACCTGCGACCTGATCTTCGAGGATTGCGTCATTCCCAAGGACCGTATGCTGGGCAAGAAGGGCGAGGGCTTCAAGATCGCCATGAAGACCCTGGACGGCGGCCGTATCGGTATCGCCTCTCAGGCCCTGGGCCTGGGCGAAGGCGCTGTCGAGGAAGCCATCAAGTACACCAAGGAGCGTGTTCAGTTCGGCAAGCGCATTTCCCAGTTCCAGAACACCCAGTTCCAGCTGGCCGAGATGCACACCCGTATGCAGGCCGCGCAGTTCCTGGTCTACTCCGCCGCTATGAAGAAGCAGAACCACGAGCCCTACTCCATGGATGCCGCCATGGCCAAGCTGTTTGCCGCCGAGGCCGCTTCCGATGTGACCCGCCGCGCCGTGCAGCTGTTCGGCGGTTACGGCTACACCCGTGAGTATCCCGTGGAGCGCATGATGCGTGATGCCAAGATCACCGAGATCTACGAGGGCACCAGCGAGGTCCAGCGCATGGTCATCGCCAGCAATCTGGGCGTGAAGTAAGGTAGGAGGTAAAAGGAAAATGAAAATTCTCGTAACTGTCAAGCAGGTCCCCGATACCTCCGGTAAGGTGGCCGTGAATCCCGATGGTACGCTGGACCGTGCGTCCATGCAGACCATCATCAACCCCGATGACCTGAACGCTGTCGAGGCCGCCCTGTCCCTGAAGGACGAGCTGGGCTGCAAGGTCGTGGCGTTCACCATGGGTCCTCCTCCCGCAGAGGGTATGCTGCGTGAGCTGATGGCCATGGGCGTGGACGAGGGTGTTCTGGTCACCGCCCGCGAGTTCGGCGGTTCCGATACCTACGCTACCTCCCAGATCATCGCTGCCGCCATCGATACCTACGGCATCGAGAAGGACGACATCATTCTGGCTGGCCGTCAGGCCATCGACGGTGATACCGCCCAGGTCGGTCCCCAGATCGCTGAGAAGCTGCATCTGCCCCAGGTCACCTATGCCGGCGAGATCACCAAGGACGGCGACACCCTGACCGTCAAGCGTATGCTGGAGGACGGCTACATGACCATCAAGGTCAAGACCCCCTGCATGATCACCTGCATCAAGGAGCTGAACACCCCGCGTTACCTGTCCGTGGGCGGCGCGTTCGAGTGCTACAGCAAGCCTCTGGTCACCATGACCTATGAGACCCTGAAGGATCACCCCCTGATCGACAAGAGCACCATCGGTCTGGCCGGTTCTCCCACCAACATTCTGACCTCCTTCACGCCTCCTCAGAAGGGCGCGGGCATGATGCTCGAGGGCGCTGACAAGGCTACCACCGACAAGCTGGCAGGCATCCTGGCCGCCAAGCACATCATCTAAGGAAGGAGAAAAGAAAATGGCTTTTAATAGTGCTGATACCGCTGCCTTCAAGAACGTATGGGTGTTCTGCGAGCAGCGCCAGGGCGTGATGATGCCCACCACCTTCGAACTGATCTCCGAGGGCCGGAAGCTGGCCAATGAGCTGGGCGTCGAGCTGTGCGGCATCCTGCTGGGCGACAACGTTGACGGCATCGCCGCCGAGCTGGGTGAGTACGGCGCCGACAAGGTGTACGTGTACAACAGCCCCCTGCTGAAGGACTTTACCACCGACGCCTATACCAAGGTGATCGTGGAGGCCGTCGAGGAGCTGAAGCCCGAGGTCCTGCTGTTCGGTGCCTCCAACATCGGCCGTGACCTGGCCCCCCGCTGCGCGGCTCGTCTGCACACCGGTCTGTGCGCCGACTGCACCCACCTGGACATCGATATGCCCAACTACAAGGGCTTCCTGAAGGAAGCTTCCACCCTGCCCGAGGAGCGCATCGAGAAGCTGGGCACCGTGATGATCAACCGCGAGCCCCACGACGTGTCCCGCGACCTGAAGATGACCCGTCCCGCTTTCGGTGGTCACCTGATGGCCTCCATCATCTGCCCCCGCTTCCGCCCCGCCATGGCGACCGTTCGCCCCGGCGTTATGAAGAAGCGCGAGTGCAAGAAGAACGTGGAGATCCTGCATCCCGCGTTCGC
>DJPP01000104.1:0-143 GCA_002438575.1 Oscillospiraceae bacterium UBA6409 | reverse complement strand
CTGGAAGCCTCCGACATCAAGACCGAGGTCGTGGATACCGTCAAGGCCGCCAAGAAGCTGGTTGACCTGATCGGCGCCGACTTCATCGTGTCCGTGGGCCGTGGTATCTCCAAGGACGTTGAGAAGGGCATCAAGCTGGCCGA
>DJPP01000127.1 GCA_002438575.1 Oscillospiraceae bacterium UBA6409 | reverse complement strand
GTCTGCGACACCCACTGCATCCGCATCACCGGACGGCTGGGACTGACGGACGGCAGCAAGGACCCACTGAAGGTGGAGCAGCAGCTGCGAAAGGTCATTCCCCCGGAGGAGGCCAACAACTTCTGCCACCGGATGGTGCTCCATGGCCGCGCGCTGTGTATGGCACGGAAGCCGGATTGTGAAAATTGCGCCCTGCGGGCGCTGTGTGACTATGGCAGCACCGCAGAACGATAAATGACAGAAGACGCCCCGCGCCATTTGGCGCGGGGCATTTATCCGCATTAACTGTAAGGCGATATTACTTTACACGATTTATCATGTGGTCGGCAAGCTCCAGCAAAAACGCATTATCAGGCCAGGCGGCAACAGCGGCCTTGGCCCGCGCGGTGTATTGCTCCACATCGCGCTGGCACTGCTCCAGGCCCTTCACATCCACCAGCGTGACCTTGCCCTCCGCCTTGTCAGAGCCGATGGGCTTGCCGAACACCTCCTGTGCGCCTGTCACATCCAGGATATCGTCACGGAGCTGGAAGGCCAGACCCAGTCCATCGCCGAATTCACGGGCCTGACGGCGCTTTTCCGCGTCCATTCCGGCGGCCACACAGCCCAGCTCCGCCGCGGCGGAGATCATGGCGCAGGTCTTGAGACGGTCCAGCTGCGTCAGGCCGGCTTCATCACGGACATCGCAGAGGGTGTCCAGCACCTGCCCGGCCACCATGCCGTCGGCACCGGCGGCCCGGGCCAGGACCCCGACCGCCGCGACGCGGCTATCGGCGGACAGACCGGGCGCCTGGGAAATGAGGCGGAAGGCCTCGGGCTGGAGGGCGTCGCCGGCCAGGACGGCCAGCGTTTCACCGTAGACCTTGTGGTTGGTGGGCTTGCCCCGGCGCAGGTCGTCGTTGTCCATGCAGGGCAGATCATCGTGGATGAGGGAATAGTTGTGCACCAGCTCCAGCGCACAGGCATAGGGCAGCGCCAGGTGCCAGTCGATACCGCCCAGACGGGAAAATTCCAGCGTCAGCACCGGGCGGATACGCTTGCCGCCGGAGAGCACGCTGTACCGCATGGCTTCGTAGAGACGGTCATAGGGAGCACTGCCGGCAAAAAGGGCGGAAAGGTAGTCCTCCACCGCCGCGCGGTACTGCTCATAGTGTCTTTCGTAGTCCATGGCTCAATCCTCCGCAGTAAAATCGCTCTCAACCGGGACACCGTCAGGGCCCTTGGACAGCTTGACCACCTTCTGCTCGGCGGTGTCCAGCTCCTTGCGGCAGGCGTTCACCAGCTTGGTGCCCTCCTCGAACAGCGCCATGCTGTCGCCCAGCGTGGCGTCACCCTTCTCCAGCAGGGAGACGATCTCCTCCAGCCGGGACATATTCTCCTCAAACGTCTTTTTTGCTGCCATGTTCGTTCTCCTTTTCCTTTACTTGGCACAGCAGGGCACCGTCGGCCAGCCGCAGGCGCAGGGTCTCCCCTACCCGCGCCTGGTCGGCGCTGCGGAGCACTGTGCCGTCCGGCCGCTGAGCCAGGGCGTAGCCGCGGCCCAGGACCTTCAGCGGGCTGAGAGCGTCCAGCGATGCGGCCAGCGCGCCGAAGCGGCGGCGTTGATCGTCCGTCGATCCGCGCATGGCGGCGCAGAGGCGGTGGGTCATGTGGTCCACATCCTGGCGGCGGTCCGCCAGGTAAGCAGTCGGGTCCGTGAGGACGCGTTTTTTCGACAGGGACTCTAAACGGCGGGAATGGGCGGCGATATCGCGGCGTATCGACTGTGTCATGCGGGATCGGGCAGCGTCCAGTGTCCGCAGCAGCTCGGCCATGTCCGGCACGGCGATCTCGGCGGCGTTGGAGGGCGTGGAGGCCCGCCGGTCCGCTACGAAGTCGCTGATGGCCACGTCCGGCTCGTGGCCCACCGCCGAGATGACGGGAATATCCGAGTCGTAGATGGCGCGGGCCACGCGCTCGTCGTTAAAGGCCCACAGGTCCTCCAGCGAACCGCCGCCGCGGCCGGTGATTAGCACGTCGGCCAGGCTGTGAGCGTTGGCGTAACGGATAGCGCCGGCGATCTCCGCCGGGGCCTCAGTTCCCTGCACGCGAACGGGCAGCAGAAGGACCTTGGCGATGGGATAGCGGCGGCGGAGGATGCGGATCATGTCGTGGACCGCCGCGCCTGCCGGGGAGGTGACGATGGCGATGCGCCGGGGATAAGGCGGCAGGGGCTTTTTATGGTTTTCGTCAAACAGGCCCTCCTTCCGCAGCTTTTCCTTCAGCTGCTCAAAGGCCACGCTCAGGTCGCCGGCACCCTCCGGCGTCAGGCCGGTGCAGTACAGCTGGTACGCGCCGTCGCGGGGATAGACGCTGATACGGCCGGAGGCGATGACCTGCATACCGCTTTCCGGGCGGAAGCGCAGGCGCATGGCACTGCCCTTAAACATGACGCACTTCAGGCTGCACTGACTGTCCTTCAGCGTAAAGTAGTGATGGCCGGAGGGGTATATCTTATAGTTGGAGAGCTCGCCCCGCAGCAGGACCTCCTGCAATGGCGGCACGTTGTCCAACAGGTCCTTGATAAACTGGTTGACCTCGGACACCGTGAAAATGTACTGGCCCGACGTGGCGATCACTCCTTTCTGTATGCGACCTGAAAAGGCAGAGCCTTCACGCTCTGCCTTTCGTATGCGGTTTTCAGTCCTTCTCCTTGACCTCGCCCCGGGCGAAGCTGCCCAGAATGCCGTTGATGAATTTGGCGACCTCGGGCGTTTCGTACTTCTTGGCGATCGTCACCGCCTCACTGATGGCGGCGCCCTGCGGAATGTCTGCCATGTAGAGTATCTCGTACATGGCCACACGCATGATGGCGGCGGCCACCAGGGAAATACGCTCGAAGCGCCAGCCCTGGGCGTACTTTTCAATGTCGGCGTCCAGCTCGGCGGCGTGCTCCGCCACACCGGAGACCAGACGGCGGATATACGCCTCCTGCTTGGTGTTGGGCCGGTCGGCGTAGAGGTCATCCTCTGCCGCCAGCTCGGCAAAGCGCTCATCGCTGAGCTGCTGGTCCAGAAACTCCTCCACCGGCAACTCGGTGAAGCTCAGCTGGTACGCCAAGTGCATGGCGATCTCCCGTGCGGTGCTGCGTGTCATAAGCGTTCGTCCTTTTCTCTCTCGTCTGTTGTTCAGTTAAAGCTGATGCCGCCCACGTGGACGTTCACCGCCGCCACCTTGAAGCCGGTCATGCCCTCCAGCGCGGTGTGGACATTTTTCTGGACCTTCTTGGCCACATCGCTGATAGCGCAGCCGTAACGCACCGCAATGAAAATGCCCACAACGATCTGCTCACCGTCCAGCTCGACGCGGACGCCCTTGCAGGTCATCTTTTTGCCGCCCATCAGGTCGGATACGTTGGCGCTCATCAGGGCGCTTACGCCGTCCACCTCCAGAGCCGTGGTGCTGGCAATAGAGGCCAGCACATCCTCGGAGATCTGGATGCTGCCGCCATCCTCCTGGTGGATCATATATTCCTTATTTTCAGCCATGGTCTGTTCGTCTCCTCACAGTTGTCATTGGTACTCAGCTAATTGCAGTATAGGATTATACCATTTTTCCCGGGGAAATACAACACCTATTTTGCACCGGACGTTCCCGCCTCCATGATCTTGATCTGGCCGGGGGTGTAGGATGTCTCCGCGATGACGATATCCTTGATCTTCGCTACGTCCTCCGCCTCCAGACCGTCAGGCGCCGATACCACCACACTGATGGAGTCCGCGCCCATAAAGGCTACGCAGTCTGCATACCCCTTCGCCACCACCAGGTTCTCGATCTGCGTCTCCGCCACGGTGTAGCCAGCCAGCACCTGAAGCGTCTCGGACGCCTCGTTGGCTACCTCCTCTGAGGCGTTTTCCTCGTCCTTGGCCTCCTCCAGCATACTGATGGCGGTATCGCGGGCCTGCTTGCGGCTGAGCCGGGCCGTAGAGAAATAGTCGTCTCCGGCGGTGTCCGCGGTATCCGCCTGCGCCTCCGTGGTCTCACCGTTGACCAGCGTAGACTGGCCCAGCACCTTGGACGTATCCGCCACATCTCCGGCGTAGCGCCAGTTCAAGTACACCGATGTGCCCACCAGCACCACCACGGCCGCCGCCACGGCGCGGCGCTTCCATACCTGCTTCATACTGTCGTTCCTCCCATTTATTGTTACTGTTTCCATTGGACTACCGATATCTTATCGCTGCTGAGCCCTGTCAGCACAGACACCGTCTCCAGCACCCGCAGGCGCACACGGCTGTCGCCCGCCCCCTGGCAGACCACCACTGCCCCCTGATAGGTAGGGTACAGCCGCTGGGTGACCACGACCTCCTGCCTGCCGCTGCCGCGGTTCACCGTCAGGACCTGGCTGTCCTGCCGCACATCGCCGCCGCTGCCCAGGACAGCGCTGCTGTCCTCTGCCAGCGACAGCGCTTCGCCGCTTTGCAGCGTCAGCATCACCTGGACCCGGCCCACGCCGTCCATAGCGGAGAGTACCTCCGCCATACGGCGCTCCGTCTCCTCCAGAGAGAAGGACATCTCCTCCCCTGCCGTGTCGTCGGCTTCGGTGTCCTGCTTACCGGCGGGCAGCAGCATCAGCACCACGCCGGCCAGGGCCACCAGCACCGCGAAGCGGTATTTTTTCAGAATATCTTTCACCTTTTCCATCATTCGTCTGCCTCACGCCAATACTGGTGCGCGTCGTCAATGGCCAGCTCCGTTCTGAGCCATGCGGCCAGCGCCTCGTCCCTGGGAATATCCAGCGTCACGGCACTGGGATAGGGTACGCCGTCACGCTCCTCTGTCTCTACCCGGGGGGTACACGTCACCCCCAGGTCGTCTCCCTTGCTGGCAATATATGCGGCGGTCTTGTCCGCTATGAGCGCAGCGAATTCCGCGTCGCCGGATCGGCGGTATTCCGCCGTCAGCGCCTGGATCTGCTGCTGATAGTCCTCGTAACGGAGGGCCAGCTCGGTCAGGTCCAGGCCCAGCAGCGGCCGGACGATGGCCAACAGCAGGGCCATGCCGCCCACGGTATGGGCCACCGCCTTCATACGCCCTCGGGGCAGCAGGGCGTAGAGTATCCCAACGATCATACCTGCCGCGATGACACCAAGAAGCCAGGTACGCAGGGTTTCCGAGATCATGTACTCACCACCGATACAGAAGAAATTATGGAGATCAGCAGGGCCAGCGCACAGCTGCCGGTCATGCCCAGCATCAGGCCGAAGGCGGAGCCCAGCGCGTCGATCAGGTCTGCCAGGGGCTCCTGGGTCACGGTGCCCGCCAGAAACGCCGCCAGCTTATACAGCAGATACTGCACGGCCATGGTGATAAAGGGCGTCAGGCAGATAGCCAGCACCGCCAGCAGGCCGAATACGCCGATGGCGCCCTTCAGCATCCCGGCACCGGCCAGCACCGTGCCGGCGGCATCGGAGATGATGGAGCCCACCACCGGCACCGCCGTGGCGATGGCGGAGCGCGTCAGCTGGGTGGTCAGGGCGTCCGCCGCGGAGGTGGCCGCGCCAGTCACGGAAAGGAAACCGGTAAAGGCCAGCATCATAGCCGTCAGCGCCCAGGTGACGCACTTGCGGAGGCCCTGGCCGATCTTCTGCAGGCTGTGGCCGGGGACAACGGCGTCCGCGGCCGCCGCCGCAATGCAGGCGTACAGCAGCGGCAGCAGTACCTGGCGGATAAGGCTGATGAGCAGGTCGGTGAAGAACACCGTGGCCACCTGCCTGGCACCGGCGGTGATATAGCCGCCGCCGGCAGCCACGGCGGCGGACAGGGTGGGCAGCAGCGCCTTGGAGAACACCTCCAGCTGGGACATGGTCTCCACCCCCAGGCCCATCATCCGGCGGAAGTCTCCCGCCGCCACAAGTGTGATAGCCAGCGCGCCCGCCACGGAGACATAGCGGGGCACGCCGGGACTGTCCGCCGCGGCAAGACAGCTCTCCGCCAGGCTGCACAGCAGCACCACGCCCAGCAACAAGGCCGCGCCGGAGGCCTGGGTCTCCAGCGCTGTCCGGACATAGGCGCAGGCGCTGTGCCACAGATTGCCCAGGCCCTGCCACAGTGTCTCATGGGAGGCGGAGGCGTCCATTTCCGGCAGGAGGTCAGCTGCCTCCGGCGGGACGGCGTCCGTCACGACGTCGGGCAGTTCGGCAGCCCAAGCGCAGTCCAGACACAGAAGCAGCAGCGTCAGACAGAAGAGGACTTTTTTCATAGCAGTGACTCCAACAAGTCCCAGACGGCGCGGAACAGCGGCAGGGAGACCACAATGGCCGACACGGCACCGGCAGTCTCCAGCACAGAGGCGAGGGCACCCTCGCCGGCATCCCGGCACAGATCGGAGCCTGTCCTGCATATCAGGGCGATGCATACCGTTTTCAGCAGCGGCTGAAACAGCTGCTCCGGCAGCTGACCCCAGGCAGAGGCCTCCTCCCAGAAATCCCGGAGCTGACCCAACGGCTCCAGCAGCAAGGCGACCGCCACGCCGCAGACAGCCAGGACGAGCAGCAGCGCCAGCTCTCCCCCGCTGCGGCGCAGCAGCACCGCCAGCA
>DJPP01000149.1:7620-8106 GCA_002438575.1 Oscillospiraceae bacterium UBA6409 | reverse complement strand
ATGAAGAAGGCGGACAGGATACCCATCCAGCCCATCCACTTGAACTTCTTGGACAGGGCCTTGTACGCGCCCACGGCGCCGTGACCGGTCTTGCGGCCGATGGCCAGCTCACCCAGCATGATGATGAAGCCGCACAGGACTGCCAAAATCAGATAGATGATGAGGAACACGAAGCCGCCGGACTGTCCCATCTTCGTGGGGAAGCCCCAGATGTTGCCCAGGCCGACCGCCGAGCCGACCGCGGCCATCAGGAATCCAAAATTGGATCCAAAGCCTTTTCTTTCTTCCATTGTTTCTCTCCTTTTAATTTTTTCTCCTGAAAACACATCCGCAGAAAAACGCTGCGGACTATGGAAAAAGTATACAGGAAATCGTCGAATGGTTCAATTAGCAATTTTAATGAAATTTTAACGGTCTTTTTTACTATTTTAACATTATCTTAGCGTTAACAAAGTGGTTTTTTGTGGTGTTTTTCAGCTGTTCTGC
>DJPP01000149.1:3501-7449 GCA_002438575.1 Oscillospiraceae bacterium UBA6409 | reverse complement strand
ATCAGACACTTCCCTTTTGGCGCATTGTGTGGTATACTGTGGTTTTGCGAGACAAGACACGCGAAGGAGGCAGGGCACGTGAGACGAGCAGGCGCAGCGGTGCTGGCGGCGGTATTGGCACTAACGCTGGCGGGCTGCGGGCGGCAGGGCCGCCCGCAAAGCGGAAAACTGAACGTGGTGTGCACACTGTTCCCCTACTACGACTTTGTGCGGCAGATCGGCGGGGACGCGGTGGACGTGCATCTGCTGGTGCCCGCCGGACGGGAGACGCACAGCTTTGAGCCCACGCCGCTGGACGTGATCGCCGTCAGCGAGGCAGAGGTGTTCATCTACAACGGCGGAGAGAGCGAGCTGTGGGTAGAGGACATTCTGGACGCGGCGGGCGAGGCCATCCCCTACCGACTGGCTATGATGGACTGCGTGGAGACATACCGGGAGGAGTACACCGAGGGAATGCAGGGCGGCCATGACCACGCGCATGGGCATGACGAACACGACGAGCATGACGAACACGACGAGCACGACGAACACGATGAACACGACGGACACCTGCACGACGGCCACGAAGAGGGCATCGAGTACGACGAGCACATCTGGACATCACCGGTGAACGCCATGGCGTTGTGCCGGGCCATCTGCGACACACTGTGCGAGGCGGACCCGGACAACACCGACGGCTACCGGGCGCGGCTGGCGGACTATCTGACGGAGCTGCAGGCGCTGGACGAGACGTTCCGGGACATCACGGGCCATGCGGCACGGCGGCTGCTGGTGTTCGGCGATCGGTTCCCGCTGCTGTATTTCTGCAGGGAATATGATCTGGATTACCGGGCGGCGTTCCACGGCTGCGCGGGAGACACGGAGCCGTCCCTCGCCACGCTGAAATACCTGATCGACGTGGTGGAGGAGCAGGAGATACCGGTGATATACACCATTGAGCTGAGCAGCCGGAAGGTGGCGCAGGCCATCGCCGAGACCACCGGGGCGCAGGTGCGGACATTCCACTCCTGCCAGACGGTGAGCCGGGCGGAATTCGACGGCGGAGCCACCTATATCAGTCTGATGACCGCCAACGCGGCGGCACTGAAGGAGGGACTGTCCTGATGGAACAGGAGAAACGCATATTGCTGGACTGCCGGGACGCGGCGCTGGGCTATGAGGGCAAGCCGGTGTGGGAGCACCTGAGCTTTCAGGTACGCAGCGGCGACTATGTGTGCATCGTAGGCGAGAACGGCAGCGGTAAATCCACACTGGTGAAGAGCCTGCTGGGGCTGCTGAAGCCCCTGTCCGGCGAGATCGTGCGCTCCCCCGCCCTGCGGGGCGGGGCCATCGGCTATCTGCCCCAGCAGACAAAGGCGCAGAAGGACTTTCCCGCCACGGTGACAGAGGTGGTGTGCAGCGGCTTTCTCAGCGGGAAGGGAATGCGGTTTTTCTACACACCGAAGGAGAAGTCCACGGCGCTGATGCACATGGGCAAGCTGGGTGTGCTGGAGCTGAAGGACCGGTGCTACCGGGAGCTGTCCGGCGGGCAGCAGCAGCGGGTGCTGCTGGCGCGTGCCCTGTGCGCCGCCGGCGAGCTGCTGATCCTGGACGAGCCGGTGACGGGACTGGACCCGGCGGCGGCCCAGGAGCTGTACCGCACGCTGGAATACCTGAACAAGCAGGAGGGCCTCGCCATCGTGGCGGTGACACACGATATACGCAGCGCCCTGCGCTACGCCGACCATATCCTGCACGCCGGCCACGGAACGTACTTCTTCGGCACGGCGGCGGACTATCTGACGTCCCCCTGGGGCAAGCGGTTCGGAGGTGACGAGGCATGAGCTTACTGCTGGAAATGTTCACGTACCCGTTTATTCTGCGGGCGTTCGTGGTGGGTATCCTCGTGGCGCTGTGCGCGGCGCTGCTGGGCGTGCCGCTGGTGCTGAAGCGGTACTCCATGATCGGTGACGGGCTGAGCCATGTGTCCTTCGGCGCGCTGAGCATCGCGCTGGCCTGCGGCTGGGCGCCGCTGCCGGTGTCCATCCCGGTGGTGGTGCTGGCGGCGCTGGGGCTGCTGCGGATGACGGAGAGGAGCCGGATGGGCGCGGACGCGGCCATCGCGGTGGTCAGCGCCTCGGCGCTGGCCGTGGGCGTGGTGGTCACCAGCCTGACCACCGGCATGACCACGGATGTGGACAGCTTTATGTTCGGCTCTATCCTGGCCATGGACCGGGCGGATGTGGCGCTGAGCGTGGGGCTGTGCGCGGCGGTGCTGGTGCTGTATGTGCTGTTCTACCACCGGCTGTTCGCCATCACCTTCGACGAGAGCTTCGCCCGGGCCACCGGGGTGAAGGTGGGACTGTACAACACCATACTGTCCGTGCTGACGGCGCTGACCATCGTGCTGGGTATGCGGATGATGGGCGCGATGCTCATCTCCAGCCTGGTCATCTTCCCCGCCCTGACGGCCATGACGCTGCTGCGGAGCTTCCGGGGCGTGGTCATCTGCGCCGCGGGACTGAGCGTGGTGTGCTTCTGCGTGGGGCTGACCGGGTCGTACCTGTGGGGCACGCCGGTGGGCGCCACGGTGGTGCTGGTAAATTTGGCGGCGTTTTTGCTGTCGAGAGGCGTTATGAAGCTGAAAAGAGCGTCCTGAAGGGCGTTCTTTTCAGCTTTTCGGCCTATTTCGCGGGTGTTTTTTGCGGAAAAACACTTGCGTTTCGTGTACTTATATGGTATGCTATGTGTACGTAAGGTTAAGGTAAGGTATTGACTGAGTGGACGGGATCGTCCGCTTTTTTAATGGTCATCGTTCCCTGGTGACCGGGACGTTCTGTTGGAGGGCTTGCTGTGAAAAAGATCACCGAGGTCGTATGGGAGCTGGCGGAGCCGGCGGTGCAGGCGCAGGGCTGCCGCATCTGGGACGTGGAGTACGTCCGGGAGGCGGGACAGTGGTACCTGCGGCTGTATCTGGATAAGGACGGCGGCGTGGACATTCTGGACTGCGAGGCCATCAGCCGCACGGTCAGCGATCTGCTGGACGAGGCGGACCCCATCGAGAGCAGCTATGTGTTCGAGGTGGGCTCGGCGGGACTGGAGCGCCAGCTGAAGCGGCCGGGGGACTTTGTGCAGTTCATGGGCAGCCCCGTGCTGGTGAAAACGTACCAGCCCAAGGACGGGCGCAAGGAGTTCGCCGGGACCCTGGCGGGCTATGAGGACGGCGCGGTGCTGCTGGATATGGGCGGCGAGACGGTGCGCTTTGAGAAGAACGAGACGGCGCTGGTGCGCCTGCGGGTAGAATTCTGAGACAACACGACTTGAGATAGAAGGAGAAACGACCATGAAATGTGACGAGATCTTTGCGGCGCTGGCTATGCTGGAAAAGGAACGGGGCATTCCCCAGAGCTTTATGATGGGCAAGATCATCCAGGCGCTGACCACCGCCTATAAGCGCGACCACGAGGGCGTGGAGTATGTGGTGGTGGACGTGGATGAGGAGAAGAAGGACCTGAAAATGTACGTCCAGAAGGAGATCGTGGAGGAGGTGGAGAACCCCGCCAGCCAGATCTCGCTGGAGGAGGCCAAGCGCATCTCCGCCAAGAACGAGCTGGGCGGCATGGTGAACTTCCCGGTGGAGTCCGTGGAGTTCGGCCGCATCGCCGCCGGCAACGGCAAGCAGGTCATCATCCAGGGCCTGCGGGAGGCCGAGCACGGCATGATCTATGACGAGTGGGGCAGCAAGCAGCATGAGATCCTCACCGGCACCGTCAGCCGGATCGACCCCCGGAACGGCAATGTGATCCTGCGGATCGGCAGCGGCAGCGAGGCCACGGAGGCTGTGCTGACCATGAACGAGCAGGTGCCCGGCGAGGAGCTGCACGAGGGGCAGATGGTGAAGGTGTATCTGGTAGAGGTGCGCCGCAGCACACGCGGGCCGCAGGTGATGATCTCCCGCACCCACCCCGG
>DJPP01000149.1:978-3434 GCA_002438575.1 Oscillospiraceae bacterium UBA6409 | reverse complement strand
GTGGAGGTGCGGTCCATCGCCCGGGAGGCCGGCAACCGCACGAAGATCGCCGTGTGGTCCGAGGACCCCAACGTGGACGCCATCGGCGCGTGCGTGGGCCCCAGAGGCCAGCGCGTGAACGCCATCGTGGACGAGCTGCGGGGCGAGAAGATCGACATCGTGAAGTACAGCGAGGACCCGGCGGAGTTTATCGCCGCGGCGCTGGCGCCGGCGGATGTGGTCAGCGTACAGCTGGCCGACGAGGGCAAGGCCTGCCGCGTGACGGTGCCCGCAGACCAGCTGAGTCTGGCCATCGGCAAGGAGGGGCAGAACGCCCGTCTGGCCGCGCGGCTGACCGGCTATAAGATCGACATCAAGGCGGCCAACGCGGAGTAAGCGGCGGCTGCGGAAAGGAACGGCAGCGATGCAGAAGACCCGTAAGATACCCCAGCGGCAATGTGTGGGCTGCCGGGAAATGAAAGACAAAAAGGCGCTGCTGCGTATCGTGAAGACCCCGGAGGGGGAGATACTGCTGGACAGCACCGGAAAGAGATCCGGCCGGGGCGCGTATGTGTGTCCCGACCCGGAGTGCCTGAAAAAAGCACGGAAAAGCCGTGCGCTGGAGCGCGCCTTCGACACCGCCATACCGGCGGAGGTATACGACGCGCTGGAAGGGCAGATGGTGACGCTGTGACGGAGCATTTGTTATCCACCCTGGGCCTGGCACTGAAGGCCGGGGCCGTGGCCGTGGGCGAGGAGCCCGTGGGCGCGGCGGCGCGGGCCAAGAAGGCCAGGGTCATCTTTACGGCGCGGGACGCGGCGGCGTCCTCCGTGCGGCGGGCGTACAGCTTCGGCCGGGCGGGCAGCTGCCTGTGCCTGCCCTTCCCGGCGGACAAGGAGGCCTTCGGCCGGGCGCTGGGACGGACCAGCGTGGCCATGTGCGCGGTAACGGATATCGGGTTTGCCCAGTCGCTGGTGAAAAAGCTGGCGGCGGCGGAGCCGGAGATCTACGGCGCGGCGGCGGAGGCGCTGGACCTGAAGGCCAAGCGGGCAAGGGAACGGAAGGAAGAGCAATTACAGCACGAGAAGAACCTGCGGCAGGGCAGGCACCGCGTTCGCGGCGGCAAGCCGCCGGAGCCGCCCCACGCGCCGCCGGAGCCGCCGGCACCGGAGCACCGGCGGCCGCCGCGGCGGGAGCGTCCGGAGGGACGCCCCGATCGGGTCTATAAGGAACGAAGCGGCCGCCCGCCCAGGGATAAACGGCCGGCGAAGAAGGAGGCCCCCGGCGCACGGTATGAAAACGCGCGGCCGGTGAAGAAGGGCAAGGGAAGCCGGAAGACGTCCGGCAGATAACAGGAACACAGCGCGCCGCCGGCGCGGCGCGAGCAACTGAGATGGAGGTGGCTTTATTTGGGTAGTATCGCTAACAAATACAGAGTGCATGAGGTGGCCAAGGACTTCGGCGTGTCCACGAAGGAGATCACGGAGATCCTGACCAAGTACGCCGAAACGCCCAAAAATCATATGCAGGTGCTGGAGGACCGGGAGCTGAGCCTGATCTTTGAGTATCTGACCCAGCACAACCCGGTGAGCAGCATCGCGGTGATCTTCGCCGAGGGCGCCAAGCCGGAGGAGAAGAAGGCGGAGAAGCCCGCCGCCAAGCCGGCGCAGAGCGCGTCCGCGCCGGCACAGGGTCAGGGCCAGGGCGGCAGGCCCCAGCAGGGCGGCGCGCCCAAGGCGGAGCAACCCAAGCAGCCCATGTCCCGCGTGCCTCAGAAGCAGGTGGTAGACACCCGCAAGGCCACCAACGTCAATCTGGACAAGTACGACGAGAAATTGCAGGATATGGCCGACGCCCGCAGCAACGGCAAGCGGGACCAGCAGGCCCCCCAGGGCAAGGAGAAATTCCGCAATAAGCAGCGGCGGGACAATAACTTCGCCAGCAACAAGCGCAAGCAGGAGGAAGCTGACCGTCTCCGCAAGCTGCGGCTGGAGGTCATCAAGAAGACCCCCGTCACCGTGCAGATCCCCGACGAGATCAGCGTGGGCGAGCTGGCCAGCCGGATGAAGAAGACCGGCGCGGAGGTGGTCAAGTGCCTGATGAAGAACGGCGTGATGGCCTCCCTGAGCCAGATGATCGACTTCGACACCGCCGCCATCATCGCCGAGGAGATGGGCTGCAAGGTGGAGAAGGAGGTCGTCGTCACCATCGAGGAGCGCCTGATCGACGACCATCAGGACAAGGACGAGGACCTGGTGCCCCGGGCACCCGTGGTGGTGGTCATGGGCCACGTGGACCACGGCAAGACCAGCCTGCTGGACTATATCCGCAACGCCCATGTGGCCAGCGGCGAGGCCGGCGGCATCACCCAGCACATCGGCGCGTATCAGGTGGAGATCCACGGCAAGCCCATCACATTTCTGGATACCCCCGGCCATGAGGCCTTTACCTCCATGCGCGCCCGCGGCGCCATGGT
>DJPP01000149.1:0-909 GCA_002438575.1 Oscillospiraceae bacterium UBA6409 | reverse complement strand
GAGTCCATCAACCACGCCAAGGCCGCCGGCATCCCCATCATCGTGGC
The DNA here is from genome assembly GCA_002438575.1 of Oscillospiraceae bacterium UBA6409. Lineage (GTDB taxonomy): Bacteria > Bacillota > Clostridia > Oscillospirales > Oscillospiraceae > Vescimonas. The sequence goes on along the minus strand of DJPP01000149.1, from coordinate 862 downwards.
CATCAACAAGATGGATAAGCCCGAGGCCAACCCCGAGCGCATCAAGCAGCAGCTGACCGAGTACGGCCTGGTGTGCGAGGAGTGGGGCGGCGACACCATCGTGTGCCCCATCTCCGCCAAGACCGGCATGGGCGTGGACAATCTGCTGGAGATGCTGACGCTGACCGCCGAGGTGGGCGAGCTGAAGGCCAACCCCAACCGCGCGGCGCAGGGCACCGTGATCGAGGCGCGGCTGGACAAGGGCCGCGGCCCCGTGGCCACCCTGCTGGTACAGAACGGCACGCTGCATCAGGGCGACGTCATCATCGCGGGCACCTCTGTGGGCCGCGTGCGCGCCATGGTCAGCGACAAGGGCCAGCGCATCACCGAGGCCGGTCCCAGCGTGCCCGTGGAGATCACCGGCCTGAGCGAAGCGCCCTCCGCCGGCGCCACGTTCAACGCCGTGGCCGACGAGAAGCTGGCCCGCGAGCTGGTGGAGCAGCGCAAGGAGGAGGCAAAGGCCAAGGCCAACGCCCCTGTGACCAAGGTGTCGCTGGAGGATCTGTTCAGCCAGATCCAGGCCGGCGAGATGAAGAACCTGAACCTGATCGTCAAGGCCGACGTACAGGGCAGCGTGGAGGCGGTGAAGGCCTCGCTGGAGAAGCTGAGCAACGAGGAGGTCCGCGTCCGCGTGATCCACGGCGGCGTGGGCGCCATCAACGAGAGCGACGTCATGCTGGCGTCCACCTCTCAGGCCATTATCGTGGGCTTCAACGTCCGGCCGGACGCCGCCGCCCGCGACAGTGCCGCCCGGGCCAACGTGGATATGCGGATGTACCGCGTGATCTACGACGCCATCAACGAGATCGAGGCCGCCATGAAG
>DJPP01000071.1:9520-9701 GCA_002438575.1 Oscillospiraceae bacterium UBA6409 | reverse complement strand
AGTCTGGGCGGCGATATCGACGCCTCCTGCGGCCAGCTGCGGCGCAAGGAAATGCAGGAACGCGGCCAACTGTGAGACATAGACTCTTTACGGAATAAAGGATGTGAGCGACTATGAAAATGTGGGGGATCACCAATACCGGGCTGGTGCGGAGCGAGAATCAGGACGCCTACGCCGTGTT
>DJPP01000071.1:9212-9427 GCA_002438575.1 Oscillospiraceae bacterium UBA6409 | reverse complement strand
GGACGGGTGGCCAGCGCCATTGCCGTGGCCCGGTTCGAAAAGGAGTTGCGCGACAGCCTGCGGGACGATATGGACATCCCACAGCTGCGGCAGGCGATGCTCAGCGCTATCGCCTGCGCCAATGACGCCATCCGGCAGGAGGCGGCGCGGAACGCGGAGTACCAGCACATGGGTACCACGCTGGTGTGCGCCGTGGCCCGGTCCGACATGGCGAT
>DJPP01000071.1:8466-9057 GCA_002438575.1 Oscillospiraceae bacterium UBA6409 | reverse complement strand
CGCAACCTGATCACCCGGGCGCTGGGCCCGGACATCAACGCCAAGGCGGATACCTTTGAGCTGCCCTGGCACAAGGACGAGTTCCTGCTGCTCTGTTCCGACGGACTGGTGAACACCGTCTCGGATCAGGAGATGCTGTTTGAGGTCCTCCACGACGGGGACGTAAACGAATGTCTTGACCATTTGCTGCAAATATCGCTTCAGCGGGGCGCGCCGGACAACATCACGGCAGTGCTGCTGCTGAACGAGGAAGGGAGATGACCACATGGATCAGTATATCGGAAAAATGCTGGACGATCGCTATGAGATACTGGAGCTGATCGGCTCCGGCGGCATGGCCAACGTTTATAAGGCCCGGTGCCACCGGCTGAATCGCCTTGTGGCCATCAAGATACTGAAAAGCGACCTGGCGGACAACGCGGATTTCCGCCGCCGGTTCCACGATGAGTCCCAGGCGGTAGCGCAGCTGAGCCATGCCAACATCGTTTCGGTGTATGACGTGTCCACCAATCCGGACCGGGAATACATCGTCATGGAGCTGATCGACGGCATCACGCTGAAGCAGTATATGGAGCGCCGTGGCCGCATGGA
>DJPP01000071.1:0-8380 GCA_002438575.1 Oscillospiraceae bacterium UBA6409 | reverse complement strand
CACAGCCGCGGCATCATCCACCGTGATATCAAGCCCCAGAACATCATGGTCCTGCGGGACGGCAGCGTGAAGGTGGCCGATTTCGGCATTGCCTGCCTTGCCAACCAGGGGCAGACACTGACCCAGGAGGCGCTTGGCTCCGTGCACTACATCTCGCCGGAGCAGGCCCGGGGCGACCGTATCGACGCGCGCTCGGACATCTATTCCGCCGGCGTCGTGCTGTATGAGATGCTCACCGGACGCCTGCCCTTTGAGGGCGACAGCGCCGTGTCCGTGGCCATCCAGCACCTGAGCTCCGTGCCCCTGGCGCCCCGGGATATCGATCCCAGTATCCCCGAGCCGCTGGAGCTGATCTGCATGAAGGCTATGAACAGCGACCCCAACAAGCGCTACGCCTCGGCAGACGCCATGATCGAGGACCTGGAGAAGTTCCGCCGGGACCCATCTGTGGATATGGACTATATCCGGCAGGAGCTGACTGCCCCTGCCGCGGATACCGAGCCCACCATGCCCCTGCCCACGGCCCAGGTGGCCTCCGCCGTAAAAAAGCACACCGGCGAGCTGCGCCGGGAGCGCGAGGCGGAAGAGGAGCCGCCCCGCCGGGATAAGAAGTCCATTGCTATCATTGCCGGGATCTTTGCCGCGGCGGTGCTGCTGGTGGTGCTGCTGTTCAAGCTGATATTGGGCGATTTCGGCCCTGCCGGCAGCAACAAGAGCTACCCCGTGCCTGATATCCGCGGTAGGACCGTGGAGGAGGCCCAGGAGATGGAGGGCGTAAAGGACATCTTCCTGATCGAGGTGCAGGGTACCCGCACCACGGAGGAATACCAGCCGGGGCAGATCGTCGAGCAGGATCCCGCCGCCGGCCGCACACGCAAGAGCAATCTGGTCATTCAGGTCTATGTGGCTGCTGAGCCGGAGAAGGTGCCGATGAAGGACCTGGTGGGCATGGAGTACCGGCAGGCACGCGTGCTTCTGACCGATATGGGTCTGGACCTGAAGATCACCACAGAAACCGTATCCTCCGACAAATACGGCGCGGACGCCGTGATCGAGACGGTCCCTGCCGCCGATGAGCCGCTGGTGGCCGGACAGACGGTGATCCTGCGGGTCAGCACCGGACCGGAAACGGTGACGGTGCCTACCTTTACCGGTCAGGATATCGCCAACGCGGTGCAGAATGCCCAGGACCTGGGCCTTACCGTGGGCGAGATCACTTATGACGCATTCAGCTTTTTGCCTCAGGGCCAGGTGATCGAGCAGAGCATCGAGCCCACCAGCGAGGTCCCCGGCGGCACAAAGATCAGCTTTACCGTCAGCGGGCAGAAGAACAGTGACGACGCCACAGCGGCCCGGGTAGTGGAGTTTACCATGCCCAGCGACATGGAGGGCATGATCAAGGTGGAGTTTGAGCAGGACAGCGTGACACTGGACAGCCAGTACATCAACGCCTCCATGGGGGCGGTGACGTATACCTTCACCGGCAAGGCGGGGACCAGTTCTAATGTCTGTGCCATCTTCACCAGCATGAACACCGGGGCCACCAAGGTCTCCGCCATTCAGGAGATACGCTTTTGAGCCGGGGCCGCATTGAGAAGGCGCTCAGCGGTTTCTACTATGTAAATACCGGAGCCGAGACGCTGCAATGCCGCGCCCGCGGGAAATTCCGCCGCGAGGGTATGAGCCCACTGGTGGGCGACTGGGTCCGGGTCCGTGACCTTGGCGGGGGCGAGGGCTTTGTGGAGGCTGTGGAGCCGCGCCGCAATGTGTTTTCCCGTCCCGCCGCCGCCAATATCGATCAGCTGGTCATCCTGGCCTCCGCCGCCATCCCTGTGACGGAGCCGTATCTCATTGACCGCATTGCCGCCATCGCCGCCCTGAAGGGCTGTCAGGTGCTGCTGTGTCTGAACAAGTGCGATCTGAACACGGCGGACGAGCTGTATGGCATCTACAGTCATTCCGCCCTGCCGGTGCTGCGTATCAGCGCCGAGACAGGGGAGGGGCTGGACGCGCTTCGCGCCGCCATCGCCGGAAAGCTGAACGCTTTTACCGGGAACTCCGGCGTGGGGAAGTCCAGCGTGCTGAACCGGCTGCTGCCGGAGCTGCACCTGCCGGTGGGAGAAGTCAGCAAGGCCCTGGGCCGCGGCCGCCACACCACGCGCCATGTGGAGCTGTTTGCTCTGGGCGGCGGCACCTATGTGATCGACACACCGGGTTTTTCCTCCTTCGACACAGAGGAAATGGACCTGGAGCTGAAGGCGCACCTGCCGGAGACGTTCCCCGAGTTTGCGCCCTATGTGGACCAATGCCGCTTTACCGGCTGCACCCACACAAAGGAAAAGGGCTGCCGCGTGCTACAGGCGGTGAAGGACGGCGATATCCCCGCCAGCCGCCACAGGAGCTACCTGCGGCTCTATGACGAACTGAAGGACCTGCGGGCCTGGCAGAAGAAGTGAAAAAGCGGAGTGCGATGCACTCCGCTTTTTGCGCTTCATATACTGGAGCAGGGGGAGGGATATACGGTGCGAAGATGGGGCGGCTGCTGCTGGTTGGGCATTTGTGCGCTGGGATTGGGGCTGGGTATCCTGATCGCCGCGGTGTTCCCGGTGGGCTGCTTAATGTTTCTGGTGTCGTTTTTGCTGATCGCCTGCGGAATCGCGTGCTTGAGGGACAGGAGGTGAGGGCATGAGGATCATCGTCTGGCGGGCGCCCCGTGGGATGCGGGGACTGCTGCGCCGACTGTTCGGCGTGGCGGCATAATCGCCGGGGTCCGCACATAGAATGGTCACAAACCATAGGAATGTGAGGGCTGGAACGATGGAATGTGGCTTGCAATGGAAGGATATCACCTGCTGGGATGAGGTGCCCCGGCTGACGCTGACCCATGAGGAGACGCTGGAGGCAGCCATCCCCGATTACTGCCCGGACATGGGGCGCGTGGTGGAGGCCTCTGGCACACTGTGTCTGCGGTCCATCACCGCCCGCAGCGGCAGTCTGGAGCTGAAGGGTACTGTCCGGGTCACGGTGCTGTATACCTCAGAGGAGAGCGTGGGACTGCGGAGCATGACCCAGGCGGTGCCCTTTGTCTGCACGGCGGAGAACCGCCCCCTGGCGGCCTGTCATGTGCTGTGGGCCGCCGGAAGGCTGCTGCTGTGCGAGGCCCAGGCACTGACGCCCCGCCGCCTGTCCCTGCGTCTGATGCCGGAGTGGACGGTCTGCGGCTATACCTGCACCACCGTGCAGCTGTGCTGCGGCGTGGAGGAGGACCCCGCCCTGCGGCTGCGCCGCCAGGAGCATGAGCTGTGCATGACCGCCGCCATGGCGGAGCGTGAGTGCGCCGTCGCCGGTGAGGTCACGGTACCGGCCGGCCAGCCGGCACCGGAGGACCTGCTCCTCTGCCGCCTGTATCCCCAGGTCGCCTCCTGCCAGCTGGTGGGCGCCAAGCTGCTGGTAAAGGGCGAACTGACCCTCTGCGCCCTGTATCGCTGCCAGCAGCAGAAGCTGCATACATACACCGCCGCTGTACCCTTCTCCCAGATCGTGGACAGCCCGGCTGTCGGCGAGGAGGGGGATGTCGCCGCTAAGGTACAGCTGATCTGCGGCGAAGCGCGCCTGCTGCGGACCGAGGAGAGCAGCGGCTTCTCCGTCTCGGCGGAGCTTCGTCTGCTGCTGCGTATCACGCGTAAGGAGACGGTATCCTGCGTTACGGATCTGTACAGCACCCGCTGCGGCACCAAGCTGGAAACGACAGAACGGTCCCTGCCCCTGGCGCCGGAGCGCCCCGTGCGGCAGGAGGCGATCCAGCATCTGGATTTCGGCCGTCAGCGGCCCTTCGTGTTCGTTACGGATACTGCCTGCGCGCCCTCTGCCGGAGAGGACGGAACGCCCTGCGCCGACGTGCGTATGCGTCTGCTGTATCTGGACGAGGAGGAGGCCCCGGCCGTCACCGAAAAAATGGCGCAGCTGCCGCTGGGAGAGGGCGAGGTCTGCGCCCTGTGCGGTGCGCCGGAGGTAGCCTTCACCGGCAGCGGCTGCGACCTGCGGCAGGCGGTGGAGGTATCGCCCGCCGCCGCGCCCCGCGAAACGCTGTCAACCGTCAGTGCGGTGCAGTGCCTTCCGGAGCAGGAAAGCGTCCGCCGGCCATCCCTGGTCATGCGCCGTCTGGCGCCGGGAGAGACCCTGTGGGACGCGGCAAAGCAGTACCGCACCGACGAGGAGCTGATCCGCGCGGTGAATCAGTTGGAGGAGGGAACGGTACCGGATAAAATGCTGCTGATCCCCCGTGTCCGATAAATTTTCGTTGACTTTCCGCCGCTGTTTGGGTAGAATTGACCCTGCGAGTACGCTGGATAGTCGCGGGGACAGGGCGAAAGCCCGTCCATGAGGAAAGTCCGGGCTCCACAGGGCAAGGATAGCGGGTAACGCCCGCCGAAGGCGACTTCAGGAAAAGTGCAACAGAGATATACCGCCTGTCGGCTTTACGTCGATGAGGTAAGGGTGGAAAGGCGAGGTAAGAGCTCACCCGACGGCGTGTGAAAGCGACCGTCGCTGTAAACTCTATCCGGAGCAACACCGGTATGGGAGCATAGGCCGGCCCGGCTGCTCCCGAGGTGGCTGGAGCGTATCGGCGACGATGCGCGTAGATAGATGACTATCAAAACAGAACCCGGCTTACAGGCATACTCGCACGATATGAAAGCCCCCACGCAAATGCGTGGGGGCTTTCTGCGCAAAAGAATTCCCCGGCGAGCCGGGGAATTCTTCTCATATTTCACTGTAACGGGAGAGGAACTGCTTAGTGCGATCCTGCCGGGGATGGTCGATGACATCCCGGGCCACGCCCTGCTCTACGATAACGCCGCCATCCATAAAGATCACCTGATCGGCCACGTCACGGGCGAAGGCCATCTCGTGGGTGACGATGATCATGGTGGTGTGCTGTTCGGCCAGGCCGCGGATAACGCGGAGCACCTCGCCGGTAAGCTCGGGGTCCAGGGCGGAGGTAGGCTCATCGAAGCAGAGGATGTCGGGCTTCATGGCCAGTGCGCGGGCGATGGCCACGCGCTGCTGCTGGCCGCCGGACAGCTGGTGGGGATAGTTGTTCATGCGGTCGCCCAGACCAATGTCCTCCAGCAGCCGCTTTCCCTCTGCCACGATGACGTCATGGCTCTCGCCGGTCTTTTCCGACTTGGCCATAAGCTTACGGGCCAGGGTGACGTTTTCCAGCGCGGTGTACTGGGGAAACAGGTTGAAGTTCTGGAATACCATGCCGAAGTGGAGACGCTTTTTGCGTATCTCCGTTTCGGATCGGGTGGCGGGATCATCCGCGTCAAAGAGTTTCTCGCCGCGGACGGTGATAACGCCCTTATCCGGGGTCTCCAGGAAGTTCAGGCAGCGCAGCAGCGTGGTCTTGCCGCTGCCGGAGGACCCGATGATGGACAGTGCCTGCCCCTCTTCCAGAGAGAAGCTGATGTCCTCCAGAACATGGGTGTCGCCGAAGTGCTTTTCGATGTGCTGTACGTCCAAAATAGCCATGTGCGGCACCTCCTTAGCGGAAATAGCTGAGCTTGCGCTCGGCATAGTTGAACAGCAGGGTCAGGATACCCACCAGGGCCAGATAGAACACCGCTGTATAGAACAGCGGCCAGGTGATTCCTGCGGACTTCATGTAGGACTCGCCGGTCATGATGAGTTCCATGATGGCGATGGTCTTGGCCAGAGAGGTGTCCTTCACCAGGGTGATAACCTCGTTGGACATGGGGGGCAGGATGCGCTTGACCATCTGCAGCAGAGTGACCTTGAAGAATATCTGACTCTTGGTCATGCCCAGTACCTGTCCGGCCTCTTGCTGGCCGATGGGGACACTCTCAATGCCGCCCTTGTAAATGACCGCGAAGTAGCAGGCGTAGTTGATGACAAAGGCGATGACACAGGCGGCCATGCGGGGGTCATTGAAATTCGCCCAAATATTGTTGTCGAACCACTTGCCGGGACCGTAGAAAATGATGATCAGCTGCAGCATCAGCGGTGTGCCGCGGATGATCCACACGACGACATTGAACAGCCAGCTCACCGGCTTGCAGCGGCTGCGCAGGGCAAAGGCGATAAGTAATCCCAGGGGCAAGGAGAACAGCAGGGTCAGGAAAAACAACTTCAGAAGCTGTCCCATGCCGCCCAGCAGGGAGAGGGTCACAGTCCAGAACATACAAAAACTCCTTCGTAGTCACTTGTGCGGGGGAGAGAAAACTTCCATCAATAATCCGCCCAAAGGCAGAGGACGCTGTACGCCCTCTGCCGTGGGTAAGTATCATATCACAGTTTCAGCCGTTTGGCAACTTACTTGGTGATGACCACCTGGCCGTTGTAGCAGTAGGCGTTGGAGCACTCCATGGCAGCCTGCACGGCGTCAGTCAGGGTCATGCCGTTCCACACGCAGTCGATGGTCTTGCCGTTCAGCTCTTCGATCTTGGTATCCCAGTTGATGACCTGGAACTCCACCTCGACGCCCAGCTTCTCAGCCACCAGCTTGGCCAGATCAGCGTCAAAACCGATCCACTCGCCGTTGGCATCCTGATAGTCCATGGGAGCAAACTCGGTGATACCGACGATCAGCTTGCCCTTTTCCATGATATACTTTACATCGCTGTCATCCGCAATGCTGTCAAAACTCTCGATGACAGGCTGCTTCACCACGGCGCTTTCGGATACACCGTAGGCTTTGGCCAGCTCAGTCATGGTGCCGTCAGCGTAGGCCTGGGAGAGAATGTAATTGATATAAGCGGCCAAATCGCTGCCCTTGCGGCAGCCAACGCCGTACTCTTCAGTGGTCAACTGCTGATCGGTGACCTTCAGAGTGGGGTAGCTGGTGCCCTCGCCCACCATGGCATATGCCATCAGCAGGTCAATGACGGCGGCATCAGCGGTACCGGCGTCCACTTCCATCAGAGCCTTGGCCTGGGTGTCCACGGGAACGGTCTTGTAACCCTTCTCGGCGGCGGCTTCCTCACCGGCGGAGCCGGCTTCCACAGCGTAGGTCAGTTCCTTGGTGTCGTTGGTGTCATCCGCGGTGTCATTGGCGTCGGACTTCTGGCCGCAGGCCACCAGGCTGAGAGCCATGACCAGTGCCAGCATCATTGCGATAAGCTTCTTCATGGGTAGTTCCTCCGTTTTCTGCGGCTGTGTCCGCCGCTTGATTTATTACGCTATCATATTACCACTTTAGCGTGGTAGTGTAAAGAAGCAAAATATCTGACATTTGCACAAATTTTTCATCCGGTTTTGTGCAATGTTACAGTGTACAGCCGGAAAGGCCGGATTTTATCCCTTTTGAGAGGAAAAGCTAATTGAAAAATCCATGGGTTGCGGTATAATATATTAGTTAAATTTGGATTCAGGAAGGGGAGACACCTATGACCCTGCGGGAATATGTGGACTCTATTAGAAATAAGCGTGTGGCGGTCATCGGTATCGGCGTCAGCAATACGCCGCTGCTGGATATGCTGCTGGCGGAGGGTATCCGTGTCACCGCCTGTGACAAGCGTACCCGTGAGCAGATGGGGCAGCAGGCCGAGGACCTGGAGCGCCTTGGCTGCGAGCTGCACCTGGGCCCGGATTATTTGAAGGACCTGGAGGCGGACGTGATCTTCCGCACACCCGGCCTGCGCCCGGATGTGCCTGAGATATCGGCCTGTGTTCAAAAGGGCGCAGTTCTCACCAGTGAAATGGAGGTTTTCTTCCGGGTCTGCCCGTGCCCGATCATCGCCGTCACCGGCTCTGACGGCAAGACGACCACCACCACCATCATTGCCGAGCTGCTGAAAAAGGCCGGAAAGCGTGTGTGGGTGGGCGGCAACATTGGCCACCCTCTGCTGTGCGAGGCGGACGGGATGCTGAGCACGGATTTTGCGGTGCTGGAGCTGTCCAGCTTCCAGCTGATGACCATGACACAGAGCCCGCACATCGCGGTCGTCACCAATCTGGCGCCCAACCACTTGGATGTGCACCGGGACATGGCCGAGTATGTGGCGGCCAAGGAGAATATTTTTACCCACCAGGGCCGGGAGGGCATTGCCATTTTCAACGCGGACAATGCCATCACAGCGGAGCAGTCTACCCGCGCGCCCGGCCGTGCCCGGCTCTTCAGCCGGCAGGGTGAGGTGGCAGACGGTGTGTTCCTGCGGGGCGAGGACATTGTCTGCCGCAGCGGCGGGCATGAGCGCGTCGTGATGACCACGGGGGACATCAAGCTCCCCGGCGTACACAATGTGGAGAATTATATGGCGGCCATCGCGGCCGTGGACGGCCTGGTGCCGGACGAGGTCATCCGGACCTTTGCCCGGGAATTCGGCGGTGTGGAGCACCGCATCGAGCTGGTGCGGAC
>DJPP01000090.1 GCA_002438575.1 Oscillospiraceae bacterium UBA6409 | reverse complement strand
TCCGCCTTGGCGTCCAGTTCCGTCTGGCGCAGGTCGCGCTGGTGGCGGGTGATGGGGATCATGGCCAGGCCCATCAGTACGATCAGGATAGCGACCGCGATGAGGACTTCGGACAGCGTAAAGCCGGAATTATTTTGTTTTGAGAGCTTTTTTTGCATAGTACAATCGATACGCTGTCCCGCGGGATCGGGACATGGGCGAAGCGGCGGTGGGAACGATCAGGGCATCAGCTCGAAGAAGATGAGGTGCAGCACGGTCTTGTACTGTGCTTTGTCGGTGTCATACTGCACGTCCACGTTGGAGAGGAAGTTGACATTGGCGCTGGCGCTCAGCGCGTCGATGATCTGGCGGGACTGGGCGTAGGAAGCGGTCTGGTAGGTCAGCGTCACGGGGCGCAGTACGAGATAGCCCTCCTGGGTGGTGCCCTCGGTGCAGTCCACCTCGTATTGCAGGGTGGCGGCCATGAGCTTGTCCAGCTCGGTCATCAGGGCCCGGTCGTTGTCGTACTGGGGCAGGGCGCGCTCCTGGCCGGAGGCCTTGATGGCGGCGATGGCCTGCTGCATCTGCTCCAGCTGGGCCAGGCGGACGCGGTCGGTGTCCAGCTCGGCCTGCTCGATGTCGGTGCTGGTGCGGAGGGAGGTTATCTGGCGGTCGATGGGCTCCAGAAACAGCTTGCAGTAGCCCAGGACCAGTACCAGCACCACCAGGATCAGCAGCAGGGTCTTTTCCCGCTTGGTAAGCTCGCGGTTCATTGAGACACCTCCTCCGGCTGGCGCAGTTCGATGCGGACGGTGAAATCCATGATGGTGGCGGCCTTGCCCTCCTCCGTGGAGGCGACGCTGAGGGAGACGCTGTCCACGATGGGGGAGAGGCGCAGACGGGCGAACATGGCGGAGATCTGGTCCAGGGTCATGCCGGACATATCCACGTTCATGGTGTTCTGGGTGATCTGAAGGGATGTGAGGGAACCGCAGCTGAGCATCTCCTGCTCCAGCAGGTCCAGGGCGGCCTGACGGTCTACGGCGGCGGTGATGTCCTCATCGCCGGCGGCGGTCATCCAGTCCATGGAGTAGGTGCGGTATTCCAGCAGGACGCGGTCATAGTCGGACAGGGCCTCCTGGGCGCTCACGTACTGGGTGTGGACCTGGTCGTAGGCGGCCTGGGCCTTGTCCAGACGGCGATACTGCTGGAGCACGCCGAAGTTGACCACGACGGCTACCAGCGCCGCAATGGCCAGAATACCGATGAGCAGGGTCCGGCGGTCACGCTGGCGGTCCTCCTGCAGGTTCAGGTTGATGCCGGTCTTCTGGGGGCACTTTATCATTTTCCGCGCGGGCGCGGCAGTGCGCGTATCCACGGTGATGCCGTTCTTTTCCGCGATCATTGCAGACCTCCTCTCAGTCCCTCGTCCACGCCGCCGATGGCGCGGAGATACATCCACGGCTCCTCCAGGGTCACATCATCGCCCAGCAGCTCCTGGGCGGTGTGCAGGCGCAGGTGGGTGGTGTCGGCCAGCGTCTGACGCAGGGGGACGATATTGCAGCCGCCGCTGCACAGGCACAGGTCGGCGAGCTCCTGCTGCCGGTTGTTGTAGTTGAAGAAGTTAACGGCCTTCATCACCTCCACGGCGATGCGGGCGTAGAACGATCGCGCGTAGTCGGAGGAGAGCACGTCGTTGTAGTTTTGCAGCACATAGTTGTGGGCCACATGGATATCCACGCCGCAGTGCTCCGCTACCAGCTGCTCCAGACGGTTCATGCCCAGGTCGATCTCACGGCGGCTTTCGAAGAAGGCGCCGCGGTAGATGTAGAGATAGGCGGCGGTGTAGCCCAGGTTGACGATGCACATATCCCGCTGGGGCAGGCTGGTGCGGCGGTAGTAGGCCGCCAGCACGCCGGCGTAGGCGCACTCGCTGGGGGTGAGGACCTGCAGCCTGAAGCCGGCGCGGCGCATCATGGCGCGGTAGCGCTCCGCCGTATCCTTGAGCATGGCGCAGGCCAGCAGCGTCATCTCGGTGGGATAGCCGTCCCGGTCGCGGAGAATGTCGCGCATGGAGTAGTCAAAGTAGTACTTGCTCTTCTCCTCCGTGAGGAAGTCACGGAACTCGTAGGGCAGGTTGTAGCGCAGCTGCTGCTCCGTCATGGCGGGCATGGTCAGCTCGCGGGTAAAGACCTCGGTGGAAGGCAGGACCACGGCGGCGTTGGTCAGGGGGATGCCGTTGTCCCGGGCGGTCTGGCGGAGGAAGTCCGCCATGGCGTCCATGGACAGGATCCTACTGTCGGCCACCATGTTGTCCGGCAGGGGGGCCATGGCGGCCTTTTTCAGTGTGCTGCCGACGAAATAGGCCAGCTTGACGCTGCTGCCGCCGATATCAATGCCAACGATTTTTTTCATAAAGGGATCCTCGCTTTCCGATACCATCGATCGACAAGGGCAAAACTGCTGTACACCTGCCGGCGATGTGGTTTCGAGTGATTTTTGGTTTTTGAGACACAGGTAGGCACCCGCCAAGGCGAAAAGGGCAAAAAGCAACGGAAGGACACGCTGGCAGGCGTGTTTGCCCTTGCCGATCGATGGTAAGCGTTACAGCAATGACAGGTACCAGTCGATAAGGCCCTGGCCGAACAGGGCGGTGCACCAGGCGGCCAGCGCGATGCCGGGGCCCCAGGGGAGGCCCTGCTGCCCGCGCCTGGCGCGGACAAGGCCCCACAGGATGCCGACGACACAGGCCAGCAGCAGGCACAGCAGATTTTTCTGCCAGCCCAGGAACAACCCCGTGAGGAACAGCAGCTTGATATCGCCGCCGCCCATGGCGTCGCGGTGGAGCAGCTTCTCCATCAGCAGTACCAGCAGCAGGACGCCGCCGCCCACGGCGACGCCGCCGAGCAGGCCGTCCAGCGCCCGTTTGCCCGGGTCCGGGACGAAAAACAGGGTGACGACAAAAAGCACAACGCCGACCGCGATAAAACGGTCGGGGATGATGTACCCCTCCAGGTCCGCGAAGGCGCAGGCCAGCAGCAGGCAGGCCACGGCATAGGCTTCGAGGGTCCGGAGGGAGATATCATAGCGCAGCAGCAGCGACACGAACACCAAGGCGGCCACGGCCTCGCCCACCGCGTGGCGGGGGGAGAGCTTCGCGCCGCAGTAACGGCAGCGGCCATGGCCGAACAGGTAGCTGAACACCGGCATTAGGTCGCGGGGGGCCAGCACATGGCCGCACGCGTCGCAGTGGGAACGGCCCCGGAGGACGCTCTCGCCATGGACGATGCGATAGGCGGCGCAGTTGAGAAAGCTGCCCATGCAGGCGCCCAGCAGGGCGGCGATGCAGCAGCTGTATATGGTGATGGCGGGGGCGGCGTACAGCATGGGAACAGGCTCCTTTGTGTCGTTGCGGGTGTCCCCGCCCCGGCATAGCCGGGGCGGGGGGGAAAAAATCAAGTTTTAGTCAATTTCGGCAGTACCAAAGGTCCAAGTATAGGTCTTCCCGTTTTCGTTGTCGGTCAGCTTGGTAGCAGCGTACTGGAAGGTGTTTTCCTTGCCGTCAACCTTGGTAAACTTATCAGAATAGTTCAGCGTAACAGCATTGTTATCAGCACCTTTGAGGAATGTGTCCACATCGGTGGGGATAGTCTTGTCCTCGGTCAGAACACCGACCTGCCACTCGGCGTAGGCGGCGCGGATGTTGGCGACATCGGCGGCTTCCTTGGACTTAGTAAGAGCGCCGTTGAACACGGGAATGGCGATAGCCACCAGCACGGCGATGATGGCGACAACGAT
>DJPP01000115.1:759-4631 GCA_002438575.1 Oscillospiraceae bacterium UBA6409 | reverse complement strand
ATGGGCTTGCCGGTGACGGGGTGTGTCAGGGCCAGCCGCGTGGACCACAGGGCGGGGGAGCAATCGGCCTTGCTGCCGTAGCGGATATCCCCCAGCAGGGGCAGCCCGCGGGAGGAGAACTGTACCCGGATCTGATGGGTGCGGCCGGTGTGCAGCCGGACCCGCACCAGCGTCAGGCCGTCCGCTTTGCCCTGGACGGTGTAGCTGAGGGACGCCTCACGGACGCCCTTCCGCATACGCTTGACCACATAGCTCTTGTTGTGGGCGGCGTCGCGGAACAGCAGGTCGGTGAGGGTGGCCTCCTCCTGCGCCGGCGTGCCCCGGAGGACGGCCAGGTATTCCTTGGCGACGCGGTGCTCGGCGACAGCGGCGGTGAGCTTTCCGGTGACGTCCCGGCGGCGGGAGAACAGCATAACGCCGCCCACCAGCCGGTCCAGCCGGTGGACGGTGGCGATATAGTCGTTCTGCCCAAGGGCGCGGTAGTGCTCACGCAGCAGGCCGGGCATACAGGCACCGGCGGGGCTGTCCTCCGACAGGACGCCCACGGGCTTGACGCAGAGGACCAGACAGGGGTCCTCGTAGAGTATACGGATAGGCGCCATATCAGTGGCGGCGGCCGCGGTAGGAGTGGTGGCGGTACTGCTTGCTGCCGGGCTTGCCGTAGCGGCGGTTGCGGCCGTAGAACCGGAACCACAGCACCAGGGCGACGACCAGCACCACCAGCGATAGAACGGCGATGCGGGCGGAGCGCTGGGAGAAGAATTCGCCGATGGTGTGGCGCAGGGACAGGAAGCGGCTGGCGGACACATCGGCCACGGCCAGCAGGGGTACGGTGACATAGGTGGTGTCGCCGTAGCTGACGGTGATCTCGCCCAGGCGGTCGCCGGCGGCGATGGGGGCCAGCGCCGTCTCGTTATCCAACGTGACGGTGCGGGTCAGGGCGCTGACATCCAGATCCTTGGGCAGCATGGCGTCGGCGCTCTCCGCCGGGTGGACGGCCACGGTGGAGACCTGCTTGCTCAGGGCCACGGGGACCTCCTGGATCAGCTCGTTCTCGTCCAGTACCTGCTGGGGGGCAAAATTGTCGAAGCCCCAGTCGAACAGGCGGGCCGTTTCGGTGAAGCTCTCCACGATATAGCCGGAGCCGTTCTCCTTTTCCACCTTTTCCGCGCCCAGCACCACGCTGATGAGCGTGCGGCTGCCGCGGACGGCGGAGGAGACAAGGCACTGGCCGGCGGCGTCGGTGCTGCCGGTCTTGATGCCCTGGGCGCCGGAGTAGAGGTAGCCCGCCAGACGCCAGTTGGAGATCAGGGCGTTGGTGCTGTGGAGCACGCGCTCCTCCTCGGTCTTGTTGGTGGGCGGTATCTCATAGGACTTGGTGTTCACCATGGTCATAAAGTCCTCGTGCTTCATGGCCTCGCGGGTGATGAGATACAGATCGTAGGCGGAGGAATAGTGGCCGGACTGGGTCAGGCCGGTGGTGTTGGCAAAGTGGGTGTTCTTGCACCCCAGCTCCTGGGCGCGCTGGTTCATGCGCTCCACAAAGGCGTCCACGCTGCCGCACAGCGTCTCGCCCAGGATGTTGCACGTCTCGTTGGCGGAGATGACCAGCATACAGTACAGCAGCTGCTCCACCGTCAGCGTTTCGCCCTCCACGATGTCGGCGGTGCTGCCGTCCTCCGGCAGGCCGCGCAGGGCGCTGGCGGTGGCGGTGACCTGCTGGTCCAGCCGCAGCTCGCCCCGGTCGATGGCCTCGAAGATCAGCAGGGCGGACATGATCTTGGTGGTGCTGGCGATGGACAGCTCATCGTGGCTGTTCTTGTCATAGAGTACCGTGCCGGTCTCGGCCTCCACCAGCAGCGCGGCCTTGGCGCGGATGGCCGGATCCTCCAGCGCGGCGGCGGGAACGGTCAGAACACCGCACAAAATCAGGGCGGATAAAAAAACAGCAATAAAACGACGGATTTTCATGTGACTTTTTCTCCATGTATGCTATAATATAGGGGGACGGCCCCGTCCGGAGCGTGGGGCCGGTATGTACATCACCTATTATAAGCAAAAGAGGCGGGGTAGTCAACTGTGGGAAAGCGGATAAAATTGACAAAGACAGACGTGTTCCTGCTGGGACTGACGGTGCTGTTCGTTCTGGCGATGGCACTGACGTGGCTGCTGACGCCGCGGCAGGTGCGGGGCGGCTATGACATCAGCGCCGTGCCGCCGGAGGAGACTGCGCCCGCGCTGCTGAAGGTGAACATCAACACCGCGGGGGTGGAGGAGCTGGACGGCCTGCCGGGGATCGGCCCGGTGCTGGCCCAGCGGATCGTGGACGAACGGGAGGCCAACGGACCCTATACCGGCGCGGAGGACCTGACGCGGGTGGAGGGAATCGGACAGGCCATCGTGGAGAGCATACAAGATCACATCATAACGGAGGATACGCAGGAATGAAGATATTGGTGGTAGACGACGAGAAGCTGCTGGTGAAGGGCATGAAGTTCAATCTGGAGAACGAGGGGTATGAGGTGATGACCGCCTATGACGGCGCGGCCGCCGTGGAGCTGGAGAAGAAGGAGAACTTCGACCTGATCGTCATGGACGTGATGATGCCCGGGCTGTCCGGCAGCGACGCCTGCATGAAGATACGGGAGTTTTCCGACGTGCCCATCATCATGCTGACCGCCCGCAGCGAGGACAGTGACAAGCTGATGGGCTTCGCCTGCGGCGCGGACGACTATGTGACAAAGCCCTTTAACATTCTGGAGCTGAAGGCGCGTATCCGGGCGCTGCTGCGGCGGTCCATGAACGGGAACCAGGCGGCACAGAGCCGCCAGCGCACACCGCTGCTGACCGTGGGCGATCTGAGCCTGGACACGGAGCAGCGGGTGGCCCTGCGGGACGGAAAGACCATCGACCTGACCGCAAAGGAGTACGACCTGATCGAGCTGCTGATGAAAAACCCCAGGCGGGTATACAGCCGGGAGAGCCTGATGGACCTGGTGTGGGGCTATTCCTACGCCGGAGATTACCGGACGGTGGACGTGCACATCCGGCGGCTGCGGGAAAAGCTGGAGCCGGACCCCGCCAACCCGGTATACATTATGACGAAGTGGGGAGTTGGTTACTATTTTAAGGGAGAAGAACAGCCCACCGTGTGACACGGCGGCAATGAATACGGACCAGACCCCGCAGGCGCAGACTCCGCGGCAGCGCCTGGGCCTCGGTATGCGTAAGCTGCGGGGCAAGGCGACGCTGCAGCTGAAGTTCAGCCTGAGCTATATCCTGGTCATCGCGGCGGTGCTGATCCTGCTGAACTCCTATCCGCTGCTGGTGAGCCAGAACATGATGGTGACCTCCAACCAGAACAACCTGAAGAGCACCGCGAAGGTCATCGAGTCGGCGCTGATGGGCTTGGAGAAGCTGACGGTGGAGAACGTGCAGGCGGCGCTGGAGGGACTGGACGAGTCCGGCGCGGCTCGTATCATGGTGACCAACAGCGCGGGACTGGTGCTGTACGACACCCGGCAGGGCAGCAACGCCGTGGGCGAATACGCGCTGTACTCCGTGGTGGCGGTGGCCCTGCGGGGACAGGACGCCAGCTATTGCAGCTACGACGGCACGGCGTTTTTGAGCCGCGTGGCCACGCCGGTGGTGTACCACAACCAGATCGTGGGCGCGGTGTACGCCTATGACTACGACACGGAGCAGTCGGAGCTGCTGGAGACGTTCCGGCACAACCTGCTCATTATCTCGCTGCTGATCGCCCTGCTGGTGGCGGGGCTGAGCATCGTGCTCAGCCAGATGCTGACCCGGCAGATCAGCGGGCTGTTGCAGGCCATCCGCAAGGTGCGCGAGGGCGCGTACAGCCACCGGGC
>DJPP01000115.1:0-670 GCA_002438575.1 Oscillospiraceae bacterium UBA6409 | reverse complement strand
TGCAGACCACGGAGAACGCCCGGCGGCGGTTCGTCTCCGACGCCAGCCATGAGCTGAAAACGCCGCTGGCGGGCATACGGCTGCTGACGGATTCCATTTTGCAGACGGACCATATGGACGAGGCGACCACCAAGGAGTTCGTCACCGACATCGGACGGGAGGCGGAACGGCTGAGCCGCATCACCGAGAACCTGCTGCGGCTGACGCGGCTGGACAGCGGCGTGGTGCAGCAGCCCTATCCCGTGGCGGTGGGGCCGGTGCTGGAGCGCGTGGAGCGTATGCTGACCATGGTGGCCGGGGAGAAGGGCGTGACCATCTCCGGTACGGCGGACGAGGACGCCGTGGCGCTGGCCACCGACGACGATGTACATCAGATCCTGTACAACCTGATGGAGAACGCCATCAAGTATTCCGCCGCCGAGGGCGGCTTCGTCCGGGCGGAGGCCCATGTGGAGGGAGACAAGGTGGTGCTGACGGTCAGCGACAACGGCATCGGCATACCGGACGAGGACCTGCCGCATATTTTCGACCGGTTCTACCGGGTGGATAAAATGCGCTCACGGGAGGTGGGCGGCACCGGACTGGGGCTGTCCATCGTGAAGGACACCATCGAGAACCGGGGCGGCACCATCTCCGCCGGCCACGGTGCGGACGGCGTGGGCACGGTGTT
>DJPP01000160.1 GCA_002438575.1 Oscillospiraceae bacterium UBA6409 | reverse complement strand
TGCCGAAGCATTCCCAGAAGCTGATGCAACCGAACACGCCGCCCAGAATGGCGCCGCTGGCCGGCCCCATGACGATGGCGCCCACGATCACCGGCACCATCAGCAGCGTGATCTCCAGCCCCGGCATCTTGATCATGCCCAGGCCCGTCACCTCCAGCAGCAGCATGATCGCCACCAGCACGGAAATGCGTACCAGGTCCTGCACGGAATAGGTCCCGCGCTTCGTTTCGTTATTCATAGTTTTACCTCCTGCTGCCGCCTCCGTCCAGCAGAGTGCGGCGCTCGCACGTATGATACCACATTTTCGCGTTTTTGCAATAGCTGATTTCAAAAAAGTGCCCCCGGCTTCGCCGGGGGTACTTTGTCGTATGCTGCACGATCGGTCCGGCTTCGCCGGAGGTGCCGGTCGTATGCCGCCGTATGGCCGGCGTGATCAGCGCTTCTTTCTGCCCAACCAGGCCATGCCGCCCACAGACGCCAGCGCCATGCCCACATAGGCCCCGATGCCCGCGTCGAACGTGGTGGGGCTGTCCACCCCGCCGATGGTGAAGTTCATGGTCACGCTGCCCGCGTCGGACAGGATGGTCACCGTGTGCCGCCCATCCTTCAGCGTCCGCAGATACACCGCCTTCAGATAGACCTCGATGCCGCCGTTGTCCTCGGCCACGTAGTTGGCCGCGGCGATGGTCTTGCCGTCCACCTGCACGCCCTTAAAGCCGCTGAACGCCGCGGTGCTGCGGAACGTCAGCCCGTAGATACCGGAGGTGTAGTCCGTGGCGCTCCTGGCGTCCGCCGCCGTCTTCACCGCGGAGATGCTGGGCGTGGACGCGCCGCCGTAGTAATACCCGCCGCCGCTGCCGGAGGTGCTCTGCGCCGCCGTGCTGATCACAAACGGGGAGAAGGTGCTGGTCTTGAAGCAGATGCCCCACTGGGTGTAGGTGCCCTCAAGGGTCTCCGGTGCCATACCGTCGCCGTTCACATAGTGGTCGATCCGCGCCTTGCGCCCGCTGTTGATCAGCCGCTGCGCCTCTGCGTCATCGATTCCCAGATAGCTGTACGGCAGATAGACCGTATACGAACCGCCCTCCTGCTGCCGTCCGCTGACCCGCAAGCGGAAGTACCACTTCTGACCGTTGCCACCCTCCTGGGGATAGCGCTCGCACCAGAACATACCGCCGTCGGGGCCTACCGCGAAGGGCTCGTTGTAATCTTCCGGCTTACCCGTAGGTCTGCCGTCCTCTCCGCCGGGTTTCACTTCCGTCTGTGTCGTCGCCACAAACGGGTCGTTCCGGCCATAGGCGAATGTGTAGCCTAAAACCTTACCCTGTGCGTCCACCCACTCGATGACCTTGCCGCGATACGCCTGCGTGAAGGCAAAGTACACCGTCACGTCCCCATGCGTCACACTGTTCGTTGCCACAAAGGGGATGGTACGGGCCACTGTGTTGCTGGGATAGCCATAGGTCCGCGTGTGGTTGGCGTCCTTGTGCTCCTCAATAAAGCCCTTCATCACACCGTCAAACCAACTGCTGTCCATGTTCTGCGGATCGTTGTTCGTCTCAAAGGGGTGCGCATGGAATCCTGCCACAGTACCCTTTTTCGTGATCTCTTCGCTGGGCTCTATCACCATGCCCTTTTCCAGCAGCGCAAGTGTGGGCACTCCCTTCTTGCTGTCAAAGGTGGTATGGAAGCCTCCCGTGATTTCATCATACGCCACGTTGATACCGTTGTCTCCCACCGCGCTAATATCCTCTTCCATGTTGGTTTTCGGCTGCAGCGAAATGGTCGTATCAGTGCTCCCCTGGTGGTTGTCTTTGTACGCCTTGTTCAATGCATCCCCCACCGCGGAGCTGCTTTCGCCGAAGCACAGCGTAAAGGTTTCCGGGAAATACTTCGCATTTTCACCGGAGCCGCTTTTCCAATTCAGCACAAACGTTCTTGTGGAAACCATATCAGCTTTGCTGTCATCTTGGAACGGGAAAAACCGCGGGCAAGTCCAGACACCGTTTTCAAACGATTGCTCGTCCATCGGCTCCCCGTTCATAATTACGGAATCCAGTGCGTCATAGCCCTCCGGCGCCTTGATGGTCAGCGTACCGATGGGGAAAATCTGCCCATTCTCAAACTTGCTTGCCAGCGTGCCCTCCTTGGGCCATACCACCAGCCGATCCGTTCCGCGTGTCACATTCCATATCTCATTATTGACACCTGTTACTTTTACACGCGCCTCATCCTGCACATTTACGGCGGGCAGCACCTCTTCACCCATGCCGGCCTCCGCCTCATAGGTAAACTGATCCACAACGCGGATACGCACCAGCACCAGATTCTTGACCGGCTCACCCTCTTTCATGCTCTCGTTGCTGTTCCACACGGACAGCACCATCATCTCGCCGTAATTTTCGATAGCGTTGACGGTCATAAAGCCGTCCCGCGTATTCACCGCCGCCAGACCGAAGTTGAACTTCTCCATCTCGTCGGTGTACCTATTCAGCGTTATCGTACCGTTGGCCCAGGCGTCCCAAACGCCGCTGTTGCCGTTGCCTGCCGCCGCGCCGTGGTAGATCCCGTTTGTTGGGTTGCGGAGCACGACCGTATACTTGATACCTTCCGGATTGGCAAGACCAGCTTCGATCCAGTGCTGCTTATTACCGGCGTACATCTCCACGGTCAACACGCCTATACCGTCCATGACTTGGTAATTATAGTTGTAATCCGTACCGCGCTCCAGCTGTCTGGGGAACGTGATCGTAAAGTTCCGCCCCAGTTCCGGTGCGGTAAAGCCGCCGGTGCTCCGCAGCATCTCCGCCGCGCTGTTTTCTTTGTTCAATGGATCGGTCTTGACGCGGTCATCCCCCTTGGACTCGGCGATCTGCACCAACTGCTCATAATAATTCATACGACGGGAGAAACGCCACAACTCATCATTCACGCGGAGATAGAGATTATTCAGTATGTTCTGAGTACCCTCCATCTCATTCACCATAGCGTGATAGGCATTGACCGCCGCGCGTGCCTTTGCGGTATCTGTAAACAGCCCGTTCGTGCCGATCGTCGTTCCTTTGATGTGGATATCGCTGTATTCCTGATTTTTATACTCATACACTATGTACGTATTCAGGAACGCCTTTGCCTTCTGTGTTGCAATATCGTCGTTTTTGAACAGATCGTCCAAACTCGTGACGCTTCCCGTATCCGGCCCGTGACTCTGGCTTCCACCCTGGCTGTTATTCAGCTGCTCCTGATACTTTACAATGATTTCCCAAAAATACACAAATCTTTCGCTGTCGCCGTTGGGAACTGTGATTTTCAGCTGGTTCAGCGCTACCTGAGCTCCTGGATGTAACCGCCAGTAACCATCAATAATCGTCCTTGCATTCTCCCGATTGCTGAAGCTGCCGTCTCCATTAACACCATCGAGTTTGCAGTCAAGCTGCGTGCTGTTCTCTTTATATTCAAAATATGTATTGAAATACTCCTGTGCGCTCGTTACATCATCACCATACACATACTGACCGTCTGCCGTCATGCTCATTGAAGTACCCGAGCCATTCTCCGGCTGCAGCAGTGGTGCATTGAGCATATCCTTGTATCTGCTAATCACCCACGAAAAAGCTACCCGAACAACTTGGTCATTCCTATTATCAATTCCATGCTTAACTTGAACATCGCTGACCACTTTCGCAATCTCATCTGTATACTTGTTCAAAATTTCTTCTGCCGCAGCTTTATCGGATACTCTCCGGAAGAAATTTCCATTGCTGTCAATACTGCTTACGAGCTCAACTGTCACAACCTTTCCATCCTGATACTTTGCAGGGTAGAAGTACGTATAAACATACCGTAATGCCGTTTCGTCCGTTATATCCTTAAAAGGGTCTTCGCTATCCTCGCTCGTCCACTTTGCTCTGAGCTGCTCGATCGTTAATTCATCCTGTCCCGTCAGTGGACCGTTATCCCCATTCGTTTCCGCGATGGCGCTCGTACACACCCCCAGCGTCATCACCAACGCCAGCAGCAGACTGACCAGTTTCTTCATCGTACCCTCTCCTTTTCTTCGGCCAGGGCCCCTCGTTTCAGCGGCGCTGAAACGTCCTCGGGGGTATACCCCCTGGCACACAGTTTTACCTGACCTTTATATCATTTTTTCGCAAACGAAACAATATGCAGGGAGGGAATGGTTTATTTTTGGGTATAAAGTGCAAAAACAGCCGGACTTTTTGTGCAAAAGTCCGGCTGTTTTCGGTTATTCCGCCATGGGCTGTACGCCGCCCGTGGGCAGTATGGGCCGGCTGATGGGAACGCTCCCCAGCATCAGCTGGTACTCGCCGTCCAGCATCAGCTGCACCTGCGTCACCTCCTCCAGTGAACACAGCGAATCCACCAGCCCCTGTATCATGCGGTTCTGCGCCTCCGCGTCCTCCGGCAGCAGCGACGCCACGCTCCCCGGCAGGTTCAGGTAGCATATCCCCTCCTCCGTGCTGGCGCTCAGGGCCGTAAAGCCCTCCGGCAGCAGCGGGTACAGGTCCGCGTAGCTGTCCAGCGGTCGTTCCGTCAGCGCCTTCACCACCGCCTGGGCCACCGTCTCCCCCTCATACACCGTCAGCCGGCGCTCCTCGCCCACCAGCGTGCCGCTGCTGTCCGGGAAGTACAGCTGCACCTTCACCGTCCGCACCACGTCGTCCGGGCTGGTCAGCAGCACCTCCTCGGAGGTGTACACCTCGCTGGTCCGGTCCGCCGGCAGCTCACCCGCCACCGTCAGCCGCACGGCGTAAATGCCGTCCAGCTGCATCAGCGACAGCGTGATGCAGTAGTCCGCGATGGTCCGGTCGATGCCGATCAGCTGATCGTATTCGCTGCTCATGTCCACCGACACTGTGCCGCCGGTGACGGTGCAGCTCAGCAGCTGCGTCCCCTCCGGCATGGGCGCGATGAACCCCTCCGCCGTGCAGCCGCCCAGCAGCAGCTCCATGATGTACTGCGCCTGCTGCTGGCGTCCCCGGTCCCCGGCAGTGATCTCCGTCCAGGGGATGGCGATGCCCTGCACGGCGTCGCCGCCGCCGGCGGACTTGTTCTGCTCGCTCAGGTCCGCCGGGCAGTACAGCCGCAGGCTCCCGCCGTCCGCCGTCTGCTGCTCGCCGCAGGCGCACAGGCTCGCCGCCAGCACCGCCGCCAGCAGCAGGGAAATGATACGCTTTTTCACGCCTCCTCCCCCCTTTCCGCCAGCGGCAGATACACGGTGAACACCGTGCCCACGCCGTCCGC
>DJPP01000152.1 GCA_002438575.1 Oscillospiraceae bacterium UBA6409 | reverse complement strand
TGCGGCGCTGCGCGGAAAATAAGAAAGAAAAAGCCTCCCCGGCCGGGGAGGCTTTTTTGCGAGGAAAATGAGCTCTATAAAGCATCACAATGCCTTAGATCACACGCTGAAAAGAATGTCCGCGTAGGTGGGGTACGGCCACGCCTTGGCGTCCACCAGCGATTCCAGCCTGCCGATCAGCTCACCGGCCTTCTGGGTGAGGGCGACGACCTCGTCACGGTAGTAGCGGGCGGCATCTATGCCGCTGTCAGCGGCGGGGGCAGCACTGAGGGCAGCGCGCAGTGCCTCGCAGGTATCAAACAGCTTCTCGCCCAGGTCGGTAACACGCTGGGCCAAAGTCTTTTCCATGCGGGCGGACAGAGCCGGAGTACTGTTCTCCTTGTGGAAGGCCGTCTGGGTCAGATGGTCGATATAGGCGCTGACAGCAGGGAGAATATGGCGCTGGGTCATGTCCAGCAGGGTGCTGGCCTCGATGGCAGACACCTTGCAGTAGTTTTCCAGATGGATCTCGTACCGGGCGCGCATCTCCGTCTCGGTGAGGATGGCGTGCCTGGTGAAAAGCGCTACATTCTTCCGGTCGATGTAGGCAGGCATACAATCCACCGTGTCCCGCAGGTTAGCCAGGCCCCGGCGCTTGGCCTCCTGTACCCACGACTCATCGTAGCCGTTGCCGTTGAAGATGATGCGCTGATGGGCGGTAAAGGTGTCGTGCAGCAGGGTCTGCAGCGCGGACTGGAAGTCGTCGGCCTTCTCCAGGATGTCAGCGAACTGGCTCAGCTCCTCAGCCATGATGGTGTTCAGCACCACATTGGGGCTGGCGATGGACTGGGAGGAACCCAGCATACGGAACTCGAACTTATTGCCGGTAAAGGCCAGGGGAGAGGTGCGGTTGCGGTCCGTGGTGTCCTGGGGGATCTCCGGCAGGGTATCCACGCCGATGGTAAGCTTTTTCTTGGTGATGTCCACATATTCCGTCCCCTGAATGATAGAGTCCAGAATGGCGGTCAGCTCGTCGCCCAGAAAGATGGAGATGATGGCCGGAGGGGCCTCGTTGCCGCCCAAACGGTGGTCGTTGCCGGGATAGGACACACAGCAGCGCAGCATCTCCTGATACTCGTCCACGCCCTTGATGAAGGCGGCCAAGAACAGGAGAAACTGGGCGTTCTGGCTGGGGGTGCTGCCGGGCTTCAGCAGGTTCTCGCCGGTGTCGGTAGCCAGTGACCAGTTATCGTGTTTGCCGGAGCCGTTGACGCCCGCAAAGGGCTTTTCGTGCAGCAGGCACACCAAACCGTGGCGGGCGGCGACCTTTTTCAGCAGCTCCATGGTCAGCTGGTTCTTATCACAGGCGGTATTGGCGTCGGAGTAGATGGGCGCGATCTCGTGCTGGCCGGGTGCGACCTCGTTGTGTTCGGTCTTAGCCAACACACCCAGCTGCCACAGCTCCTGATCCAGTTCACGCATGAACGCCGCCACACGGGGCTTGATGGCGCCATAGTAGTGGTCGTCCAGCTCCTGCCCCTTTGCGGGGCGGGCGCCGAAAAGGGTACGGCCGCAGAGCTTCAGATCGGCGCGGCGCTCATACATGGCGCTGTCAATGAGAAAATACTCCTGTTCAGGCCCAACCTGTGGGATCACATGCTGGGCCTCGGTGTTGCCAAAGAGGCGGAGAATACGGATACACTCCTTATCCAGCGCACGCATGGAGCGCAGGAGAGGGGTCTTCTTATCCAGGGTCTGGCCACTGTAGGAGCAGAAGACCGTGGGGATATAGAGTGTCTCGTCCTTGACAAAGGCGTAGGACGTGGGGTCCCAGGCGGTGTAGCCGCGGGCCTCAAAGGTGGCGCGGAGACCGCCGGAGGGGAAAGAGGAGGCGTCTGCCTCGCCCTTGCTGAGTTCCTTGGCGCTGAGCTCCATGACCACACCGTCTTTGCCGTCGCGGGTGATGAAGCTGTCGTGTTTTTCGGCGGTAACGCCGGTCATAGGCTGGAACCAGTGGGTGTAATGGGTGGCGCCCTTCTCAATGGCCCAATCCTTCATGGCATTGGCGATCTCGCCGGCGGTGGTACGATCCAGCGGCGTTCCCTGGGCCAGGCATTGCTGCCATTTCTGGTAGGCGGCGGCAGGGAGACGCTGCTGCATCTGCTGCTCACCAAACACCATTTTGCCAAACAGATCGGGAACGTTTGTGGTCTTTTCACACATTGCGGGATCAGTCCTTTCAAAATCAAGTACGCGGCGGCGCCGCGGGAAAAACAAACCGTATGGGAAGCGGGGCTTACATGAACAGCTGCATAGCCAGCGGAGTGACATAGGCCTCCATCACAGCGGCCAGGGCCAGCAGTGGTACCACCAGCAAGCCCACCACGCGAAGCAAGTCCAGAAGCAGGGGCTTCATCATACCTTTTTCGTTGCAGCGGATGTATCGGTTGATATTTCTGCACAGGCAGAGTCCGGCGGACAGACTGAGCAGCAGGGCGGGGATCTCAAAGATGCCGTGGGGCACAAGACCGGCCAACAGCAGAAGCCACTGGCCATCCATCAGTGCGGCAAGCATACCGATGATCGCAGCGTTGAGTCCCAAAGACAGTGCCGGCAGATACAGGAAGGGGATAAAGCCGTAAAGCACGGTCATTACCATGGCCCGGAGATTATTGCCGAAGAGGCCCAGAGCGCTGAAGCTGCCATCGTCGCGGACAATGCCGGCATCGGCAATGCTCTCGTTGAAGGTGCGGATCATGGTCACGGGAACATCGGGGAAAAGCCTTCCGACAATGTAAGCCAGCACGGTCAATGCCAAAAAAGCAAGGGCAGTTATACCGACAAGTCGGCCATACTCCCTGTGCCAGAAAGCGGCGATGGCACGAAGCTGCTTTTTCATGCCAGCTTCTCCAGGCCGGCGCGGAGACGGCGGAGCGTTTCCTCACGGCCCAGAATGCGGCAGATCTCCACTGCACCGCCGGGAGTGACCAGCTTGCCGGCAGCAGCGATGCGTACCGGCCACATAAGGGTGGCGTTCTTGACGCCCAGCTGCTCGGCCAAGGCGATCAATCCGTCGTGGATAGCCTCGTCCGTCCACTGGGGCAGCGCCTCCAGCATGGGAATGGCCGCCTCCAGCATGGCCTTGCAGACCTCCGGGTTCGTCTTAGACTTCTTGTTGGTGAAGAATTCCACGTCATACTCCGGACAGGCATCAAAGAAGTCTACCTTTTCCGGGATGTCCGTCAGCTTTTCACAGCGGGCTTGGAGCAGGGCGGCAATGGCCGCTACGTCAAAGTCACCCTTGACGCTCTGGCGGATGTAGGGCTCAGCTGCCCTGGCGAAGTCCTCCGGGGACATGGCACGCAGATAGACGGCGTTGAAATGATCCAGCTTGGCCTTGTCGAAGATGGCGGGAGATTTGGAAATACCGGTCAGATCAAAGGCCTTTACAAGTTCGTCGAGAGAAAAGATCTCCTGCTCCGCCAACTCGCCCTTGGGACTCCAGCCCAGCAGGGCGACGTAGTTGAGAATGGCATCGGTCAGATAGCCCTCTGCCTTCAGGTCCTCATAGCTGGGGTCGCCGTGGCGCTTGGACATCTTGTTTTGCGCGTCCCGCATGACGGGGGAGCAATGGACATAGGTGGGTACCTCCCAGCCGAAAGCGTGGTAGAGCAGATCGTACTTGGGTGCGGAGGACAGATACTCGCTGCCGCGTACCACATGGGTGATGCCCATGAGATGATCGTCGATGACGTTGGCGAAGTTGTAGGTAGGCAGGCCGTCCCGCTTCAGCAGCACCTGATCGTCCAGCGTGCTGTTTTCCACGGTGATGTCGCCAAACACGGCATCGTGGAATGTGGTGGTGCCCTCCTTGGGGATGCGCTGGCGGATGACGTAAGGCTCGCCCGCCTCCACGCGGCGCAGAGCGTCCTCCAGCGGCAGGTCGCGGCAGGGATCGTCAGCGCGGTCGAAATCGCCGGTGTCCTCCTCGGAGGCACACTTTTCGCAGAAGCAGTAATAGGCGCCGCCCTTTTCCGTCAGCAGACGGGCGTATTTCCCGTAGGTATCCCGGCG
>DJPP01000102.1:2040-2986 GCA_002438575.1 Oscillospiraceae bacterium UBA6409 | reverse complement strand
ATGATCTCCTGCCGGCTCAGGCGCTCCGTCAGTGTAAGAAGTACACTTCTCCCATTCTGGCCGCTGACTACCAGGTCCATTTCCCAATGTCCGTACTCTTCACGCCGGTCAATGTGCGCCGGTCTGACCTCGATGCTGGGCAGCTTCGGGTGTACTACCCGCTGCGCCTTGTCCTCGGCTTTCTTGGGGCGCTTCTTCCACTTCTCCCATAGGTGCCGGTTGCCCAGCTGGTAGAATACCCGCTTGTCGATGTAGCTGTATAGAGTACTGACGCATATCCTTGTAGCAAAAGGGTACTTCCGCGCCGCTGCCAGAGCAGCAGCCGGGGAGTACCTGTCCACGATGATCTTGTGCTCGACGTAGGCCGCAAAGGCATGGTCGCTGCCGATCTTCAGCGGCCTGCCCTTGGCAGTCTGATTGTAGTCGTGTATCTGCTGGCCCTTGTCCGCCGAGTACCGAAGCTTGTCATAGTACCCGTAGTTGTGGAGATACTGCCCGCGCCGTATCTCGTTATAGACCGTCTGGCGGCAGCAGCCCAGCTTCCGGGCGATATAGCTGACCGGTTTCTTCTCATCTAGCAGCGTCTGCAGGATGATGCGTTCCTCTTTCGTCATGTAGTGTCCCATGAGAGCCTCCCTTATGTTTCAGGATAGTTCGTGGTCTTTCGATGATTGTAACACAAATTCGCTGAAGCTGCCGGGGCTGCTGCAGCAAGCTTGTGTTACGCCGCGCTCCGCGTCCCCATACTGTGAGATTTGCGTCAGCATGGCCTGCGAAGCTGGCCATGTTGGTCACCCAACGCAGGGAAACACTCGCCTGTCAAGACTGCCCGCAAGGGCACTCCGCATGAAAAAAGCAGCTCCCCCGTGAGAGCTGCTTTTTTCGTGGTCTTGATCGGCGCGGTGTTTCCATGCTACATCGCGCAGCGATACCGCTTGTAACACAC
>DJPP01000102.1:1467-2011 GCA_002438575.1 Oscillospiraceae bacterium UBA6409 | reverse complement strand
CCGCCGCCAGCTGCCTGGCGCCCGGCGATCTTCTTGTGTTACATCTCAAGATTGATATTTTTTGTCATTTGTAAAAATTCTTCTTGACACCTGCGACTTTTTCGCCGCGCCGCCGTTGACAAATGCCGCCGCCTACGGTACAATACCAGTTGCACACGCCTCCGTAGCTCAGTTGTATAGAGCGACCGCCTCCTAAGCGGTAGGCCGCCAGTTAGAGTCTGGCCGGGGGTGCCAGCGCGCAGAGAGGCGTTTGCCCCTCTGCGCGCCGTTTTATCACAGAAAAAAGAGCACCCTATGGGTGCTCTTTTGGCTTTCGCTTAAAATTCCGCGTTGCCCACCGTGCGGGGATGCAGCTCCACGTCGCGGATGTTGCTGACGCCGGTGAGGTACATCACCATGCGCTCGAAGCCCAGGCCGAAGCCCGCGTGGCGGCAGGAACCGTAGCGACGCAGGTCGCAGTACCACCAGTAATCCTCCGGGTTCATGCCCAGCTCACGGATGCGGCTCTCCAGCAGCTCCAGGCGCTCCTCGCGCTGGCTGCCGC
>DJPP01000102.1:0-1370 GCA_002438575.1 Oscillospiraceae bacterium UBA6409 | reverse complement strand
ATATAGAACGCCTTGATCTCCTTGGGATAGTCGGTGACGAACACGGGCTTCTTGAACACCTGCTCGGTGAGATAGCGCTCGTGCTCCGTCTGCAGGTCGGTGCCCCACTCCACCTTGTAGTCGAACTTGTCGTTGTTCTTCTTCAGGATCTCCACCGCGTCGGTGTAGCTGACACGGCCGAAGTCACTGGACGCCACGTGCTCCAGGCGCTCCTTCAGGCCCTTGTCCACAAAGCTGTTGAAGAAGTCGATCTCCTGCGGGCAGCGCTCCAGCACGCGGCGGATGATGTGCTTGATCATAGCCTCGGCCACGTCCATATCGCCGGCCAGGTCACAGAAGGCCATCTCCGGCTCGATCATCCAGAACTCGGCGGCGTGGCGCTGGGTGTTGGAATTCTCGGCGCGGAAGGTGGGGCCGAAGGTGTACACATCACCGAAGGCCATGGCGAAGTTCTCGGCATTCAGCTGACCGGACACGGTCAGGCTGGTTTTCTTGCCGAAGAAGTCCTGGGAGTAGTCCACCTGCCCGTCCTCGGTCTTGGGGACGTTGTTCAGGTCCAGGGTGGTCACCTGGAACATCTCGCCGGCGCCCTCGCAGTCGCTGCCGGTGATGATGGGGGTCTGCACATACACGAAGCCCCGGCTCTGGAAGAACTCATGCACCGCGTAGGCCGCCACGGAGCGAACGCGGAACGTGGCGGAGAACAGGTTGGTACGGGGCCGCAGGTGCTGGATGGTCCGCAGGAACTCCACGCTGTGGCGCTTCTTCTGCAGGGGGTAATCCGGCGTGGACTTGCCCTCGACCTCGATGCTGTGGGCTTTCACCTCCAAAGGCTGCTTGGCGTCCGGCGTCAGCACCACAGTGCCCTTGACGATCAGCGCCGCGCCCACATTCTGGGCGGCAATGTCCTTATAGTTGGCCAACTCCTCGGCGGACATGACCACCTGTAAATTCTTGAAGCAGGAGCCGTCGTTCAGCTCGATGAAGCCAAAGGTCTTCATGTCGCGGATGGTGCGTGCCCAGCCGCACACGGTCACGTCCTTGCCGCCCAGGGACTCCTGATCGGCGAAGATCGCGGCAATTCTCATTCGTTCCATATCATTCTCACCTTTTCTACGTTCTTTTGCGTTGTATTCCGAATCCGTTTTGAAAATATGCTATATTATAAACCAACATACCGGGATTTACAAGGCCGACTTTTGGCCGGCAGCCGCCGGGCATAAAAGGGAAAGGCGCCACGAAAGGCGCCTTTCCCTTTTATATATAGTGTATCGTGTTCACATTTCCTGAGCCTGCAATTGGAGGCGGTCGGCGATCATGGCGATGAATTCGGAGTTTGTGGGCTTTCCCTTCGCGGAATTCACCGTATA
>DJPP01000091.1 GCA_002438575.1 Oscillospiraceae bacterium UBA6409 | reverse complement strand
CGAAATCCCCCTTTCCTTAAGTGGCGTTCTTTGGCTACTTTCTTTCGACATGGAAAGAAAGTAGCTTGCGCCCGCAGGCGCAACACCTGCCCGCTGCCGCAGCGGCGAAACTCCCCTGACTCGGTAGAGGAAAACGCCCCTACCGTGGCTGAAGCAAGCGGCCGCGGAAGCCTCCGCGCCGGTGAACGCAGGCACAGTCCTTTTGTCCGACAACGATGACGAAAGGCTATGCCCGCGAGAGTAGGCGGGAGATTGCTGCCAAGTATAGCGCGCTGAGGAAGTGCAGAAACGTAGTTTCTGCCGGCGTTCTTTCCCCCATTTCTTCCGCTGTTGGAAGAAATGGGGCCGCCGGAGGCTTGCGCCCGCAGGCGCAAAAACGCATAAAAAGACCGCCTCCCGGCGGTCTTTTTCATGCCTCAAACCACGTCCATGGCGCGATGCGCGGCGGCGCCAGCGCAAACGCCATGGCCTCCCCCGTCTCCGGGTGGCGGAACGCCAATCCCGCCGACCACAGCGCGATAGGCGTGTCCGCCTCCGCCGCGTTCCCGTACCGCCGGTCGCCCACCAGCGGCATCCCCCGTGACGCGAACTGTACCCGGATCTGGTGCGTTCGCCCCGTCAGCAGCCGGACCCGTATCAGCGCGTATCCCGCCCGCCGGTCCAGCACCCGGTACCGCAGCCGCGCCTCCCGCACGTCCTTCCCCGGTCCGTCGGCCACATAGGTCACCCGCCGCGCCTTGTCCCGGCCCAGCAGGTCCGTCAGCTCCCCCTCGTCCGCCGCCGGCGCTCCCCGCACCACCGTTAGATACGTCTTCCCGAATTCCCCCTCCCGTATCTGCCGCGACAGCTCTCCGGCGGCGTAGGCGCTCCGTGCGAATACCATCAGTCCCGCCACCGGCGCGTCCAGCCGGTGCACCGTCCGTATGCACGCGGTGTGCAGCGTCTGCCGCAGCAGCTCGGGCATCCCGCCCGGCTGATCCACCGACACCACTCCCGCCGGCTTCACCGCCACCACGATCCGCTTGTCCTCATACACGATATCCATGCTGCGCCCCTTCCGTACCCGTTTTTGCCGTGCCTGACACATAGCTTGCATGGCCCTGTAACATCCTCTGCACTAAGGTATCATAAGCGTACAGGGAAAGTAAAGTAAAAGTAACACAAAAAGCAAGAAAAAAATACTTGACAGGACGGGTCTAACGCGTTAGACTAAAAACAGGTCTACTACATTCGACCAAGGAGGAAAACCCTGTGGAAACACCGAAAATTTTTGACAGTGAGCTGCGCTTCTGCGAAATACTCTGGTCCCACGAGCCGGTAAAGAGCAGCGAGCTGGTCCGTCTCTGCGCCCAGGAGCTGGGCTGGAAAAAATCCACCACCTATACGGTCATCAAGCGCTTGACCGAGCGCGGCGTGGTGCACACGGAAAACGCCGTGGTCACGGCGCTGGTAGCGCGGGAGGACGTGCAGCGCGCCGAGAGCCGCGCCTTCGTGGCCCACAACTTTCATGGCAGCTTGCCGGCGTTTTTAACGGCTTTTATGGGAAATTCAAAACTTTCCAAAGAGGATGCCGATGTGCTCCACGCCATGATCGACCGCTTCGAGCAGGAGAATTCCGGACGTAACTGAACCGCGCCGCGGCATACGATGTCATGCCCTGCGCCATAAAGGAGAAGAAAAAATGGATAGTCTGTTTACCTCCGTACTGGAAATTTCCTGGCAGGCGGGCCTCATCGCGCTGGCGGTGATGGCGGTGCGGCCGCTGCTGCGCCGCGCGCCCCGCCGCGCCGTGTGTATGCTGTGGCTGCTGGTGGCCCTGCGGCTGCTGCTTCCCGCCCGATTGACAGTGGAGAGCCCCGTCAGCCTCCAGCAGGCCGAAAGCCCGCCCCTCCAGGTCTATCAGGAGCTTCGCCAGCAGGAAAGGGTCTATGTCTCCACCCCGCCGGAGCAGCGTCAGGAAACGGCGGGACCCACTGCGGCACAAGGCTTTGCGCTGTTGGATCAGCTGCCCGCCATCTGGCTGACGGGCGTGGGCTGCATGGCGCTGTACATGGCCCTCAGCCTGCTGCGTATGCGCTGGCGGCTCCGCGCCGCGCCGCGCATACAGGACAATGTCTATCGCTGCGCCGACTGGTCCACGCCCTTTGTGCTGGGCGTGCTCGCGCCCCGCATTTATGTGCCGGAGACCGTGTCGGAGCAGGATTTTCCCCAGGTGCTGGCCCACGAAAGGTGCCATATCCGCCGCTGGGACCATGTGTGGAAGCCGTTGGCGTTTCTGCTGCTGGCGGTCAACTGGTTCAACCCGGTCCTCTGGGCGGCCTATATCCTGCTGGGCCGCGACATGGAGCGCGCCTGTGATGAAATGGTGTTGAAAAACGCCGCGCCCGCCCAGCGTGCCGCCTATTCCCGGGCGCTGGTGGCCTGCGCCGCCCAGCCGAAGATGGCGGCGGTGTGCCCGTTGGCCTTTGGCGAAGTGGCTGTGAAAGAAAGGGTGAAGAACGTGCTCAACTATAAAAAGCCCGCCCTCTGGGCCGTCATCCTGCTGGTCATCGCGGCGGCCATCATCACCGTCTGTCTGCTGACCAGGCCCCAGTCCGACTCCCGCACCGACCCCGACCACTGGGATGCCGAGCAGCTCTACGCCCTACGCACCCCATACGTGGGCGACAATTCCGCCGTCGGCGCGATACTGGACGCGCTGGGGTTCCGGGAGCTGGGCGGCAGCGGCGCGGACTACGGCTACGCCGTGCATCTGAGCACGGATAAGGAGCCCATGGGCATCACGGTGCTGTATACCTACGAGGGAAAGGTGCCGCAGAGGAGCGAGGAGCGCTATCGGCAGATCGCCATGCGGGGTTATATCGCGTTGGCGCTGATCGACAACGCGGAGTGGTTCTCGTGGCAGGAGCACGGCGCAGACGGGGAGACTCCTGTGTCCGGCACGGTGTACGCCGGGGACTATGTGGCGGCGGACTACAACGCCGTGCGGGGGAGTGCCGCGGGCCTGCAGGCACTGATGGATACCCTGCAGGCGTGTCTGGAGGATGGTTCTATCGTCTACTATGAGGGGGACGCGCAGCCGAGCTTCGAGGAAACCATGCCGTGGAGTTCTACCGGTGAGAACGACCCGTGCAGCGTCCGGGCGGAGGACTACGGCATCGTGTACGACGCGGCGCAGCTGCCGGACTGGGAGACCGTGCCCCTGAGCTATCTGTGCGCCTACTACCTGAACGCGGACGGGGCGTATGCCGAGGGAGCCATGGACGTGCTAACCAAGCGGTATATGCAGGCGCCCAACACGGTGGAGGCGTATATCCGACGGCTGTCCGGCAGGGGCTACGGCGATGCGGCGGAGGTGCTGACGAACGATATCAATGCTTATTTGCAGGCGAATTATGAGGGGCAGTATGATGATGTGCACGGCGGCACGGATACCGCGGCCGAATTGGAGGTCTATACGGTTACATGGGAGACGGGCGATTCGGTGAAGCAGATCGTGCCGCTGACGGAGGCGCAGGTGCAGACCATCCGGTCGGAGACGGGACTGGTGCAGCCGGAGTGGTATCAGGTGTGCGCTGAGCTGCAGGAGGGCGGCAGGCACGTGGAGAGCTACATGGGCACCGACTATAAGCCCGTGCCGCCCACGGTGCTGAAAATACTGACGGAGCAGTGCGGCTATACGTTTGTGACGCCGGAGGATTTCCGTGGAAATATGACCGCCGCCAAGCTGGAGTTCTACGGCGGCGAGACGTATACCGCCGACAAAGCCGACCTGACTGCCCTGCAGAAGATGCTGACCGGTGCCAAGTCCTACGGCGGCGCGTCCTCCTGCATATTTACGGCCAAGCTCACCGTGACATTTGATGACGGGCGGACGGTGTCGGTGCTGAAGAGCACGGACAGCTGTGCCAGCTTTATGTTCGGCTCGTGGAACACCGCCATGGTGTCCAACGGCGAAAACGAGCAGTTCTGGCAGATATTCGGCGTGCCCTTTGAGGGATAAAAGGAGCAGAAAAGCCACCCCGATGGGGTGGCTTTTTCGTGTTTGCTTTTAGCCGTGGTAGTAGCGCTTGGCGCAGAAGTCGCGCTCGATGCGGACTTCCCCGGTGTCGGTGAGCCAGTCCGCGAAGTTGGCGAAGTTGCGCTCTACCACGCTGAATTTCAGCTCCTGCTTCGTGCGGATATTCTCCCGCTGACAGAAGGTGTATATCCAGTCGGAGAAGGTCATGCCGTCGGTCAGATCGTCCAGCAGCTCACGGGCTTTCCTGTGGATAAAGTCGATGTTGCTGTCCACAAGAGCACACAGCTGGGCCTTATCGGTGATGATCTGCTTGTGGGCGACGACATAGGCGGGGAAGTCGGTGGAACGGAGGGAGGCCTTGCTCTCCAGGTCCCTGGCGACGAACATACTGGTGGGCAGCTTGGCACCGCCGATCAGGGCCTGGTCGATGAGGCAGTCGCCCAGATAGGCCGCGCCGTCCGGCGTGACAAAGCCCAGGTGGCCTGCCGAATGGCCGGGGAGAGACAGTACGCCGAACCGGGTGCCGTCTATGTCGATGTGGTCTTCCTGGGGGAAGATGACCCGGTCCGCGATGAAGCACTCCTCCAGGAATATCTCGCGGCTTTTGCCGTAGGTCAGGGCTACATAGTTGGCGCGGTAGCTGTCCGGGTTCACAGAGATGCCGGCTTCGATCAGGGAGATGGCGGCTTTTGCGCCGTATCGCTCCTGCAAATACCGGACGTTGCCGGTGTGGTCGAAGTGGGCGTGGGAGCAGAGCACGGCCCGTACACGCCAGCCGTGCTGGTCGATAAGGTTAGTCAGGGCGGAACGGTCCAGCTTGGCGTAGCCGGTGTCGATGAGCACCACATCCCTGTCATTGAGCTTATAAACGGGCAGCAGGGCGGTGGCGGCGACGGCCGCGTATGTATTGCCCAGCACGTGCAGAAGTTCCATGAAAATCAGCCTCCGGAAAAGTGTTTTCCCCATTATACACCGCCGGTGGAAAAAAACAAAGCCTTTCGTTTTGCATCCTGCGCCGCAGGCGCAGGGCACACGGAATCCGCAAAAAAGAATTCAGAAAAATTTTCGATTTTCCCCCTATGCAAAACGGGAGAAATAAGGTAAAATACCTGATAGAAAATTAGGGAGGAACGGCGATGGAGCAACCAGTATTCAAGCGGGTGCTGCTGAAGATCAGCGGCGAAGCGCTGGCCGGCGATAAGCACTTCGGTCTGGACTTTCAGGTCATGGGCCGGGTGGCGGACGTCATCAAGCAGTGTGTGGACATGGGTGTGCAGGTGGGTATCGTCATCGGCGGCGGCAATTTCTGGCGCGGTGTGAAGGACGGCGAGGGCCACATCGAGCGCACCCGGGCCGACCACATGGGTATGCTGGCCACGGCCATGAACTGCATGGCCATGGCGGACGTGCTGGAGCAGAAGGGTGTGGACGTGCGAGTCCAGACGGCGCTGGAGATCCGGGCCGTGGCGGAGCCGTATATCCGCGCCAGAGCCATTCGGCACCTGGAGAAGGGACGCGTGGTCATTTTCGGCTGCGGCATCGGCTGCCCGTTTTTCTCCACCGACACGGCGGCGGTGCTGCGGGCGGCGGAGATCGATGCGGACGTCATCCTGCTGGCCAAGAACATCGACGGCGTGTACGACAGCGACCCGGCCAAGAATGCCGATGCGGTGAAGTTTGACAGCATCACCTACGACGAGGTGCTCAAGCGGCACCTGGCTGTGATGGACTCTACCGCCACCAGCCTGTCCATGGATAACCATATCCCGGTATTGGTATTTGCCCTGAAAGACCCGGAGAATATCATCCGCGCCCTGCGCGGCGAAAAAATCGGAACGATCGTGAAGGAGGACTGACCCCATGTTGAAGGACGAGTACAAGGTTTACGAGGAAAAAATGAAGAAGAGCATCGAATCCGTGATGAGCGACTTCGACACTGTGCGTGCCGGCCGCGCCAACGCTTCCGTGCTCAACCGCATCAGCGTGGATTACTACGGGACCCCCACGCCCATCCAGCAGATCGGCTCTATCGGCTCTCCTGACCCGCGGACGCTGGTCATTACCCCTTGGGATGCCAGCATTCTGAAGGGTATTGAAAAGGCCATTCAGGAGTCTGATTTGGGCATCAACCCCCAGAACGACGGTAAATGCATCCGCCTGGCCTTCCCCCAGCTGACCGAGGAGCGCCGTAAGGAGCTGGTCAAGCAGATCCACAAGTACGCCGAGAACGGCAAGGTGGCCGTGCGGAATATCCGCCGGGACGCGATGGATAACTTCAAGAAGCAGCAGAAGGCATCCGAGATCACCGAGGACGAACTGAAGATCGCCGAGAAGGACCTGCAGAAGCTGACTGACGACAACTGCAAGGAGATCGACAAGATCCTGGACAACAAGGAAAAGGAATTGATGTCTGTTTAATGGGACTGTTTACGAAGAAAACGCCCCATACGGCGGGGGAGGTGGACAGGAGCCGCCTTCCCCGCCATATCGCTGTTATTATGGACGGCAACGGCCGCTGGGCGAAAAAGCGCGGCCTGCCCCGCACGGCGGGGCACAAGGCGGGGGCAGAGGTGTTCCGCGACATCGCTACCTACTGCAAGGAGCTGGGCGTGGAATACCTGACGGTATACGCCTTTTCCACGGAGAATTGGAAGCGCCCCGCCGATGAGGTGAATACCATTATGAGTCTGCTGGAGCAGTATCTGCGGGAAGCGATCGACACCATGGAAAAGGAGCACATCCGCCTGCGGTTCTTCGGCGACCTCAGCGCACTGTCCCCGGAGCTGCAGGCGCTGGCGCATGAGACCGACGACATCTCCAGGCACTACGAGGGGTTCCAGGCCAACGTGTGTCTGAACTACGGTGGGCGGGCGGAGATCGTCCGCGCGGCGCGGCTGTGCGCGGAGAAGGGACTGGAGTGGACGGAGGAAAATCTCTCCGCCAATATGTACTCCGCCGGTATCCCCGACCCGGAGCTGATCATCCGCCCCAGCGGCGAGATACGGCTGAGCAATTTCATGTTGTGGCAGTGTGCCTACAGCGAATTTTATTTCTGCGACACGCTGTGGCCGGATTTTACCCGGCAGGATATGGACAGGGCGATCATCGACTATCAGCGGCGGGATCGCCGGTTCGGCGGCGTAAAGTGAGGTGACGACCATGAAGCAGAGAATACTGGTGGCGATCATCGGCGTGCCGGCACTGATCGGCGTGCTGTGCTTCGCACCGGATTGGGCCACGGCAGTGCTGGTGGCGGCGCTGTGCGTCATTGGCTGCCATGAGTTCATGGCGGCTGCCGCGCCGGAGAAAGCGGCGCGCTGGTGGGGACTGGCGGCCACGCTGGCGGTGTTCACCGTGTTCACGGTGTATTTCAGCGGCGGTGACTTCACGGGCACCGCCATACATACGATCATGGTATGGCTGCTGACGGTGCTGATCGTGGTGATGTTCATCGCGGCGGTGCAGGCCTTCGGCAAAGACGACGAACTGGATTTCCCGGATATCAGCGCTATGGCGGTGTCCGGATTGGTGATCCCGCTGGCGCTGGGCTGTCTGGTGCGGCTGCGGATGCTGGAATACGGCGCCGGACTGGTGCTGATCCCGCTGGTGTCGGCGTTTATGAGCGACTCTCTGGCGCTGTTCGGCGGTATGCTGTTCGGGAAAACAAAGCTGGCGCCCAGAGTCAGCCCGAAGAAGACCCGGGAGGGCGCGGTCAGCGGCCTGGTGGGCGGTATGGTGGGCATGATCCTGTTTCGGATATTCTTCTTCTTGTGTACGGAGGTGCAGCTGCACATCGGCTGGTGTATGCTGCTGGGTTTCGTGGGCGCGGTGCTGGGGCAGCTGGGCGACCTGAGCTTCTCCTGCGTGAAGCGGCAGTGCGGTATCAAGGACTACGGACGGCTGCTGCCGGGCCACGGCGGCGTGCTGGACCGATTCGACAGTGTGATCTTCGCCGCACCGGTGACGTGGATGCTCATCAACGCTGTGACGCTGTATTGAGGAAGGACCTATGACGAAAACCATCGCCCTGTTGGGCGCTACCGGCTCCATCGGGCGGCAGACGCTGGAGGTGGCCGGGGAGCTGGGCCTCCGCGTGGCGGCACTGACCGCCAATACGCAGACAGACCTGTTGGAGCAGCAGGCGCGGCAGTATATGCCGCGCCTTGCGGTGCTGTATGACGAAAATGCGGCGCTGGCGCTGGAAAAGCGGCTGCGGGGGACCGGCATTGAGGTCATGGCAGGGGAGGAGGGCCTGCTGGCCGCCGCCGCTATGACCGAGGCGGACACGGTGGTGACTGCCGTGATGGGCAGCGTGGGGCTGCGTCCTACACTGGCGGCTATCCAAAAGGGCAAGCGCATCGCGCTGGCCAACAAGGAGACGCTGGTGTGCGCCGGTGAGCTGGTGATGGACGCGGCGGAGAGGTCCGGCGCGGAGATCGTGCCGGTGGACAGTGAGCACAGCGCGGTGTTTCAGTGCCTGCAGGGCTGCCGGGACCGCCGGGAGGTACGGCGCATTCTGCTGACCTGCTCCGGCGGGCCGTTTTACGGGAAGACCTTCGACGAGCTGGAGCACGTGACGGCGGCGGACGCTCTCCGGCATCCCAACTGGCACATGGGACCGAAGATCACGGTGGACTCCGCCACACTGATGAACAAGGGGCTGGAGATCATCGAGGCCATGCGGCTCTATCGCCTGCCGGTGGAGCAGGTGCAGGCGGTGATACACCGCCAGAGCATCGTGCATTCGCTGGTGGAGTTCCGGGACGGGGCACTGCTGGCGCAGCTGGGCACGCCGGATATGAAGCTGCCCATCCGCTACGCGCTGACGTATCCCTACCGGGCCGAGAGCCCGGAT
>DJPP01000146.1:10066-11752 GCA_002438575.1 Oscillospiraceae bacterium UBA6409 | reverse complement strand
GTACCATCCTCACCGCCGACAGCATCACCCGCACTGCCGCGCGAACCTCTCCCGTTGTCGAGGAAACCGAGACTGACGGCGCCGCGTAAAAGCGCATAAAAAAGAGCACCCCCGCGGGGGTGCTCTTTTTTCGTCACTTGATCTCCACGACCTCGTAACCGGCGTCGGTGACGGCCTTCTTCAGCGCCTCGTCACCTGCGTCGCCGGTGACAACGGCGGTGCCGGATGCCAGATCCACGTCCGCCTGCACACCCAGGGCCGTCAGTGCCTTCTCCACGTGGGAGACGCAGTGGGCACACATCATGCCCTTGATGGTGATAGTCTTTTTCATAGTGGTATCCTCCTTGCTGCTTTCCTTATCGTTTATATCCTGCGCCGGCTGTGTCTCTTTTGCCGCCGGCGCTTCCTCCCGTTTGCGGCCCCTCCAGCCCCGCAGACGCAGGGCATTGCTGACCACGCACACACTGCTCAGGCTCATGGCCGCGGCGGCGATCATGGGATTCAGGGTGATCCCGAAGGCCGGGTACAGCACGCCCGCCGCCACCGGAATACCCACAGAGTTGTAAAAGAACGCCCAAAACAGGTTCTGGCGGATATTCCGCAGGGTAGCCCGGGACAGGGCCGCCGCATCGGCAATATCCATAAGGCTGCTCTTCATCAGCACGATGTCCGCCGACTCGATGGCCACATCCGTGCCCGCGCCGATGGCCAGGCCCACATCCGCCGTCACCAGCGCCGGGGCGTCGTTGATGCCGTCGCCCACCATGGCCACCTTCTTGCCCTCAGCCTGCAGCTCCTGCACCACCCGGGCCTTGTCCTGCGGCAGCACCTGGGCGATGACCCGGCTGACGCCCACCTGTCGGGCGATAGCGTCCGCCGTGCGTTGGTTGTCGCCGGTGAGCAGCACCACGTCGCAGCCCATCTCCCGCAGGGCGGCAATAGCGGCGGCGCTGTCCGCCTTGACCACATCCGCCACGGCGATGACCCCCAGCAGGGCCGTGCCTGCGGCGATGAACAGCGGCGTTTTGCCGTTCTCTGCCAGGGACGCCGCGCCGGACTTCATCTCCTCGCCGACGGCCACGCCGGATGCCTCCATAAAGGCTTCGTTGCCCGCCAGCAGTAATGTACCCTCCGCCCGGGCGGTGACGCCTCCGCCGACCACAGCGGCAAAGTCGGACACCGCCCGCAGATCCAAGCCGCGTTTTTCTGCCTCAGCCACGATCGCCCCGGCCAGCGGATGCTCTGAGGGCTTTTCCAGCGACGCGGCAGCGGAGAGCAGCGTGTCCTCGTCCATGCCGCCGGCGCACAGCACATCCGTCACCCGGGGCTTGCCCTCGGTGACGGTGCCGGTCTTGTCCAGCACCACCGTGTTCACCCGACCCATCAGCTCCAGGCTGGCGGCGGACTTCACCAGAATACCCTGCTCCGCCGCCTTGCCCGTGGCCACAGTGATGGCCACCGGCGTGGCCAGGCCCAGCGCGCAGGGGCAGGAGATCACCAGCACGGCGATGGCGATGGACAGGCAGAAGCGCACGCCCATGCCGTCTATCGCAGCCCATAGGATAGCCGCCAGCAGTGCGATGGAAATGACCACCGGCACGAACACGGCGCTGATTTTATCCGCCAGACGGCTGATGGGTGCCTTGCCGCTGGCGGCCTGCTCCATCAGCTGAATGATCTGGGACA
>DJPP01000146.1:7252-9981 GCA_002438575.1 Oscillospiraceae bacterium UBA6409 | reverse complement strand
ATGGTGGCAGACACAGCCTTGCCGCCCACAGCCTTCTCCACCGGCATACTCTCGCCGGTGAGGGCTGACTCGTCCACGGTGCCGCTGCCCGCCGTCACGGTGCCGTCCACGGGGATACGCCCCCCCTGCCGGACGATGACCGTCTCACCGGCCTTGATATCCTCGGTGGGAATGGTGACCTCCTTGCCGTCCCGGCGCACCACGGCGGACTCCGGCGCCAGCGCCAGCAGGGCGGTGATGGCCCCGGTGGTCTTGCCCTTGGAGCGCTCCTCCAGGTACTTACCTACCGTCACCAGCGCCAATATCATGCCCGCCGACTCGAAGTACAGGTCCGGCATACCCGTGACCCTTCCCGCCGCCAGCAGACCCATCTCGATCAGGCTGTACACCAGCCCCGCCGCCGCGCCCAGCGCCACCAGCGAGTCCATATTGGGCGCACCCTTGAACAGCCGGGAGAAGCCCACGGTGAAATAACTGCGGT
Source organism: Oscillospiraceae bacterium UBA6409 (assembly GCA_002438575.1). Taxonomy (GTDB): domain Bacteria; phylum Bacillota; class Clostridia; order Oscillospirales; family Oscillospiraceae; genus Vescimonas. Next base: position 9,500 of record DJPP01000146.1, on the reverse strand, counting down.
TCAGGATCAGGATAGGCACCGTCAGCGCCAGCAGCACAAAGGCCGACAGCAGGGGCTGCGTGTGCATGAACATAGGCACCGGCAGGCCCATCATATGGCCCATGCTCAGGTAAAGCAGCGGCACCAGGCACACCACCGACCACAGCAGTCGGCGGCCCATGGCCTTCACCGCGGCGTCCTGCTCCGCGTGCAGGTCCCGCCGGGCCTCGCTCTCCGGCGCAGCGCCGTAGCCCGCCGCCGTCACGGCGGCCACAATGGCGGCGGGATCCACATTTTCGTCCCGATCACACACCAGGGAGCCCAGCATCAGATTTACCGACGCGCTGTGCACACCGGGCACCGAGGCCGCGGCCTTCTCCACATGGGCGGCACAGGCGGCGCAGGTCATGCCGGTGATGACGAATTTCTCTGTCATACTGCCATCTCCTTATTTCATCAGCTTTTGCAGCGTGGTCACCAGTTCGTCGATGACCTCGTCGTCCCCCTGTCGGATACCGTCCGCCACGCAGGTGCGGATGTGGGTGGCCAGCAGCTCCTTGCTGAAGCTGTTCAGCGCGGCACCCACGGCGGATACCTGGATCAGGATGTCGGGACAGTAGGCGTCCTTCTGCAGCATCTCCTGCAGGCCCCGCACCTGCCCCTCGATACGGCACAGGCGGTTCAGGAGCTTTTTCTGTTCCTCCGGTGTGCGGTGCTTCGTCTTTCCCTGACAGCAGCAGCTGTGTTCCATTTCAGTATACCTCCTGGGGGTATTTTTTATTACGGCCGCATTATATACCCCCACCGGGTATTTGTCAACGTTTTTCTTTGGGCCGCACCAGCAGCGCCGCCAGCAGGGCAAACACCACCGCCGCGGCGATGCCGCCGGAGGTGGCGGTCAGCCCGCCGGTGAGCACACCCAGCAGGCCGTCCTCCGCCACAGCCTTGGCCACACCCTTTGCCAGCGAATAGCCGAAGCCCGTCAGGGGCACGGTGGCTCCCGCCCCGCCCCAGTCCACGATATACTGGTACACGCCCACGGCCTGCAGCAGCACGCCCGCCACCACATAGCCCGTCAGAATACGGGCCGGGGTCAGGCTGGTCTTGTCCAGAATGACCTGTCCCACGGCGCACAGCAGCCCGCCGCACAGGAAAGCATTGAGATATTCCATTACGCACCCTCCTTTGTCTGTTCCAGCACCACCGCGTGGCAGATACCCGGTATGCTCTCCCCTTGGAACGAGCTGGTGGGGCTCAGCAGCGCCCCGGTGGGGGCGAACAGCACCCGCCGCCAGCGCCCCCGGCGCATCTCCGGCAGCAGATAGCCGCAGAGCACCGCCGCAGAGCAGCCGCACCCGCTGCCGCCGGCGTGCATATCCTGTCTCTCCCGGTCATAGAGCAGCAGCCCGCAGTCAGTGTAATTCTCCAGCGCCGTGCCCTCCCGGGCGAACAGCTCCAGCACGATACGGCTGCCCACGTCGCCCAGGTCGCCGGTGAGGATCAGGTCATAGTCCCCGGGCGATGTTCCGGTATCCCGGAACACCGCCTGCAGGGTGTCGAAGGCCGCCGGCGCCATGGCCGCGCCCATATTGGTCATGTCCGTCACACCCAGGTCCACGATGCGTCCCCGGGTCACGTGGGTGATATACGGTCCCTCCGCCTGGGCGCCCAGAATGCAGCAGCCCGCCGCCGTAGCCGTCCACTGGGCGGTGGGGGATCGCTGGCTGCCGTAGGGCAGGGGCATCCGGTACTGCCTCTCGGCGGTACAGAAGTGGGAGGAGGTCTGCGCCGCCGCCATACGGATCCCTCCGGAGGCGATGGCCATAGCGGCCAGCGACAGCGTCTCTCCCATAGTGGAGCAGGCCCCATATACCCCGTAGAAGGGAATATTGAAATCCCGCAGGGCAAACGTAGCCCCAATGTTCTGGTTCAGCAGGTCCCCGGCGAAGGCGCAGTCCACGTCCTCCGCCGCCAGCCCTCCCTTTTGCAGGGCCAGACGCAGGGCATCCGCCTGCATCTGCGCCTCGCCCTGTTCCCAGGTCTTTTTCCCGCAGAAGGAGTCCGTCCCCACGGCGTCGAAGCAGCCGCCCAACGGCCCCTCGCCCTCCAGCTTTCCCGCCACCGCCGCAAAGCTGACCACCCCCGGCGGCTGCAAAAACCGGCAGGTCTGCCGGCTCAAGCGCTTCACATCCATGATACGCACCTCGCAAACAATAGCATTGACCGTAGTGTGCGCTGTTTGCGGAAAAATATGAAAGCGCCGTCCCGC
>DJPP01000146.1:0-7081 GCA_002438575.1 Oscillospiraceae bacterium UBA6409 | reverse complement strand
GTGCTCCGCAGGCTGTACACCACCAGCAGGCCCATCATGGCCGGCGGCAGCAGCCTGCCCAGGTCCTCCACCACCTTCGGCAGCTTCTTGTCGCCGGAGAACAGCAGAAACGGCGTCCACCTGGTGATCTGGGTGGCCAGCGCCACCATCGCCACAATGATCAGAGATTGTATCGTGTCTAAGCGCATAGCTTCCTCCTTCCCAGCAGCAGGACCGCCAGCGTCAGCACCATGGCCGGGATGACCATATTGTCCGCGCCGAAAGCCGCCAGGCCCGCCACGGAGCACACCAGACCGACGGCACCGGGGGCGCGGTTCTCCTTTTTGACGACCTGCTCGATGAACAGCACCACGAACAGGGCTGTCAGGGCAAAGTCGATGCCGGTGATGTCAAAGGTGATGAGCCCGCCCAGCAGACCGCCCAGCATGGAAAATGCCACCCAGTACAGCCAGGTCAAAAAGCTCATGGCAAAGTAGAACAGCGTGGGGTCCGTATCCTCCGGCGGCTCCACCGAGGAGGAGAGGGAGAAGTTCTCGTCGCTGAGGGTGTAGATCATAAAATACCGCAGCCTGCCCAGTCCCCGGTACTTGGGCAGCAGCGCCAGTGCGAAGAACAGATGCCGGGCGTTGACCATCAGGCTCAGCACAAAGGCCTGCAGTGGATCAAAGGCCGTTGTCAGCAGCGTAATGGCCACATACTGCATACTGCCGCAGAAGGCAAAGGCACTGACAAAGCCTGCCCACAGGAAGCTGTAGCCCTTGGAGGCCATCAGCACGCCGTAGGCCATGCCTACGGCCAGATAGCCGGTCATAATGGGGATGGTGTGGGGGAACGCCGCCTTCGCCGCCGCGGCAAAGCTCCTGTTCTGCACGGTATCACATCCTTCGAAATATGGGATAACGGCGCCATTATAATGTAAAACTCTTTTTCCCGCAATACTGGAAAACAGCGAATAAATGGTATATAATACAGGAACTTGTTGTGACTTTTGGTTGACAAAGGAGCGTATGTCATGGAAGAAATGCGTAGCTTTGGATATATCTGTCCGTCCTGCGGCAAAGCGGTGCTGCACAGCCGCAGCGTTTTCGCCCTGAGCGCCGCCGCGGCGCGGATGGAATGCGAATGCGGAAAGGAAGCGCTGACCGCCGAGACGGACGGCCTGCGCTTCCGGCTTCAGGTGCCCTGCGGCGTGTGCGGCGGGCACCACCAGGCGGAGTGCGACGCCGGCGCGGTGCTGCACGGCCGGGGCATCGGCCTGGCCTGCCCGGTAAAACAGGAGCTGTGCTGCTACATCGGTGAGGAGGCCCAGGTGCGAAAGGCCATGGAGGGGCTGGCCCTGCGGGTAGCCAAGGAAAAAGCGTCCCCCGACGAGGCGTTCACCGACAACGTCATCATGTACGAGGTGCTGTCGGAGCTGAAGGACATCGCCGCCCGGGGCGGCATCGCCTGCACCTGCGGCAGCCGCGAATACACCATGCAGGTCCGCCGCGGCGCGGTGGACCTGACCTGCGCCAGATGCGGCGGCCGGCTGCGTCTGCCCGCCGCCACCGACAGCGACCTGGATGATCTGTGCTGCCGCATGACGCTGACCATCCCGGGGAGGTAACACCGTGGGCGCCGTTCTCTGCTTTGTCCTGTTTCTGTCCGCGGTGGTCCTCTGCCTGCTGGAGGGCTGGTCGCTGATCGCCGCCATCTGGGCCGGCATACTGTTCTTCGGTCTGCTGGGCCTGCGGAAGGGCTTTTCCGTCAAGGCCATGGCCTCCGCCGCCTGGGCGCAGGGCCGCAAAATGTGCAGCATCATCGTCATCTATCTGCTGATCGGCGCCATCACCGCCCTGTGGCGCAGCGCCGGCACCATCGCGTTTTTTATCTATCACGGCCTGCAGCTCATCACGCCGCAGCTGTTTTTGCTGATCGCCTTTCTGCTGACCAGCTTCATCTCCTACGCCCTGGGCACCTCCTTCGGCGTTATCGGCACCGTGGGCGTCATTCTGATGGCCCTGGCCAAGTCCGGCGGCGTGGGCGCGGCCATGACGGCGGGCGCTGTTATCGCCGGCGCCTATTTCGGCGACCGCTGTTCACCGGCCTCCTCCAGCGCCGCGCTGGTGGCCGCCGCCACGGACACCCGTCTCTACGACAACCTGCACCGGATGCACCGCACCGGCTGGCTGCCCTATCTGGTCAGTCTGGCGGCCTATGCCGCCCTGTCCGTCACCCACCCCCTGTCGGCGGTGGACGGCAGCGTGCTCTCGGACCTGTCCGCCGCCTTCCGACTGAGCTGGTGGACGGTGCTCCCGGCGCTGCTCATTCTCCTCCTGCCCCTGTGCAAAGTCCCTATCCCCCTCACCATGGCCGCCAGCGCCCTGACGGCGCTGCTGGTGACGGTGTTCGTCCAGGGCGGCGGCCTGTTGACTGTCCTGCGGGACACCGTGCTGGGCTATGTCCCCGCCCCCGGCGCGCTGCACGACGTGCTGGCCGGCGGCGGCGTGGTGTCCATGCTCACCGCCACGGTGCTGGCCGTCAGCACCGGGCTGTACGCCGGGCTGCTGGGCGGCATCGGCGTGCTGGACGGCGTGACGCACCTGGCCGGGCGTCTCGCCCGAAAGGCCGGGCGCTTCCCCGCCTGCACGGCGGTCTGTGTGCTGTGCGGCATGGTGTTCTGCAACCAGTCCACCTGCGCGGTGGTCAGCACCCAGCTGCTGGAGGATACATATACTGAACAGGGCCGCGGCAAAGAGGAGCTGGCCCTGGACATTGAAAACTCCGGCGTCGTCCTGTCCCCGCTGATCCCCTGGAACATCTCCGGCTCCATCCCCCTGGTCATGCTGGGGGCCGGCCTGTCCGCCATCCCCTACGAGATCCTGCTCTACGCCATCCCCCTGTGCTATTTTCTGACGAAACGCCGGGTCTTCCCGCCGAAAGGAGACGACAAGCATGATACGACTGCTGAGCCGCTGGCTCATTCCTGACCGGGACAACGTGTCCTCCCCCGCCGTCCGCCGCGCCTACGGCACCCTGTGCGGCGCTGTGGGCATCGCGCTGAATATTCTGCTGTTTATCGGCAAATTCTTCGCCGGACAGCTGTCCGGCTCCATCGCCGTCACGGCGGACGCCTTCAACAACCTGTCCGACGCCGGCTCCTCGGCGGTGACGCTGCTGGGCTTCCGTCTGGCGGGCAAAAAGCCCGACACCGACCACCCCTTCGGCCACGGCCGCATCGAGTACATATCCGGCCTGATCGTGGCGGGCCTGATCCTGCTGATGGGCGTGGAGCTGGCCAAGTCCTCCTTTGACAAGATCCTGCACCCGGAGGCGGTCACCTTCTCCCTGCTGGCTATCGCCATCATGGCCGTCTCCGTGTGCGTGAAGGTCTATATGTGGCTGTACAACCGGGCCATCGGCCGGAGGATCAAATCCGCCGCCATGGAGGCCACCGCCACGGACAGCCTCTCCGACACCGTCTCCACCCTGGCGGTGCTCCTCGCCATGCTCATCGGCAAATGGACCGGTCTGGCGGTGGACGGCTACGTGGGCCTGGTGGTGGCGCTGTTCATTCTGTTCTCCGCCTACAAGGCCGCAAAAGAGACTCTCTCCCCCCTGCTGGGGCAGGCACCCGATCCGGCGCTGGTGCAGCAGATACGGGACATCGTCCTCTCCAACGACACGGTGCTGGGCGTCCACGACCTGGTGGTCCACGACTACGGTCCCGGCCGTCTGATGATCACCCTCCACGCGGAGGTGCCCGCCCACGGGGACATCATGGCCATGCACGATGTGATCGACAATATCGAAAAGGAGCTGATGGAGAAGCTCCACTGCCACGCGGTCATCCACATGGACCCCATCGTCACCGACGGCTCCGTCACCGCGCTGAAGGAACAGGTGGCCGCGCTGGTGAAGCAGGTGGACCCAGCCCTGACCATCCACGACTTCCGCGTGGTCCGGGGCACCACACACGATAACCTGATCTTCGACGCGGTACTGCCCTTCTCCAGCAGCAAGACCCCGGCCCAGGCGGCGCAGGAGATACGCGCTCTGGTCCGTGCCATGGACGGCAATTACTACGCCGCAGTCACGGTAGAGCACAGCTATACCGAATAAAAATTATCCGTGCGCCTGCGGCGCACGGATAAAACCCCTATTCCCAGGTCTGCCAGACCTCCGGATGATAGCCCACGGTGGCCTGCTTTCCGTTGCGGACAATGGGCGCGGCGAACAGCTCCGGGTATTCCAACAGCTTTTCCTCCGCCGCCTGCGGGGTGATGTAGGCCATGTACAGCGCCTCATACGCCCGGCAGCCCTTGTCCACCAGCGCGTCGAAGCTGCCCACGGCCGCCCGGATGGAACGGTACTCCCCCGGCGACACGCCCTTGCTCACAAGGTCGATGTACTGATACTTGATGCGGCGCTCCTTGAACCAGCGCTCCGCCTTTTTCGTGTCGAAGGACTTGCTCTTTCCGAAGATCTGAATATTCATAGCGTATGCTCCTTACAAAAGAAATGGAGGGACAGTATGGACGAAACCATCCGCAGGCTGAAGGAATTGACAGACAGCAGCGACAACATCGTGTTTTTCGGCGGCGCCGGCGTGTCCACCGAATCCGGCATCCCGGACTTCCGCAGTGTGGACGGCCTATATCACCAGAAATTCAAATACCCGCCGGAGACGATGCTCAGCCACACGTTTTACGAGACGCACACGGAGGAATTTTACGACTTCTACCGGGCCAAAATGCTGGCGCTGGACGCGCAGCCCAACGCCGCCCACCGCAAGCTGGCGGCGTGGGAGCAGCAGGGAAAGCTGAAGGCCGTCATCACCCAGAACATCGACGGCCTGCACCAGAAGGCCGGAAGCAAAAACGTCTACGAGCTGCACGGCTCGATCTGGCGCAACTACTGCACGAAATGCGGCAAGTCCTATTCCGCGGAGTTTATCCGGGACAGCGGCGGCGTGCCGCACTGCGCCTGCGGCGGACTCATCAAGCCCGATGTGGTGCTCTATGAGGAGGGCTTGGACGAGAAAACGATCAAGGACGCCGTCCGCGCCATTGCGGAGGCGGACGTGCTGATCGTCGGCGGAACGTCCCTGACGGTCTATCCCGCCGCCGGGCTGATCCGCTATTACGGCGGGAACCGGCTCGTGCTCATCAACCGCGACGAAACGCCCTATGACGGCTATGCAAACCTGATCTTCCGGGAGCCGATCGGGCAGGTGCTCGGACAGTGCGTGAATGGGGAGCGCCTATGAACGAACGTGACCGCTGGGTCGATTGGGCCGTGGAGATCCAGGCGCTGGCGCAGGCGGGCCTTACCTACGGAAAGGACCCCTACGACCTCGAGCGCTACACCCGCCTGCGGGAGATCGCGGCGGAAATGATCGCCTGCAAGGCGGATATCTCCGTGGAAAAGGCAAGGGACCTCTTCTGCTCTGAGACCGGCTATCAGACGCCGAAGGTCGATACCCGCGCCGCCGTCTTTCAGGACGGGCGGCTGCTTCTGGTGCATGAGCGCAGCGGAACGTGGTCGCTGCCGGGCGGCTGGTGCGACGTGGATCAGTCCGTCGCGGAGAATACCGTAAAGGAGACGCTGGAGGAAGCCGGACTGCGCGTTTCCGCCGCCCGGCTCATTGCCGTGCAGGATCGAAACCGCCGCAATCCGCCGCGCTATGCCTACGGCGTTGTGAAGATCTTCGTGCTCTGCACGGTCCTCGGCGGCTGCTTTCAGGAGAATCTCGAGACGACGGAGAGCCGCTGGTTCAGCCGCGAGGAGCTTCCGGATAACCTTGCGGAGGAGAAAGTCACGAGAGAGCAGCTCTGGATGTGCTTCGACGCGAAGGAAGATCCAAACTGGCAGCCGGTGCTCGACTGAGCGGGCGCAGCAGAAAAGCGTTTCCTGCCCGCCGTGCGCAACGGAGAAGATTTTTGACAGACAAATGCCCGCCTTTTTGGCGGGCATTTCGGCGCTATGGGCGCATTTACCATTTTTCGGCTTGCAAAACGGCGGAAAATCCACTACAATAATTGCCGCTTACTATTTTCAAAGGCAGGTTTTTATCATGCAGCGCGAATCCTTCCGTTCCCGCCTCGGGTTTCTGCTCGTCAGCGCGGGCTGCGCCATCGGCATCGGCAATGTCTGGCGCTTTCCCTATGTCACCGGTAAATACGGCGGCGGACTTTTTGTTCTCCTTTATCTGGTCTGCCTGCTGGTCATGGGCGTGCCGGTTCTGACGATGGAGCTGGCCGTCGGCCGTGCGGGACGCAAAAGCGCTGTGCTGGCCTACCGCAAGCTGGAAAAGCCCGGACAGAAGTGGCACATCCATGGCTGGTTCTGCCTGATCGGCTGCTTCCTGCTGATGATGTACTACACCACCGTGACCGGCTGGATGGTCATTTATTTCGGAAAATTCCTGACCGGCGCGTTCCACAGCGGTATGGACGCCGAGGCCATCGGCAATGCTTTCGGCGAAATGCTGGCAGACCCCGGACAAATGGGCCTCTGGACGGAGGTCGTCGTCATTGCGGGCTTCCTTGTTTGCAGCTTCGGCCTGCAAAACGGCCTTGAGCGCGTCTCCAAGCTCATGATGCTGGCACTGCTGGCGCTGATCGTGCTGCTGGCTGTCCACAGCCTGACGCTTTCCGGCGCGGCGGAGGGAATGCGCTTCTATTTGGTGCCGTCGCTGGACGGGATCCGCGAAAACGGACTCGGCGCAACGGTCACGGCGGCCATGAATCAGGCGTTCTTTACCCTGAGCCTCGGCATCGCGGCCATGGAGATCTTCGGAAGCTATATGTCGGACGAACACACGCTGCCGGGCGAGGCTGTGCGCATCTGCGTGCTGGACACCTTCGTGGCGCTGATGGCCGGAACGATCATTTTCCCGGCCTGCTTCTCCTTCGGCGTGGAGCCGAACGACGGCCCGTCGCTCATTTTCCGGACGCTCCCGAACGTCTTTACGAACATGGCGGGCGGCCGCCTCTGGGGGACGCTCTTCTTCCTGTTCATGATCTTCGCCAGCTTCTCGACGGTGCTGGCTGTCCTTGAGAACATCCTTGCCATCTGCATGGACACCTTCGGCTGGAGC
>DJPP01000017.1:8635-13809 GCA_002438575.1 Oscillospiraceae bacterium UBA6409 | reverse complement strand
CGCGCAGCGGCGTAAAACTCCCCCGTCCCGCCGCGCCGCATAGAAAAAGGACCGGCTCCCGCCGGTCCTTTTCCTGTTCTCTTTTAACCCGGAGGCCAGGTCATGTCCCGCCCCGCCAGCACATGGAAGTGCAGATGCTTCACGGTCTGTCCCGCCTGATCGCCGCAGTTGTTGACGATTCGATAGCTCTCCACGCCCAGCTCCTTGCAGATCTTGGCGATGACCTCGAAGCAGTGGGCCACCACGCCGCTGTTGTCCGCCGTGATCGCATTGGCGCAGCAGATATGTGCCTTTGGCACCACCAAAAAGTGTACCGGTGCCTGCGGCTCGATATCATAAAAGGCATAGCATTGTTCATCCTCGTACACCTTTTTGCTGGGGATCTCCCCGTCAATAATGGCGCAGAACAGGCAATCGTTCCTCATGGTCGCATCTCCTTTCGTATACGATTTTGTAGTCATTTCCGCACAATACAGAACATTATTTCAACTTTTCAGCCACGAAATCATCCACGGCCGCCAGCGCGTCGTCCACCTTCAGCAGCTCGCTGCCGCCGCCCATAGCGCTGTCCGGCTTTCCGCCGCCCTTTCCCCCGCAGATCCCGGACACGGCCTTCACCAACTCGCCGGCCTTCACTCCCTTGGCCACGGCCTCCTTGCCGCAGACCGCCAGGAACGTCACCTTCTCGCCCTGGATGCTGGCCAGCACGCCCACTACGCTGGGATCCTTGTCCCGCAGGAAGTCGCCCATCAGCCGCAGGGCGTTGGCGTCCAGCCCCTGACGGGTGCCTGTGATGATGTGCAGGCCTCCCACGGTTTTGGCGGAGGCCAGGATCTGCTTGGCCTCGCCCATGGACGCCTCGCTCTTAAACTTCTCCAACGCCTGCCGCAGCGCCTTCATCTCGCTGGCCTGCTGCTCCAGGCGCTCCATCAGCGTCTCCGGCGCGGACTTGAAGAACTGGGATGCCCGGTTCAGCAGCCCGCGGCTGCGGCGCATATCCTCCATGGTGGCCTTGCCGGTAGTGGCCTCAATACGGCGCACACCGGAAGCCACACTGCTCTCGCTCTTGATACGGAACGGACCGGCTTTGGCGGTGTTATCCAGATGGGTGCCGCCGCACAGTTCCATGGAGAAATCACCCATGGTCACCACCCGCACGGTCTGGCCGTACTTCTCGCCGAAGGTGGCCACCGCCCCCCGGGCCTTAGCCTCGGCAATGGGCAGCTCCTCGGTGGTGATTGTCATGCCGTCAAGGATGGCGTCGTTGACCATGTCCTCCACCTGCTCCAGCTGCTCCGGAGTAATGCCCTCAAAGTGGGTAAAGTCAAAACGCAGCCGGTCCGGCTCCACCAGAGAGCCAGCCTGATGCACATGGTCGCCCAGCACCTTCACCAGCGCCGCATCCAGCAAATGGGTGGCGCTGTGGGCACGGCGGATGGCGGCGCGGCGGTCGGTGTCGATGGATGCCGCTACACTGTCGCCCACAGCCACGCTGCCGCTGAGCAGCTTGCCGTAGTGCATGAACTTGCCGCCCTTGTTCTTCTGCACGTCGTTGACCACAAACTCCATGCCGTCGCCGGTGATCACGCCGTGGTCAGCCACCTGACCGCCCATCTCGGCGTAGAAGGGCGTTTTGTCCAGCACCAGGATGGCCTCCATGCCGGACACGATCTCGTCCACCAGCTCGCCCTCGGCCACGATGCCAAGCACTTTCGCGCCGTCCACCGTGTCATGGTCATAGCCCACGAACTCCGTGGCGGGCATATCCTTGCCGAACTCCACGCCAGCCCAGCCCAGGTCGCCCAACGCCTTGCGGGCCTCGCGGGCGCGCTCCTTCTGCTCAGTCATCAGCGCCTTGAAGGCATCCTCATCCACGGTCATGCCCTCCTCGGCCGCCATCTCGACCGTCAGGTCGATGGGGAAACCGAAGGTATCGTACAGCTTGAAGGCGTCAGCGCCGGAAAACACTGTCTCACCGCGCTCCTTGTGGCCCGCTAGCATCTCGTTGTAAATACGGATACCGCCGTCGATGGTGCGGGCGAAGTTCTCCTCCTCGGTGCGGATGACCTTGGTGATGTAGCTCTGCTTTTCCCGCAGATCGGGGTACTGGCCCTCGTTCTCATGGACAACAGTGTCCACCACCTTGTACAGGAACGGCTCGTTGACGCCCAGCAGCTTGCCGTGGCGGGCGGCGCGGCGCAGCAGGCGGCGCAGCACGTAGCCGCGGCCCTCGTTGCTGGGCAGGATACCGTCGCAGATCATAAACGTGGCGGATCGGATGTGGTCGGTGATCACGCGCAGGCTCACGTCCCGCTTGTAGCTCTCGCCGTAGTGAGCGCCGGTCAACTCGCTGACCTTGTGGGTAATGTTCATCACCGTGTCCACGTCGAACAGGCTGGCCACGTTCTGGCACACACAGGCCAGGCGCTCCAGGCCCATGCCGGTGTCGATGTTCTTCTGCTTCAGCTCGGTGTAGTTGTTGTGGCCGTCGTTGTCGAACTGGCTGAACACGTTGTTCCAGATCTCGATATAGCGGTCGCAGTCGCAGCCCACGGTGCAGCCGGGTTTACCGCAGCCGTACTCCGGTCCGCGGTCGTAGTAGATCTCGGAGCAGGGGCCGCAGGGACCAGAACCATGCTCCCAGAAGTTGTCCTCCTTACCGAAGCGGAATATCTTTTCCTCGGGAATACCGATCTCGTCACGCCAGATGGCGAATGCCTCGTCGTCGCTCTCATACACGGAGGGATATAACCGGTCGGCCTCCAGCCCCACCCACTCGGGGGAGGTCAAAAACTCCCAGGACCAGGCAATGGCCTCGTGCTTAAAGTAGTCGCCGAAGGAAAAGTTGCCCAGCATCTCAAAATAGGTGCCGTGGCGGGCGGTCTTGCCCACGTTGTCGATATCACCGGTGCGGATGCACTTCTGACAGGTGCAGACGCGGCGGCAGGGCGGCTCCTCCTCGCCCTTGAACCAGGGCTTCATGGGGGTCATGCCGGCGTTGATCAGCAGAATGGATTTGTCGTTCTGGGGCACCAGTGAAAAGCTGGGCAGCCGCAGGTGGCCCTTCGTCTCAAAGAACTTCAGGAACATCTCACGCAGTTCGTTCAGGCCGTGATAGGGATGGCTCATAGTCGTTGTCTCCTTTGCAATATATACTAAAAATCTTTTTTGCTCTCGTTCCATTGGCGGGTCAACTCCGCCAGTTCCTCTTCCAGCTTCTGATAGAATCCGGAAATATGCAGCCCGTCCGCCAGCGCGTGATGTACCGTCAGTGTCACCGGCAGCGTCGTTCTCCCGTTAACAGTCACATACTTCCCCCAGTTGATGCGGGGGTTGCTGTCATCGGGGTTTTCCATGGGGTTCTGTGCGTGCGTATAGTGCAGCCAGGGCACGCTGGACACGAAGAAAAAGCTCCGCAGGTCGCCGTCCTCGGTGAGTGTTCCCCGTTCCAGCACCTCTTTCTGGCGGCGCTGCCCCTCGGCCACGAACGCCTCATAGGCAAGATCGCCCTCCACCGTGGCGTAGACGTACACGCCGTCCGGCTTCATCACGGTGTAGGACGGCGCGCACCAGTCATACTCCGCCACCCGTCCATCCGGCAGGATGCGCCGCCGCAGCTGGGGCACGGCATTGGCCGCCCGCACCACCGCATACAGCAGGCTCAGGAAAAAAGGCCTGCCGCCCCGCGCCGCCATCATATCGGTGATGTCCACCTCCACGGTAACACTGGCAAAGGGATACTGCATGGTTCGGAAATAGGCGAACTGCCCGCAGCGCGGGTCTTTTTCCATGTCGATAATGGTATAGTGCATTTCCACCTCCTGCAACGAAAAACGCCCCTGTCTGCCAAAGCAGACAGGGGCGAAAGTCACTTCCGCGGTACCACCCTGATTTGGCGGCAAGCCGCCCTCTCAGCGCCCTGTAACGGGAGCATCCCGTGCCGTTCGTCGCGGCAGGCTCAAAAGCGGCTGTCACCGTGCCGGTCCCAACGGGCTTGCACTGTCCCCGTCTCGCTCCGGGCGGTCTCCGGTAACTCTTCTCTCTCATCGCCATTATGGAATATAGCGTTATTTTACCACAACGTTCCCCATTGTCAACACAAAATTTCCCTTTTTGTGAGATATTCCCCCTTGCCTTTCCGCACCGCTGTGGTATACTGGAAACCGTCATTTTTACAGAAAGAGGGACATCCCGTGCAAAAGCTCTCCCATAACGATCATATCGACCTGTACCGCCACCTATCCTTCTGCGCCGTGGGCGGCTTCTTCGGCTGCTACGCCGTTCTTGTCAACAGCGGCGTCATGGGCAACGCCCAGACGGTGAACCTGATCGAGCTGCTGCTGGACGCCCTGCGCGGCGATCTGCACGCCGTGCTCCTGCACCTGGGCGCGCTGGTGCTGTACGTGCTGGGCACTATGCTGACGGTGCTGCTGCCCCACTGGTGGGGCTGGGATATGCACTATGTATCGCCCGTTATCACCGCCGCAGCCGCCGTGGCCGTAGCCTTCCTGCCGGAAACGCTGAACGTTGTGGTGGCTCTGTATCCCATCTTCTTTGCCATGAGTGTCCAGTGGAGCAGCTTCGGCGGCGCCCGCGGCTTTTACAGTTCCACCATCTTCTCCACCAACAACACCAAGCAGACTTCTCTGGCCCTGGCCAACTATCTGTGCGACCATGACCGCGCCCACCTGCGGAAGCTGGAGGTCTTCGCCCTCACCCTGCTGTGCTTCCACATCGGCGCGGCGGTGGCCTACTTCGCCGTGACGTGGTGGTATATCCGCGGCGCACTGGCCGTGCTGCCCGTTATCGCCTGGGCCTTCTTCCTGGCCGTGTGCGAGCGCCGGCACGAGGCTCTGGCTGAGGAGCCCGAGACCATCCCTGACAGCAGCGCCCATCCCACCAGCAACGCATAAAAATTGTCCCCCGGCTCCGCCGGGGGACAATTTTTATGTACTTATTTCCCACTCAGTGCCACCGCGTGGCGGATAAAGCTCATGGGCGGCACCGGACGGGGCAGCTGCATGGTGAACACCATCTGGGGCGTTTTCGGCTCCGTCAGGTCATTGCCCTCGCTGTCGCGCATCACCGGCACGATCACGGTAAAGGGCTTCGTATCCGGCCCCACCACCTCCACGGTATCGCCGGCGGCAAATTTGTTCCGCAGGCTCAGGGTG
>DJPP01000017.1:5542-8564 GCA_002438575.1 Oscillospiraceae bacterium UBA6409 | reverse complement strand
AATACTGCCCCGGCTGGCCGTAGAAGAACCCTGTAGCGTAGTGCCGATGGCTGATGTGCTCCACCTCATCCCGCCACACCGGGTCAAGCGGCCGTCCTGCGGCCACGTCGTCCAGACAATGACGGTACGCGCCGGTAACGATGGCCGCGTAATAGGCGGACTTGGCCCGACCCTCGATCTTCAGGCAGTCCACCCCGGCGGCCATCAGGTCGTCCAGATGATCGATCATGCACATATCCCGGGAGTTCATGATGTAGGTGCCCTTTTCGTCCTCGAACACCGGAAAATACTCCCCGGGCCGCTTCTCTTCCATCAGCGCATACTGATAGCGGCAGGGCTGGGCGCATTCGCCCCGGTTGCTGTCGCGGCCAGTCATATAGTTGCTCAGCAGACAGCGTCCGGAATAGCTGACGCACATGGCCCCGTGGCAGAAGGCCTCCAGTTCCAACTCCGGGGATACCCTGGCCCGGATGGCGGCGATCTCCTCCAGACTCAGCTCCCGGGCCAGCACCACGCGGCTGGCGCCCAGATCATACCAGGCCTGGGCGCAGACGTGATTGGCGATGGACTGCTGGGTGCTGATGTGCCGCTGGCAGTGGGGTGCGTACTTCCCTGCCAGGGTGAACGCGCCCAGGTCCGCCAGGATCAGGGCGTCCACCCCCGCCGCATCCAGCTTTTCCAGATGGGCAGGCAGCGCCTCGGCCTCGTTCCAGCGGGGCATGGTGTTCACCGTGGCGTGTACCTTTACACCGTGGTCGTGGGCGAACTGCACCGCGCGGGGCAGCTGCTCGTCGTCAAAGTTTCCGGCAAAGGATCGCATCCCAAAGGACGTACCGGCCAGATACACCGCATCCGCGCCGTACAGCACGGCCATCTGCAGCTTTTCCCAGTCCCCCGCAGGGGACAGCAATTCAGGCTTTTTCCCCATGGTGTCAGGAATAGATGGGCTGGTATTCATCGCTGTTGATGAACTTCAGGTGCTCGTTGTAATCGGTGAAGAAGTGGCTCTTGCCGTCCGTGCCCAGGGCGAAGAAGTAATAATCGGTGTCCGCCGGGTAAATAGCCGCCTGAATGGCGGACAGGCCGGGGTTGCAGATAGGTCCCGGGGTCAGGCCGGGGTTGATATAGGTGTTGTAGGGGCTGTCGATCTCCGTATCGAAGGTCTTGACCCCGTCATGCTTCATGATATAGTTGATGGTAGAGCACAGCTGCAGCGCTCTTCCGCCCTTCTCGCTGCTCGGGTTCTCCAGACGGTTGTGGATAACGGAGCTGATGTTCTTGCGCTCGGTGTCATCGCCGATGGACTCCTTCTCGATCAGGGATGCCATGGTGATGATCTCCTGCAGAGAGTACGGAGACGCCTTGATGTCCGCCAGCATCTGCTGGCTGATGCTGTTCTTGAAGTACACCAGCATCGTCTCCACCGTATACACCGCGGACCGGTTCTTGTCGAACTCATAGGTGCTGGGGAACAGGAAGCCCTCCATGCGGTCGATGCTGCCCAGCTTGTCGTCATCCAGGAAATCGTAGTCCTCATACTCAAAGTTGGCACAGGCATCCTCCAGGTCCTCCTTGGTGGCCACGCCCTTCTCCGCCAGCAGATCGATGATCTCCCGGACGGTGTAGCCCTCCGGGATGGTGACCTTGATCAGGCCCTGTGCCTCCTTGGCGTCCGTCTCCCAGTCGTGCATATTGGTGATCAGGGCGCGGAAGTCCATGTCGCTGTTCAGCGTGTAGGTGCCCGGCTCCACGTAGCGGTTGTAGTGCAGGAACGTGCCGGCGATATTGAACACCAGTCGGGAATTCACCAGCCCCGCGTCGTGCAGCTTCTTGGCCACGTCTCCCCGGCTGTCACCCTCCTCCACGGTGATCTCCACCTCGGCATAAGGCTTGTTCAGCGAACACACGTCGTTGACCAGCAGCCAGCCGATACCCGCCAGCAGGCAGGACACCAGCACCACGCAGGCCAGATAGATGATGGTCCGGTTGCGCTTGGCCTGACGGCGGCGATCACTGTGACGGCGCTGCTCGGAGGATGCCTGCCGGCGGACCTCCTCGGCGTCCCACTTTGCCGTGGCGTATTCGTTTCGTTCTTCGCGGTTTCCCATAAGTCTTTGCTCCTTTCCCAGCGTCAGCCGATGAGGTCAGCCACGCAGGTCATCACTTCGTTGTGTATGTCGTCTATCAGACGGGGCGCGCCCTCCCGGGCGCAGTCGATACGCGTCCAGCCGCAGCGTGCCACCACATGGGCGGCGTTTTCCCGGCAGCGGCGCAGGTATTCCTCGTCCTTCTCATGAATGTCAGCGGTGGTGTGTGTGGCGGCCTCCCGCAGGCGCATCATCTGTTCCGTAGCCTCTGTGGGCATATCCAGATACAGCACCCGTGTGGGCTCCGGCAGCCCCAGCAGGCGGTACTCGAAGTCAAACAGCCAGTCGAGAAAACCGTCCCGCTGCTCCGGCGGCAGCTTACCGGTCTGGTGAACGGCGTTGCTGGTGGTGTATCGATCCGCGATGACCAGTCCGCCCTGCTCATAGTACGCGCCCCAGTCCTGCTTGTAGGAGGCATAGCGGTCCACAGAGTAGAACACTGACGCGGCGTAGGCGTTCACATCGCCGGGCTTGTCCCCGAAGGCACCGCCCAGATACAGGCGGATCAGCGCGGAGGACTCCTCCTGATACCGGGGGAACTCCAGCTTGCGGAAAGGGATGCCGCGGCGCATCAGTTCCTCGCACAGCAGCCGGGACTGGGTGGCTTTGCCGGACCCGTCCGTCCCCTCGAACACGATGAGTTTTCCCTGCACAGCGTTCGCCTCCTTTGGACACACCGCCCCATAATACAGGGTATTGTACCACAGTTTTCCCCATTTGTAAACCATTCAAACCATCCCTTCCCGTGCAAAGGGGCCGTCCCTCGAGGGACGGCCCCTGATACGCTATTGCACGGCGGCCCTTTTCTTCTGCTTCTCCTCATAGACGGTGTTCAGCACATACAGGATGACGCCCGTCCAGATAAACAGGAAGCT
>DJPP01000017.1:3121-5458 GCA_002438575.1 Oscillospiraceae bacterium UBA6409 | reverse complement strand
GACAGAGACGGGCTGATATACTGGCAGATACCCGTGGTCATCAGCGGCAGATGCCTGACGCCGATGGAATAAAACACCATAGGCAGTCCGGTGATCACACCGCCGCCGATCATCAGCAGCTGCTTGACGACCGTCATGCTGCCCATGCCGCTGTCCCCCATACGGAAAAACAGGATGAACAGCAGCGCCACCGGCACCATCATCAGGATCTCCGATGTGGTAGACACGATAGAGTCGATGGTCAAGCTCTTCTTGATGGCGGCATAGACGGAAAACATCAGTGCCAAGGCGATGGTCACATAGGGCACGCCGCCGAAACCCGAGGTGCTGAGCACGATGCCGACCACCACGATGGCGATGATCACAAGGTGCCGCCAGTTCATCTTCTCGCGGAAGATAACGGCCCCCAGGGCAAATACCACCAGCGGCTGGATGTAGTACCCCAGGCTGCATTCCAGCACGCGGCCGTTCTGCACCGCCCACAGGTACACCAGCCAGTCGCCGAACAGCAGCACTGAGGCGGGCATCTCCCGCTTGAGCACCTGCTTGTCCCTGAACACGGCCCACAGCTGCGGCAGCTTGCCCTGCACCTTCAGAATGCACAGGCAGGTCACTGCGGCCCAGATAATGCGGCAGGCCATGATGAAAAACGTGTCGATCTCGCCGCACACATTGGTGCACATATACCAGTACAGCGGCTGGAAGCCCCAGACAAAAAAGCACACCGACATAGCCCCCAGGCCCTTGCGGTAGTTGACCGTTTGCATACGTTTCCCCTCACTTTCCGGCGGAAAACGGGTAGTTTCCCCATTTACAGCGCTCAATAACCATGATATGATAACACCTGCAACGCGGAATAGCAAGCCATATTTCCCCGGAAAAGGAGGTTTCCCATGCTGCTGTTTGACATGGACGGAACGCTGATCGACTCCAACGGCATCTGGAAGGACGTGGACACGCGTTTCCTGGAGAAGCGAGGTCTGCCCTATACACAGGAATACTATGAGGGCGTGGCCCACACCATCTTCCCTCTGGCGGCCAAATTCACAAAGGAATTCTGCCATCTGCCGGAGAGCGAGGAGGCCATCATGGCCGAGTGGATGGAGATGGCCGGCGACATTTACGCCACGGACGTAACGGAAAAGCCCGGCGTCCGCGCCTATCTGGAGCAGATGAAGCGCCGCGGCGAGCGTATGGCCGTTGTCACCAGCGCGGTCCCTGTTCATTGCCGTGCGGCGCTGACCCACCTGGGCCTGCTTCCCTATTTCGAGCGAATTTTCTTCGCCCAGGAGCTGGGCACCGAGAAAAAATACCCCGCCCTCTGGGAGAAGGTCGCCGCCGCACTGGGCGTCTCCCCCGCAGACTGCACCCTGTTCGACGACTCCGTGGAGGCCATCCGGGGCGCCAAGGCTGCCGGGATGCACACCGTGGGCGTGGCCGACCCCTACTTTGCCTCCACCGCTGACGAAATGGCCCGCACCTGTGACCGTTACATCTCCGGCTTCGGCGAACTGCTTTATCCTTGACTTTTGTCGAACGATTTACTATAATTAAAGCTACGGCGCCCCATGCGCCGCTTATCATGCGCGGCTGCCCGCGGGCAGGACCGCTTGAAGGAGTTTTGTATCATGCCTGTTTACCCCATGGACATCGCTGGGCTCCACCGGGAGCTTCCTATCTGTAAGGTCACGGATGACCTGTACATCGGCGCCTTCATCTGCTTCGGCGACGCGGAGCTGACTGTGGCCTGTGCCCGTGATATGCTGGCCATGCTGGAGGCAGACAGCTACGACTATCTGTTCACCGCCGAGGCCAAATCCATCCCCCTGATCCACGAGATGGCCCGTCAAAGCGGCGCCAAGCATTACTTTATCGCCCGCAAGGGCCCCAAGGCCTATATGCCCGATCCCCTGCACGTGGAGGATAAGTCCATCACCACCGCCGGGGTGCAGAAGCTGTATCTGGGCCGTGACGACGCCGACCTGATCCGCGGCAAACGCATCGTCCTCATGGACGACGTGATCTCCACCGGCGGCTCCCTCCACGCTATGGAGGAGCTGGTAAAGATGGCCGGCGGCACCGTGGTGGACCGCATCGCCGTGTTGGCCGAGGGCGGCGCGGCAGACCGCAAGGACATCAAGTACCTGGGTGTCCTTCCGGTATTCAATGCCGACGGCAGCATCAAGTGAAAAGAAGCGCCTGCGGGCGCTTCTTTTTTGTTCTCATTAGCAAAACCGCATGGCTGCCGCCATCTGCCGCGCATTTTTTATGGCCCGTGGGGATGGACTTTTGCGATAAGCGGTGGTAATATGTAGAATTAACAAAACTAATGCTTTG
>DJPP01000017.1:1736-3034 GCA_002438575.1 Oscillospiraceae bacterium UBA6409 | reverse complement strand
AAGCTGACGAAAAAGCTGCGGGTCATCGCCGTGGCCGCCGGCCGCGAAAAGGCCGATCTGGTGCTGAAAAACGCCACCTATGTCAACGTATTCTCCAACGAGCTGTGTCACGGCGACATCGCCGTAGCCGAGGGCCTGATCGTGGGCATGGGCGAATACAGCGGCAATACGGAGGTGGACATGGGCGGCAGGATCGTCCTCCCCGGTTTTGTGGACGCCCACATTCATCTGGAGAGTTCTCTGGTCAGCCCCACAGAGTTTGCCAAGGCGGTGCTGCCCCACGGCACCACCACCGTCATCACCGACCCCCACGAGATCGCCAACGTCATGGGCACCGACGGCATCGAGTATATGCTCCAGGCCACCGAGGACCTACCCGTGGACGTGCGATTCATGCTGCCCTCCTGCGTGCCGGCCACGCCGCTGGACGAGTCCGGCGCCAACCTGGACTACCGGGCCATTGACAGCTTCTATGACCATCCCCGTGTACAGGGTCTGGCCGAGATGATGAACTTCGTGGGCACCATCAACGGCGATCCCCAGGTGGTGGAGAAGATCGTGGCCAGTCAGGCCCATCACAAGAAGATCGACGGCCACGCCCCCGACCTGGTGGGCAACGATCTGAACGCCTACATCGCCGCCGGCGTGTACTCCGACCACGAGTGCCACGACCTGAACGACGCCATTGCAAAGCTCCAGCGCGGTCAGTTCATTATGATCCGCGAGGGCACCGCCGCCCGCAATCTGGAAGCGCTGGTCCCCCTGCTGTGCGACAAGTATGTGGAACGCTGTATGTTCTGCACCGATGACAAGCACCCCAACGACCTGCTGGAAAAGGGTCACATCGACTACATCGTTAAAAAGGCCATCTCTCTGGGTGCCGATCCCATCACTGCCATCAAGGCCGCCTGCCACAACGCCGCCCGCTACTTCCTGCTGAACAACCGCGGTGCCATCGCACCCGGCTATCTGGCGGACTTCGTCATCATCGACGACTTTGAGCACTTCAACATCGAAAAGGTCTACAAGCGCGGCGTACTGATGGTAGACCATGGCGTGGTGGCGGACTTCCCCGTCCCGGAGATCGACCCCTATCTGGTCAACCGCGCCCACGACACCTTCCATGTGGCCCCGCTGACCGCCGCCGACTTCACCGACAGCCGGCCACACGCGGTCATCGGCATGGTCAACGGCGAGATCACCACCACCGACGGCGGCTATACCGACCGCATTGACGTGGACTACGATATACTGAAGATCGCCGTTATCGAGCGTCACAAGAACACCCACCATATCGG
>DJPP01000017.1:0-1617 GCA_002438575.1 Oscillospiraceae bacterium UBA6409 | reverse complement strand
GCCGCCAACCGCATCGTGCAGCAGCACGGCGGCATCACCGTGGTGGAAAACGGTCAGGTAAAGGGCGAGCTGCTGCTGGCCATCGCCGGCATCATGTCCGACGACACGCTCATAAACGTGAACCGCGACCTGGAGAACGCCAAAAAAGCTGCCTACGACCTGGGTGTGTCCACCGGTATCGACCCGTTTATGACCCTGAGCTTCATGGCCCTGCCGGTGATCCCCAGCCTGCGCATCACCACCCGCGGCGTGTTCGACGTCACCACCCAGCGCTACGTCTGATAGCCGTTCCCGCTTCGCTGGGATCTGTATCCGCAAAAAAAGAAAGCCCGCGAGGGCTTTCTTTTTTTGCTCACAGCTTCAGTTCACAATCCAGGCTCATGACCGCGCTGCCGCCGATACGGACGGTCACGGTACCGTCCTTTTCATACAGCATACTGCGTATCTCGCTGGGCCTGCCCATGTGCTCGCCCTGCAAAAACACGTTCTCCTGCTCCGGCTTCACATCGCCCCGCAGGTAAAGATAATACGTCAGCGCACCGTTGCTGGTGCCGGTGGCGCACTCCTCCGGGATATCGTACAGGGGCGCGTAGTTGCTGCACCAGGCCGTCACGCCGTCACGCCCCGGGCAGAACATATGCACGCCGGTCACGTCGTACTTCCGTGACAGCTCCGTGACCACCGGCGCGTTCTGCACCGCCTGCATGAGCGTGTCGTGGTCCCGGACAGGCATCATAATGTCCGCCAGACCGGTGGACACCATCCGCGGGATATACCCCTCCGGGCAGTCCGCCTCCGTCAGGCCATAGGCGGCGTACAGCGCGGCGCGCTCCGCCGCCGGGATGTCGCCGATCAGCTGCGGCGGCGCCATATCCATCCAGACGGTACCGC
This sequence comes from Oscillospiraceae bacterium UBA6409, assembly GCA_002438575.1. Lineage (GTDB taxonomy): Bacteria > Bacillota > Clostridia > Oscillospirales > Oscillospiraceae > Vescimonas. Next base: position 726 of record DJPP01000017.1, on the reverse strand, counting down.
CCCTGACGGTGATGTTCAGCTCCCCGGCCTTTGTGTGGGCAATATGGTCTCCGTCGCCGATCTTCTCCAGCTGCCGCAGCAGGGCAAAGGACGCCACGGTGGCGTGGCCGCACAGGTCCACCTCCCCGGCGGGGGTGAAATAGCGCAGGGATACGGAGCCGTCCGGTTCCATATGTATGAAAGCTGTCTCCGAGTGCTTCATCTCCGCGGCGATCTGCCGCATGGTCTCATCGGGCAGTTCCCGGTCCGGCAGCGCCACGCCCGCCTGGTTTCCGCCGAAGATCTGATTGGCAAAAGCGTCCATCACATAGAGCTTCATAGGGTATACCTCCCAGTTTTTCTTGTGGTTTTCATTATATACTCTCTTGCTCTTAACGGCAAGTATATTTGACTTCCGATGTATTTTTCGTTAGAATAAAGTTGCGGCAGGTGTATGTATGAACGCCCGCCGCGAAAAGGGAAGAAAGGAATTTCATCGAAAATGCTCAACGCGCGCAGCCTTCTGTCGCAATTCCTGCATTTTGCCGCGGCCACCGTAGCCTCGCTGATGGTCTTCAGTCTCTACTCCATCGTGGACGGTCTGATGGTCTCCAAGGGTGTGAGCGAGTATGCCATGGCGGCGGTGAACCTGGCGGTGCCCTTCACCAATGTGCTGTTTTCCATCGGCATCATCTTTGCCGTGGGCACCAGCACCATCATCGCCATCTATCTGGGACAGGATCAGGG
>DJPP01000148.1:5215-5592 GCA_002438575.1 Oscillospiraceae bacterium UBA6409 | reverse complement strand
CCCGCCAGATAGTTCAGCGGGTTCTGGTACACGATCTTGCTCACACCGTTGACCACGGTGGTGGTGCGGACCTCATAATGCAGGTGCGGACCGGTGGAGGCGCCGGTGTTGCCGGTGATGCCGATCACGGTGCCCTGCGAGACAGTCTGTCCCTGCGACACCTTCACCACGCTCAGATGGGCGTACAGGGTGGTCAGGCCGCCGCCGTGGTCGATGACCACATAGTTGCCGTAACCGCCGCCCCAACCGCTGGTATTGGTGAGGATCACCTTACCGCTTTTAACGGCGTATACGCTGCTGGTATAGGACACGTTGCAGATGTCCACACCCTTGTGGTTGGTGCTGCCGAAGCCGCCGGGGGCCACGCGGGAGCCGAT
>DJPP01000148.1:0-5121 GCA_002438575.1 Oscillospiraceae bacterium UBA6409 | reverse complement strand
CTGCTCGAGCTGCGCGTCGATCTCATCGGCGGCCTTTGCCTCCGCGTCATGCAGCTGCTCCAGCGCCTTCTGATCGGCGGCGTACTCGTTCATCAGCTTGGTGGTCTCGTCCAGCTTGCCCTGCAGCTCGTCCTGCTGCTCACTCAGCTGGATCTCCTTGGCCTCCATCTCCGCCTTCTCGGCCTTGATGTTCTCCCGTGTCTCCTGCAGGGCGGAGATAATGCTCTTGTTGTACTCCGCCACCTCGTTGACGAACTCCATGCGGTTCAGCAGGTCGGCCATGCTGGTGGCCTTGAACAGCACCGACAGATAGCTCAGGCTACCGCGTTCTTCCTCCTCACGGACCTGCTGGCAGAACAGTGTGTACTGCTCCTCCTCCAGCAGCTCATACCGGGCGATCTGCGCCGCGGCGTCGTCGATCTGATTCTGGGTATCGTCGATCTGCTCCAGCAGCAGCTGGTTCCGCTGGTCCAGCAAATTCTTGGTGGCCATCACGTCGTTCTTCTTGGCCTTGGCCTCGGCGATCTGCTTCTCCAATTCCTTCAGCTTTTCCTGCTGCTCCTTCTTTTTCTGTTCCAATGCGGCCACCTGCGCCGCCTTGCGCTGCTCCTCCTCCAGCTCAGCCTCGGTCTTGGCCGCATAGGCCGGGCGGACGGACACAGCGGCGGCCGCGCCCAGCAGCATCAGCAGCGCCAGCACGGCGCACAGGATACGTTTCGGCTTCTTCATGCAAGCGCTCCTTTCTTTACACCCGGAGGAACCGGCGTATGGCGGTCAGACTGCCGCCCACACCCACCAAAATGCCCGTGCCCAGGAACACCAGGGCCACGAACTGCCATATTCTCGTAAACGGCACCACGTTCAGTATCTGCAGGCTGTCAGAGTTGGCGATGCCCTGCGCCACGGCGGCATACAGCCCCCATTGCAGGCCAAAGGCGATCACCGCACTGAACAGGCCCAGCAGCAGTCCCTCATACACAAAGGGCCAGCGGATGAACCCGTTGGTGGCGCCCACCATCTTCATGATGGCGATCTCGTCCCGCCGGTCAAATGTCGTCAGCTTGATGGTGTTGCTGATGATGAACACCGACACCAGCAGCAGTATGGCGATCAGCGCGATGGAGATGACGCCGGCCACGTTGCGGACCGTGGTAAATCCGTTGGCCACCGCCTCATCAGCGCGGGCCTTGGCAATGCCGGGGATATTGTCCACCGCGGTCCTTGTCTCCATGATCCGGTCCGGGTCGGTAACGTGTATCACAAACCGATGCCGAAACACCGTGGCATCCAGGTCGCCGTACACATCACCGTCGTCGTATTTCTCCACATAGGCGTCCCGGGCCTCCGTCCGTGAGACGAAGGTACAATCGGCCACGTTCTCTGTGCTCTCGATCTGCGTTTGCAGGGCCCGGGCCTCGCTCTCCTCCAGCGTCTCGTCCACGAAGGCCACGATGGCGTTCTCCTGCTGCAGATCCGCCAGGTTTTCGTTGGCATTGTAGGCCACCAGCGTGAATGTGCCCATAATGAGCAGGCACGCCACGGTGACGCCGATCGCGGCGAAGGACATGAACCCGTGGGAGAACATATTGCCCGCGCCCTCTTTGACGAAAAATTTGAAATCGTGCTTCATATCACACCTCGTAGCTGCCCAGACCGTCGCCGACGACCTGCCCTTCGTTCAGCAGGATAATTCGCTTGTTGAAGTGGTTGACCAGGCCCCTCTCGTGGGTCACCACGATCACCGTGGTCCCCAGGGCGTTGATGCGCTCCAGCAGCGTCATGATCTCCAGCGACCGGCCCGGATCCAGGTTGCCGGTGGGCTCGTCCGCCACGATGGTGCTCGGGTTGTTCACCAACGCCCGGGCAATGGCTACACGCTGCTGCTCACCGCCGGAGAGCTGGTCGGGATAGCTGTTCTCCTTGTCCGCCAGCCCCACCAGCTCCAACACATAGGGAATGCGATTCTTCAGTTCCCGCGGAGATGCCCCCACCGCCCGCATGGCCAGCGCCAGGTTGTCCCGCACGGTCTTGTTGCCGATCAGCCGGAAATCCTGAAAGATCACGCCGATCGTCCGGCGCATATAGGGAATCTGCTTTTCGGCGATACGGCTCATGGAAAAGCCGTTGACCATCACGCGCCCGGCGGTAGGCACCACCTCGCCGGTCATCAGCTTGATGATGGTGGACTTACCGGAGCCGGAGGGCCCCACCAGAAAGACGAATTCTCCGTCGTCCACGGTAAAGGAAACGCCCTTTAACGCGTGCGTCCCGTTGTCGTATACCTTCTCGGCGTCTATCAAACGAATCATAGCAGCGCTCCTGTCCGTCAAAATGCAACATATTGTGGCCAAATGCGACCACAAATACCATTATATATAAATAGTTACAAAATGGCAACAGGAAAGATATGAAAATATTTTGAATTTGCCCCGCCGCGCATTGCTTGTCCTTTAGACGGTCCTCGCCCCTCAAAAGTTCCCAAAAAAAGCAGCTTCTGCGGCATTGCGCAAAAAGAGCGCCCCGCAGGGCGCTCTTTTTCTGCATATATATTTATGCGTCGATGCCGCGGCTGGTCAGATACTTCTTGACCATCAGGGCGACCTTGAAGGTAATGGCGTCGTCGAACTCCCGCAGATCCAGGCCGGTCAGCTTCTTGATCTTCTCCAGACGATAGACCAGCGTGTTCCGGTGGACAAACAGCTTACGTGCCGTCTCGGACACGTTCAGGTTGTTCTCGAAGAACTTGTAGATGGTGAACAGCGTCTCCTGGTCCAACGCGTCGATGGGGTTCTTCTTGAACACCTCCTGCAGGAACATCTCGCACAAGGTGGTGGGCAGCTGATAGATCAGCCGGCCGATACCCAGGTTTTCGTAGTTGATGACGTAGCGCTCCGTGTCGAACACCTTGCCAACCTCGATGGCGATCTGGGCCTCCTTGTAGCTCTTGGCCAGGTCGCGCAGATGCAGGGCCAGGGTACCGATACCCACGAACACGCGGCTCTCGCCATCGGCGCGCAGGGCCTCCTCGATACGGAGGGCCACCTCCTCCATATCTTTAGCGGTGGAATCCTCCCCCATCTGGTGGATCAGCGCCACGTCGTGCTCACCTACGCTCAGCACAAAGTCGTTCTGCCGGTCAGGGAACAGTCCCTGCACCACATCCACGGGCACGGTATCCAGTCGGTCATCCACCGGGCGCACCACGAACACGCCACGGGCTACCTCGGCATCCACGTGCAGTTCCTTGGCCCGCATATAGATGTCGCTGATGAGTATGTTGTCGGAAATGATGTTCTTGATGAAGGAGCCCTTGTCGTGCTTCTCCTCATAGTAGTTCTTGGCGGCGTTCAGCGCCACGGCAGCCATGGAGCACACCGTGCGGCTCATGCTGTCATCGCCGGTGGCGAACACGGCATAGTCGAATGTGTTGCCCCAGCTGGGCAGCGCTTTGAAGCACTTGCCCTCCAGCGCCACACAGGTGCCGTCCGCCGAAACGATGGGCTCCACATATTTGCTCCATCGCTTGCCGATAGCCGTCAGCTCACTGCAAGCGATAACGGTGCCCTCGGCATCGATCACGCCGATGGTACGGTCGGTGGTCTCTTTGAATTGGAGTACAGAGTTCTGAAAAATTCTGCCGGACATAACGTGATCCTCCCGCAAATCCCGCGACGGTACTTTGTGCAATCTGCTCAGTCGTTTCTCCTATTATATCGTCATAATCACGATTTTGCAAGCGTTTTTTTCTCTTTTCCACAAAAAACTTGTTGCGTTTTTTGTGGTTATGTCAAAAAAATCACAGGCTACATACACGGTATAGCGCTGATATCTCCTCCGCACGCAGCAAACGGTACGCTCCGACAGCCAAGGAGTCATCCAATGTCAGCGGCCCCATAGACAGCCGCTTCAGGTACAGCACCGGCGCGCCGCGGGCTGCCAGCATCCGCTTCACCTGGTGGAATTTCCCCTCCTGCAGCGTCACGATACACTCGCGGTCAGGCAGGAGCTCCAGCCCGGCGGGCAGGCATTCCAGCCCGTCTCCCAGCGTCATACCTCGGGCAAATGCCTCCGCATCCGCCGCTGACAGTTCATCGTCCACCCGTGCAAAGTAGCGTTTGTCCACGTGGTATTTAGGGCTCAACAGCCGGTGGGCCAGCTCTCCGTCGTTGGTCAGCAGCAGCAAGCCCTCCGTGTCCTTGTCCAGCCGGCCCACCGGAGCAAGACCGACACGGCGCAGCTCGGGCGGCAGAAGGTCCAGGACGGTGGGCTGCTTTCTGTCCTCGGTGGCGGTGAGGGCGCCGGCGGGCTTGTGCAGCATAACATAGGTAAAGCGGCGGAGGGAGATGGTCTCACCGGCCACGGTGACGACTGCCGCGGCCGGGTCCAGCTTGTCCTCGGCGGAGGCGGCCAGCCGGCCGTCAACACGCACCAAACCCTGTCGTACCAACGCTTTCACCTCCCGGCGGGACCACTTCCCGGTGCCCGCCAGCAGCTTGTCGAGACGCTCCATAGGCCGCCTCCTTTCGGATTTTTATCCTATGATAGCATATTCTCAACAGATTGAAAATAGGTAATTATGAGGTGATGAATATGATGATATTACATATATCCAAACGACGCATTGCTGTTATGGCGGTGTCATTTACGGTGATCGCTGCCGTAACCGTGGTGTTAGCCGGGTGCTTCTCTGACAAGGACAATACCATTACACTTGCCGACACCGCAGAAATGGCAGACTATTTACAGCAGCTGGGCTGGCAGGTGGAGCCTGATCCGATCGAGACGCTGGACCTTCAGCTGCCCCAGACCTTGGGCGACACCTGGGGCGACTATGCCGCCATGCAGACCGAACAGGGCCTCCCCTTTGCAGACTTTGCGGGACAGCCGATACGGCGCTACACATTCCGCATCACCAACTATCCCGGAATGGACGGGGGCGTGCAGGCCAACCTGTACCTGTGCGGTGATACGCTCATCGGCGGGGACGTTGTGGCCACCGGGAAGGGCGGCTTCCAGCACGGGCTGACCTATCCGGCGGTGTAAGCGTGAATACATTTAGGCTTATTTCGACACGATTATACAATCAGTTGTCGTTATAGGCAGAAAAAGAGGAAGCCCTTT
>DJPP01000089.1 GCA_002438575.1 Oscillospiraceae bacterium UBA6409 | reverse complement strand
ATGGTGCGCCGGGCCATCAGCAAGAAGAAAGCCAAGGAGATCGAGAAGGAGCGTCAGGCCTTCGTATACGGCGATGCGGAACGGGGGATCAAGGGCTGTATTGCCAACGGTATTGCCGAAAAGACGGCGCAGGCCATCTACGACGAGATATACGACTTCGCCAACTACGCCTTTAACAAGGCTCACGCGGTGAGCTACGCTGTGGTGGCGTACCAGACGGCGTATTTCAAATGCCATTATACCAAGGAGTATATGGCCGCGCTGCTGACCAGCGTGCTGGACAACAGCGACAAGGTGGCGGGGTATATTGGCGAGTGCCGCGACTGCGGCATCGCGCTGCTGCCGCCGGATGTGAACCGATCCAGCGATCGGTTCACCGTGGAGCCGGAGGGGATACGGTTCGGCCTGGTGGCTATCAAGAACATCGGACGGGGGTTCATACAGTCTCTGGTGCGGGAGCGTGAGCGCGGCGGCGATTTTGCGTCACTGCAGGACTTCTGCGAGAGAATGTACGACTGCGGCGATATGAACAAGCGGGCGGTGGAGAACCTGATCCGCAGCGGGGCCTTCGACAGCACGGGAGCCAGGCGGTCGCAGCTGCTGGCGGTGTATGAGAAGGTGCTGGATAGTATCGGAAATGTGCGGAAACGGAACGTAGAGGGGCAGATGGATTTCTTCGGCATGGGGGCGGAAACGGCCTCTGTGGCGCAGGTGGTGCTGCCGGATCTGCCGGAATTCACCGCTACGGAACGGATGCACATGGAGAAGGAGATCACCGGATTGTATCTGTCCGGACACCCCATGGTGGGCTATCGCGCTGCGGCCCGCAGCAGCGGGGCAGTGACGCTGAATGAGATACTGGAGGATGTGTCCTCGGAAGAGGGACCCACACGGTTCGCCGACGGTATGCCGGTGACGGTGGCGGGCATCGTAGCCTCCAGCAAGACGCGGCCCACCAAGAACGGGACACTGATGGCCTATGTGGTGCTGGAGGACGAAACGGCATCCATGGAGCTGCTGTGCTTTTCCCGGGTGCTGGAACGATGCGGCAGCTATCTGGCAGTGAATAGCCCGGTGCTTATCAAGGGACGGCTGAGCCTTCGGGACGAAAAGCCGCCGCAGATCATGCCGGACGTGGTGTTTCCTATGAACGGCAGTGAACTGCCGGAGGGAGAAAAAAACACGGAAAACAGCGCTGCCGCCGTATATCTGCGGGTGAAGAGCATCGATGACCCGGCTTTCAGCCATCTGCTGCTGGTGGCGACCATGTTCGAAGGGAAGGTGCCGCTGAAGATACGGATCGCCGACACAGGAAAGCTATGGGGAGGCTTCTGCATGGACCATCCGGCGTTTTTGAAGGAGTGCCGGGAATGGCTTGGGCCGGAGAACGTGGTGGTGCGGAGGAAGGAAAAGAGCGAATGAGTGTCAGGGTGCGGCCTGCGGGCCGCACCCTTTTTGCCTTTTGGGCATAGAGTGGAATGAAAGAGGCCGTCTTTCACTACTTATTGGGAGGTCATTCTATGCCTGAAAACGTAATGCCGGGACCGGTCTGTGACCTGGGGAGCGTCCGGGAGGCCGTGTGCATCCATACGCGGAAGATATTTGACTCATGCAGGGATAAGGATTGTGTGGAGGACCTGCGCTTTTATCCCACGGCGGCAGCGCAGGAGGTGCTCAGCGCGTCGCAGATGATCAAGGGCGGCACAGCGGAGCTGCTGTACGTCTACACCGATGTGGAACCGGTGACGTTTAACCGGGGGTTCTATTCGGTGGATATGCGTTTCTATTATCGGGTAACTTTACAGGTGTGCACCGGTACGCCGCGGTACACCGAGGTGGAGGGTCTGTGTGTATTCGATAAGCGGTGTATCCTGTTTGGCAGCGAGGGCAACGCCAAGATATTCTCCTCGGACACGGTGTTCGACGAGTTGGATGTGCCGGGACGGGTGCGGACCAATCTGCCCATCGCTGTGGTGGAGGCCGTGGACCCCATCGTGCTGGATACACGTGTGGCGGAGGTACCGGTCCCTGTCACGATGGGTAGCTGTTTGGCAGAGATACCGTCCTTCGTGGCGCAGAGCTTCGGCGGGGAGCTGGTGTTCGACGACAGCGCAGCACGGCGGCTGTATGTGACGCTGGGGCAGTTCACGCTGGTGCGGCTGGAACGCGATACGCAGCTGCTGGTGCCGGTGTATGACTACTGTGTGCCCCAGAGCGAGTGCGACTGCGGCAGCCAGGAGGATCCCTGCGGGCTGTTCCGCAGCGTGGCGTTCCCCATGAACGAGTTTTTCCCGCCCAACGCGGTGGAGACGCCCTGTGACTATAACAGCACCAAGAACTACTGCGCGTGCCATTGAGAAGCAGAACAGGGGACGGCGATAGCCGTCCTCTGCTTTTTTTCGCGGGGTTTCGCTTTACAAGCGGGCAAAAATTGCGTATAATACCAAAAAAGGAGGTGGACGATGTGGGTATCGCGTTTATTCAGGACAAGCTGGAGATCAAGTTCCTGATCCTGTACATTGTATCGCGGCTGACGGAACCGGTGGACGGAGCCGACTTGCAGGACATGACCATGTGCGACGAGGGCATCGACTACTTTGATTATGCGGAGTGTCTGGGTGACCTGGTGAAGACAGAGCATCTGCGCGTCACAGAAGGCGGACAGTACATCATCACGGAAAAGGGGCGGAGGAACAGCAGCATCTGCGAGAGCAGCCTGCCGTACTCGGTAAGGCAGCTGTCAGATCGGCACATCGCGGCTTGGAACAAGGCGGCGGTGCGGCGGCAGCAGGTGCAGGGCCGGGTGATACCGCGTGAAAACGGGACGTTCACCCTGGAGCTGCGGCTGCGGGACGATGTGGACAGCCTGATGGAGCTGGCACTGATGGTGGCCGATAGGGCCGACGCCGAGGCGTTGGCGGAACGGTTCCGGCGGGAGCCGGAGAAGGTATACGCACAGGTCGTTGCGGCGCTGCGCGGAAAATAAG
>DJPP01000076.1:4632-7366 GCA_002438575.1 Oscillospiraceae bacterium UBA6409 | reverse complement strand
TCGCTTTTGTGGGCGTGAACGGCCTGGTGGAGGGCGTGGTGTGCCTGATCACCGGCGCGGCTATCGCCAAGGCGGTGGTGTACAGCCGCGGCAAGCTGGCCGCCCGCAAGACCAACGCGTAAGACGGGAGGCGCACGTATGCTGCTGGCTTTGGACGTGGGAAACACCCATGTGGTCGTTGGATTGATGGAGGGGCGCGAGGTGCGCCGCAGCTTCCGCATCGCCACACGGCGGGACAACGCCGTGGGCGATTACGCCGTGGCACTGAGCCAGCTGTTGGAGCTGGCGGAGGTGGACAGGCGGGAGGTGGAGCAGGTCATCATCTCCTCGGTGGTGCCGCCGGTGACCCGGGCCCTGCAGGGCGCGGCACGGCTGCTGACCGGAAAGGAGCCGCTGGTGGTGGGCGGGAATGTCCGCTGCCGCGTACCGGTGCGGATCAAGCGGCCGGAGACGCTGGGCGCGGACCTGCTGACCGCCGCCGTGGGCGCGCTGGATCTGTATCAGCCGCCGCTGCTGCTGGTCGACATGGGCACCGCCACCACGGTGACGGTGCTGGATGAGCAGGGAGCGTTCCGGGGCGGGGCCATCCTGCCGGGGGCAAATCTGGCGCTTTCGTCTCTGTCGGGCGGCACGGCGCTGCTGCCGGACATCCCGCTGGCGGTGCCGGAGAGGGCCATTGGCGACGACACGCTGACGTGTATGCAAAGCGGGTGCGTGCTGGGCTCGGCGCTGCTGCTGGACGGGCTGATCGACCGGATGGAGGCCGAGCTGGGCCGGAGGGCCACGGTGGTGGCTACCGGCGGCATCGCGCCGGTGATCGCGCCGGCGTGCCGGCACGAGATGCACATGGCCGCGGACCTGATCCTGCGGGGTCTGGCCGTGCTGTATGAGCAGAATAAGTGAAGGAAAGAACGCCTCCGGCATGGCCGGAGGCGTTCTTATCGTATTTCAACGGTCACTTCAGCAGATTGAAGGTCATGATGGCGGCGCCGAGGACCACCAGCACCACGCCGGTGGCACGGTTCAGCGTTTTGGGTTCGGCCTTGTTGGCAAATACCGCAGCGATGCGGGCCCAGATCAGCGTGAACACCACGCACAGCGCCAGCACCGTCCAGTCCGGCGCGCCGCCGATGGTGAAATGGGAAATGGCGCCGGTCAGGGCGGTGAAGGTCATAATGAACACGCTGGTGCCCACGGCGGTCTTCAGCTCATAGCCCAGCACTGTGGTCAGGATCAGCAGCATCATCATGCCGCCGCCTGCGCCCACAAAGCCGCAGATGAAGCCGATGACGATACCGCAGACCACGGACTGGACGGCGCGCTTTTTCGCGGAGACGCCCAGCATGGCCTCCTTGGTGGTCATAACGGGGCGGACGATGAACTTGACGCCCAGCAGGAACGTCATGACGACCGAGAAGCTTCCCATGGTGCGGGAGGGCACCAGACTGGCGATGTAGCTGCCCGCCACGGTGAACAGCAGCACGGTGACCATCATAATGATGCCGTTCCGGATGTCCAGGTTCTTGTTTTTGTGGTAGGTGTAGGCGGAGACGGCGCTGGCCAGTACGTCGGAGGCAAGGGCGATGCCTACCGCCATGTAGGGGTCCATGCCCAGAAATGTGATGAGCATGGGGCTGATGACCGCCGCGGCGCTCATGCCCGCGAAGCCGGTGCCCAGGCCCGCGCCCATGCCGGCGAAGAAGGTGACGGCCAGTATCGTGATGAATTTCATGCGGTATTCCTCCGAGGAACGCCCCCGGCGGCGCCGGGGGCGTAACGCTTATTTTTTGTTCAGGATGTCCATGAATTCCTCGCCGGTGATGGTCTCCTTCTCGTACAGGAAGGCGGCCAGCTCGTCCAGCTTGGCGCGGTTGTCCGTGAGGATCTTCAGGGCTTTTTCATGCTGCCGCTTCACCAGCGCCACCACCTGCCGGTCGATCTCCGTCTGGGTCTCGGCGGAGCACGTGAGGGACGTGTCGCCGCCCAGGTACTGGTTCTGCACCGTCTCCATGGCTACCATGTCGAAGTCCTTGCTCATGCCGTAGCGGGTGATCATAGCCCGGGCCAGCTTGGTGGCCTGCTCGATGTCGTTGCTGGCGCCGGTGGTGATGGAGCCGAACACCGTCTCCTCGGCGGCGCGGCCGCCGGTGAGGGTGGCGATCTTGTTCTCCATCTCCTCCTGGGACATCAGGTAGTGGTTGCCCTCCTCCACCTGCATGGTATAGCCCAGGGCGCCGGAGGTGCGGGGCACGATGGTGATCTTCTGCACGGGGGCGGAATTGGTCTGCTTGGCCGCCACCAGCGCGTGGCCGATCTCGTGGTAGGCCACGATATGCTTCTCGTGATCGGTCATAATGGCGTTCTTCTTCTGATAGCCGGCGATGACCACCTCGATGCTCTCCTCCAGGTCCGCCTGCGTGGCGAAGCGACGTCCGTCACGGACGGCCCGCAGCGCGGCCTCGTTGACGATATTGGCCAGCTCCGCGCCGGAGGCGCCGGAGGCCATACGGGCGATCTTGTTGAAGTCCACGTCCTCGGCCACCTTGATCTTTTTGGCGTGGACCTTCAGAATGGCCTCGCGGCCCAGCAGGTCGGGCAGCTCCACGGGGACGCGGCGGTCAAAGCGGCCGGGCCGGGTCAGGGCCGGGTCAAGAGACTCCGGGCGGTTGGTGGCCGCCAGAATGATGACGCCGGTGTTGCCCTCGAAGCCGTCCATCTCGGTGAGCAGCTGGTT
>DJPP01000076.1:0-4609 GCA_002438575.1 Oscillospiraceae bacterium UBA6409 | reverse complement strand
GCTCGCGCTCGTCGTTGCCGCCGTACTGGCCGCCGCTGCGCTTCTGGCCGATGGCGTCGATCTCATCAATGAACACGATGCAGGGGGCCTTCTCCTTGGCCTGCTTGAACAGGTCGCGGACCTTGCTGGCGCCCATGCCCACGAACATCTCTACGAATTCGGAGCCGGACATGGAGAAGAAGGGCACGTTGGCCTCGCCGGCCACAGCCTTGGCCAGCATGGTTTTGCCGGTGCCCGGAGGGCCCACCAGCAGCACGCCCTTAGGCATGGACGCGCCGATCTCCTGATACTTGCTGGGGTCGTGGAGGTAGTTGACGATCTCCGTCAGGTTCTCCTTGGCCTCGTCCTCACCGGCCACATCGGCAAACTTGATGCCCTCGGCGGACTTGACGTAGACCTTGGCGTTGGACTTGCCCATATTGAACATCAGGGAGTCGCTGCCGCCCATTTTCTTCATCAGGCTGCGGGAGATGACCTGGCCGATGGCGATAAAGATCACCAGCGGCAGGACCCACCCCAGGATATCCGTCAGCAGGGAGGTCTGCTCGATCTCCTCGCCGGTGGTGGAGATGCCGGCGTTCAGCAGGCGCTGGACCAGGTCATCGTCGGGGACGATGGCGGTCTTGTAGATGGTTTTGCCGTCGGTGGAGGTGAAGAGGATGCGGTTGCTCTGCTGCTGGATCTCCACCTGGCCGATCTCGTTCTTCTCGGTCATGGAGACGAAGGTGTTGTAGTCCACCTCCTTGATCTGGTGCTCCGCCAGCCAGGGCATGGCCAGCAGGTTGAACAGCAGCACCAGCAGCACCACGATCATGTAGTAGTAGATCAGGGGTTTCTTGGGGGATTTGACCTCATTCATGGTAAGGCTCCTTTGTTTTGCATTTGTTTTGCATTGTTTTTCTTTCTTTGATGAATTACCCTACCACATTTTGCCCGAAGTGTCTATAAGCAAATCCACGAAAACTGCGGAAAAACCCCGTTCCGGAGGCCGGAACGGGGCAGAATTTACGTTTCTGACACGATTACAGGGCAGCGAACAGACGGCTTCCGCTGCGGCGGAGCCAGCGCAGCAGCACCAGCGTCAGCACGACGGTCAGCACTGTCCAGGCCAGCAGATACCACGCCGCGCCCATGTCTGCGCCGAACAGGTAGTACAGCACGCCGACAAGGGCGGCGTACACCCAGCCACCCAGCATGGCAAGCAGCACCGTCAGGCGCTGCTTGATGACGGTGATCTCATTGGTCCAGACCAGGTTGGGGCGCTTCAGGTCCATGGTCAGGCCGAAGGCTGCCGACAGCCACACGAAAGCCTGAGGCAGCGCTATCAACAGGAAGGCCAGCGGCAGGGCGGGGCGGACGGCCAATAGTACCAGTACAGAGGTGACTGCCATGGGGATACCCGTCACCAGCACCTGTACCAGCAGCTTGGCGCGCAGTACCTGCCACGGTGTTACCGGCAGGGACTGTGCCAGCCACAGGTTTTTCCCCTCCAGGGAGATGGAGGAGGAAGCCATGTCGTTCATGGAGCCTACCAGGCACAGGGCGGCGCACAGCATCGTGGCCAGAAGACCGGAAGCCTCGTCGCCGGCCATTTCGTATATAACAGGCAGCAGGTCGCTGCACTTTACCAGCAGAAGCACGCCCAGAATGGGCAGCATGATCGTGCCAAGGCCGCAGTTGAGCATATAGTTGGGGCTGGCAGTGAAGCGGCCCAGCTCCTTACGCAGCAGGGCGGCGGGTACGCCGGCGGCCTTGACGGCCGTCTCTTTATAAACGGCCTTGGCGCCGCCGTTGTTGGCGGTGGCGATGGACAGGAACGTGCGGCTGAGCAGCAGGTGTGTGAGCGCGCACAGCGCCGCCGTCACGGCCAGCACCAGCACGACAGCCAGACAGTCGCCGGCGCCCATACGGCCCATGAGGTACAGGGGGTAGGCGCTGCCGCGGATGGCTGCGCCCACCTCATTCAGGTGCAGCATCAGCTGCTCGATCAGCTCGTTGGCCCGGAAGCACACCATATAGTACAGGGCAAAGAACGCCAGCGCGATCACGGTAGTGAGGATATTCTTGCGCTTCAGCTTGCTGTGGATCTTGGCCACCACCCAGCCCAGCAGGCAGGAGAGCACCAGCACCAGCAGGGATACGGCCAGCACCAGCGCGATGCCGCCCAGCACAGTGGCGGCGGTCAGCACACCGACGATCCAGTAGACGATGACGCAGGGCAGCAGGATCACACCGGAGAACATCAGGCCCATCAGGTATACACCCAGCAGCCGGGAGGCCAGAATGGCCCGCACGGGGATAGGCAGCGACAGCAGCAGATCATTGTCCTTGGCCTGGTACAGGCCGGAGAACGTGTTGAACACGCTGCCGAACACGCCCATCAGCACACCGACCAGGGCAAAGAGGGTGAAGTACAGCCAATCCAGACCGGCCTCGTGCAGGGGGGCGCACAGACCGATGGAGAACAGCGTGAACATACCGCCGATAACACCCACCATCAGCAGGACATACAGCACGATCAAGCCAACGGTGCTTGCCTTGGACCGGGGTTTGTTCTTTTTCGCGTCGTAGAAGTAGCTGCGGAAGATCTCGAACAGCTGCTTTTTCAGCAATAATCTGACCATCACTCCGCCTCCAGCTCCAGGAAGACCTCCTCCAGGGAGTCGTCGCCCTTGACCTCCTCCATGGTGCCGGAACGGATGAGCCGGCCGCCCTTGATGATAGCCACCTTGTCGCAGAGCTTCTCCGCTACCTCCAGCACGTGGGTGGAGAAGAAGATGGCGCCGCCGTGGTCGCAGACCTCGCGCATCATGCCCTTGAGCAGGTGGGCGGCCTTGGGGTCCAGGCCCACGAAGGGCTCGTCCATGACGATGACCTTCGGGTCGTGGAGCCACGCGGCGATGATGGCCAGCTTCTGCTTCATGCCGTGGGAATAGGCGGCGATGGGCTGGGCCAGGTCATTTGTTAGCTCAAAGGCATCCGCGTAGGTGCGGATACGCTCCTGACGGGTCTGGGCGTCCACGCCGAATATGTCGGCGATGAAGTTCAGATACTTGATGCCGGTCATGTAGTCGTACAGGTCCGGGTTATCGGGGATGTAGGCCATCTCCCGCTTGCAGCCCAGGGGATCGGCCTTGATGGATCGGCCGTCGATGGTGATCTCGCCCTGGTCGAATTGCAGGATACCCACAACGGATTTCAGCGTGGTGGTCTTGCCGGCGCCGTTATGGCCGATGAAGCCGTAGATCTCGCCGGGGGCGATGTGCAGCGTCAGATCGTCTACGGCTTTCTTCTCGCCGTAGGTCTTGGTCAGGTGTTGAATGTCCAGCATGGGGTCTGTTCCTCCTATTTCTCTCCTAAACTTCTATTGTGCGGCATCATCAGCCGCGGCTGCGGCTGATGATGCGGACGATGCCCATAACGGCGGCGTACAGCACGCCGGCCACGGCCCAGATGATCCAGCTGTACTGTGGCTGGCCGTTGCCGTGGGGGCCGTAGGTGTACAGCAGGAACACCGCCGTGGCGGTGAGCCAGTAGATCATGGTGACGGTGCCCATCAGCTTGTGGTGCTTTTTCTGGGGACGGGTGTAGTCGCCCTCCTCCAGCAGCTGCTCCATGGCGCCCTGATACACGCCGGCTGTGACCAGGGCCAGACAGCCGATAGCCACCAGCACCAGCAACGCGCAGACAGCGGCGATATAGAGCAGGTCGCTGCCGTTTATGCACATGGCGGCGAACAGCGGTACGGCGGCCAGCACACACAGCACCACACCCACGGTGACGAGCCGGGTATGGGGCTCCTTGTACTCCTGCTGCCGCTGGCGCACCATGCCCTCCACGCCGTACTCCGTCTCGAAGGGTTCCTCCTCCAAAAACTTATAGTCCTTTGCCTCCGCGCCTGTCCGCAGGAAGATGCTCACAGCCAGTGCTACAAGCGCCAGCAGCACGCACAGGCCGATGCCGCTGGCGGCATTTTCGGAGATGTGGAAGCGCTGCACCTCGCTCATGCCGGCCAGCAGGATCAGCGTGACCGGGGAGATGATGCACAGGGCGGTGGCTATGGCGATCTTCGGCGCGGCGGCCTTACGCAGGGCCAGGTAGGCGGAGGCCTGCTCCATGGTGACGCGGCGCAGGGGCGTGTCGTCGTCCTGGGCCGCGGCACAGGGCGTTTCCTCCTCCAGTTCGTCCTTCAGCAGGAAGTCGGTGGAGACACCGAACAGGCGGCTCATCATCACGACCTTATCCATATCGGGCACGGACTGTGCGCCCTCCCATTTGGATACGGACTGGCGGGTGACGCCCAGCTTCTCAGCCAGGTCCTCCTGGCTCCAGCCTGCCTTTTTCCGCAGGGACACGATCTTGTCAGCTAAAATCATAGGTATGCTCTCCTTCCGTATGACGGCGGGTGCCGCCGTTTGGTTTTGATGGCGCTATCATACGGGTTTTGCCGGTTGCGGTCTATAAACCGGGGCTGGAAATGTGTCAACCGGCGGTTGCGTTTCGGATTTTTGGGCAGTTCTGCCCATTTGTTACAGGCTTATTGTACGCGAAAACGTTTTCACTGTCAACTTACAGGAGTGTAAGATTTTATTAAGATATGTGCAAAAAA
>DJPP01000157.1:12848-13844 GCA_002438575.1 Oscillospiraceae bacterium UBA6409 | reverse complement strand
TTGGTCATCATGCCGCCCAGCCAGCGGGCGTTGACGTAGTACTGGCCGCAGCGCAGCGCCTCGTCCTTGATGGCCTCCTGAGCCTGCTTCTTGGTACCCACGAACAGCAGCGTCTGGCCGTTCTCGGACAGCTGACGCACGAAGGCATAGGCCTCCTCCAGCTTCTTCACGGTCTTCTGCAGGTCGATGATATAGATGCCGTTGCGCTCCGTGTAGATATAGGGAGCCATCTTGGGGTTCCAGCGGCGGGTCTGGTGACCGAAGTGGACGCCTGCCTCCAGCAGGGACTTCATGGATACGACGTTCTGATTTGCCATGTTGGTTTGTTTCTCCTTTTGTTTTAGTTTGTACCTCCAGCCTCTTCCGCCCTCCGGCCAACCTTGCGGCACCGACCGAAAGTCCGAAGCTGTGCGGATTTACCGAAATATAATACCACGCGGCACGGCATAATGCAAGAAGTTTTTGGCCGTTTTTCGCAGTTTTTTACTGCTTTTCCCCGGAAATATCCGCGGTCAGGGCGGCGGCCAGGGTCT
Source organism: Oscillospiraceae bacterium UBA6409 (assembly GCA_002438575.1). Lineage (GTDB taxonomy): Bacteria > Bacillota > Clostridia > Oscillospirales > Oscillospiraceae > Vescimonas. Next base: position 13,311 of record DJPP01000157.1, on the reverse strand, counting down.
CGATGGCTGCCAGCTGGGGCGCGTGGGCGGCGGACCGGACGGTCACGCTCTCCCCCACCTGCCGCCAGCCCTTCAGGGGCTCCAGCAGTGCGGCCATCTGCCGGGCGGTGACAGGTGCCCAGGTGCCGTTCTCCATCAGGGCAAAGCCGCGGTTCTGAAGGCCGTGGGAGGCGATGTCCCGCAGGACCTCGTCCATGGTGATGAACACGCCGCCGTTATAGGTAGGCGCGGCAAACACCAGGTGGCTGTATTTGAAGGCATCGGATACCACATAGGAGCTGGGCGTCACGGACACGTCGTACATCTTCACCTTTACCCCCTGCTCCGCCAGACGGCAGGCCAGGATATTGGCGGCGTTCTCCGTGTTGCCGTACACGGAGGCGTAGGCGATCATCACGCCGCGGACCTCCGGCTCCCAGCGGCTCCACAGGTCGTATTTGCCCAGGATATAGCCCAGGTCCTG
>DJPP01000157.1:12347-12766 GCA_002438575.1 Oscillospiraceae bacterium UBA6409 | reverse complement strand
TTTTGCAGCACCGCCTGGACCTGAGCGCCGTACTTGCCCACAATGTTGCTGTAATACCGCCGTGCCTCGTCCAGCACCTCCCGGTCAAAGTCCACCTCGTCGGCAAACAGGGCGCCGTTCAGTGCGCCGAAGCTGCCGAAGGCATCGGCGGACAGCAGCAGCTTGTCCGTCTCGTCATAGGTCATCAGCACCTCCGGCCAGTGGACCATGGGCGCGGCGATAAAGCGCAGGGTGTGGCGGCCGGTGCATAGGGTATCGCCCTCCTTCACCACGGTGACGCGGCCGGCCAGCTCCGCGTCGAAAAACTGAGCGATCATGTTCTTGGCGGCAGCGCTGCACAGGATGGCCATATCCGGGTACTGCCGGGCCAGGTCGGCCATCTCGGCGGCATGGTCCGGCTCCATGTGGTGGACCACCAG
>DJPP01000157.1:0-12237 GCA_002438575.1 Oscillospiraceae bacterium UBA6409 | reverse complement strand
CAGGAGATAGCTGTTGAAGCTGACGCCGTCGGGTACGCCGAACACGCCCTCGAACAGGGCCAGACGGCGGCAGTCTGCGCCCACCCAGGTGTAATCATCGTTGACTTTTCTGATGCAATACATGGTCATTCATCCTTTCCATGATTTTTTTCAGGGATATTATAGCAGTATTGTCAAGCTTTTACCAGCGGCAAAATGTAAAAAACAGCGCCCTGCCTTCGGCAGAGCGCTGTATGTGTACAAACTTACGCCTTCTTGGCGATCTCGCACAGGGCGGTGAACGCCACGGGATCGCTGATGGCCATCTCGGACAGCATCTTGCGGTTGATCTGGATGCCGGCGACCTTCAGACCGTGCATGAAGGTGGAGTAGTTCAGACCGTTGGGCTTCACAGCGGCGGAGATACGGGTGATCCACAGCTGACGGAAGTCACGCTTCTTCAGACGGCGGCCCACATAGGCGTAGGTCAGAGACTTCATGACCTGCTCATTGGCCATCTTGAAATGCTTGGACTTGGCGCCCCAGTAGCCCTTAGCCAGCTTCAGCGTCTTGTTTCTTCTTTTACGCGCCATCATTGCGCCTTTAACACGTGCCATATTCTAATTGCCTCCTATTCTAACGAAAACGTATCTTATTTGTAGGGGATCATCTTGCGGATGGTCGCCTCGGTGGTGCAGTCAGCATAGGTGGTGCTGCGCAGACGACGGCCACGCTTGGTGTCCTTCTTGGTCAGGATGTGGCTCTTGAACGCGTGAGCTCTCTTGACCTTGCCGGTCTTCGTCAGATTGAAGCGCTTTTTTGCGCCGCTATGGGTCTTCAGTTTAGGCATAGTTGTTTTCTCCTTCCAATATGATCCTTTGCGAATGAAATGCAGCTTATTTGCCGGCCTTGGGGGACAGGAAAATGGACATATTCCGGCCCTCCAGCTTGGCGGCTTTGTCCAGGGTGGACACCTCGGTACACAGCTCGGCGAACTTGTTGAGCAGATCGCGTCCGATCTCGGTGTGCGCCATCTCGCGGCCGCGGAAGCGGACGGAGACTTTGACGCGGTTGCCGTCGGACAGGAACTTCTGCGCGTTCTTCAGCTTGGTGTTGAAGTCGCCCACGTCGATGCCCGGAGACATACGGATCTCCTTGATCTCGACAACGTGCTGGTTCTTTCTGGCTTCCTTCTCGCGCTTGCTCTGCTCGAACTTGTACTTGCCGTAGTTCATCAGCTTGCACACCGGGGGCGTTGCCTGCGGAGAGATCTTTACCAGATCCAGGCCCTGCTCCTCTGCGGTACGCAGCGCCTCCTCGCCGGACACGATGCCCAGCTGCTCGCCGTTCTCGCCGATCAGTCGGATCTCCTTGTCGGTGATCTCCTCGTTCAGTTGATGCTGTACCTTGCTAATACCGAAGCACCTCCAATCCAAAATAAAAACGCGGACGCTCCGGGCATCCGCGAAACAACACAAACAGCCCTCTCGGGCGCTTGTATGACGCTGTTGACCTCTTTGCCATCGCTGGAGGTGAGGCGGATGCACCGACCTTCTTTGTTTTCTCGAGTATTCTATACTATCCCGGCGTGTTTGTCAACGGCTTTTTCCAGAAATTTTTTGCATATTTTCTGTGCTGACGGTGAAACTATGGCTGTACCTGAGGTACAAAGGGTACAGAAAATGGAGGTATATCTCATGGATAACACGAAGAACACCAAAAACACTAAGAACACCAACACGGAAAACACCGAAAACACCAACACCAAGAACGCCAAGAACACCAAAAACTGCAAGTAACTTCTTCATGTCTTAGTATAAAGGGAGGCGCCTGACGGCGCCTCCCTTTATATTATATATGTCAGTGCTCCGCCCGGCCCAGATACTCCTCCAGAGTGATATCCCTGTTGAAGATCTCCTGCGCGGCGTCCTTGCCTACATAGCGGTAGTGCCACGGCTCATAGATGATCCCGGTAATGTCGGTCTTTCCGTTGGGGTAGCGGTGGATGAAGCCGTACCGCCACGAGTTGGCCATGAGCCACTTCTGGGTCTCCGTGCTCTCCTGGGCCTCGGTCAGGTCCTGCATATTGGCGTCCACCAGGTCCACCGCCAGGCCCAGCTGATGCTCGCTGGTGCCGGGGATGGCCACAGACTTGGCGGCCTCGGTTTTGGCCTCCTCCTCGCTCATGCCGCTGCTGATGAGCCGCTGCACCTTGTTGTCGTACAGGCTCTGCTGCGTCTCCTGCGTGCGGTAGCCGGAGCAGTTGACCGGGCTGTAGCCCGCCGCCTTGCAGGCATCGATCATCTCCACATACGCCTCGTAGCAGCGGCTGTCCACCCTGTGGCCGTCATCCAGCGTCACCAGGTCCACCGTCCAGTCATCGGGCAGCGGGTTCCAGGGGTTCACCAGTGTCAGCAGCTCGTCGTCCACGATGACGTTATCCGGTGTCGTAGTGTCGCCTACATTGTCCACAGGCTGATTCGTGTTCTGGGCGTTGTCCGCCGGGACGTCGTCCTTTTTGCAGCCCTTGATGATGAATATCGCACCCACAATGATGCCGGCCAGCAGCACAGCGGCGATAATGCGGTTCCGCATGGCCTCCCGGTAACGCTTCTGCCGGCGGCGTTCTCTTTCGTAATCCATTCTGTTACCTCAATTCCTCGGGGTAGACCCCCGTCTCGTGCAGCTTGCTGAGCGCCTGCGCCACCCGGGCGCGGTCCTCGCGATACGTCATGCCGAACCAGCGGTCCGCCGACTTCAATACGCTGACGCGCAGCTCTCCCGCCGCCAGCAGGTCGCCCACCATGGTGGGCAGCAGGCACTCGGCCTTCACCGACTGTCCCGCCTCGCTGCGGAGGAAATTGTGGAAATATGTCTCCAGCGCGTCGAAAATGGAGGGGGCAAAGCCCCAGAAGTTCATGGACACCACCGTGTCGCCGTCCAGCACCGCGCCGGTGTCCTCGTCCCGGATGATGCCGTCCGGCAGCAGGGCGATCTTCAGCGTCTCGCGGATGTCGCTGAGATACCCGTCCTGCACATGGCACACGCCCCGGGACACGGTGCCGTGGGCGGTAACGGTGTTCTTCAGCAGATAGCCCACCATGGCGGCAGCCCCCGTCTCCGGCAGGCGCTGCAGCTCCGCATATATGGTGCGGTAAGCGTCCGCGCCGTAGAAATCGTCGGCGTTGATGACGCAGAAGGGCTCGTGGACGATATCGCGGGTACACAGCACCGCGTGGGCCGTACCGAAGGGCTTTGTCCGGCCCGCCGGCGGCGTGTACCACGCCGGCAGCGTCGTGTCGTCCTGATAGGCGTAGCAGACCTCCACGCGCCGTCCGTCCGCCGTGTACAGCCGGGACGCCATATTGCCGCACAGGCGCTCCATCAGCGCCCGCATATCCGGCTTGATGATGAACACGACCTTGTCAAAGCCCGCCCGTACCGCGTCATACACACCGTACTCCATCAGTATCTCTCCGTGGGGTCCTACGCCGTCGGTCTGCTTGCTGCCGCCGTAGCGGGAACCGATCCCTGCCGCCATGATGACCAGCGCTGCGTGCATAGTCTTTCCTCCTTGATTTTTCATAGCTACCATCATACCACGGATGGCAAAAAAAACAAGCGCATTTCACGCGTCTTAATAGAAAGTTAAGGCATTTGGAAGAAAATACCCGTGAACTACTGGATTTTTCCTTTTCCGCCGTGTATAATGATTTTTTGCGGCCAGCTGCCGCGCGAGAGAAATAGAGTCATAAGGAGAGAACCGCCATGTCCGCCACCCAAAAAGTCATGGGCCATGTGTACGCCATTTTCACTATTCTGGTGTGGGGCAGCTGCTTCGTGCTGACCAAGCAGATGCTCACCGCCTATACCGCTATCCAGATCATCCCTCTGCGGATGGGTCTGGCCTATATCACGCTGTGGGTGCTGCGGCCCAGGACTCTGAAGCTCCCCTGGAAGGACGAGCTGATGTTCATCCTCATCGGCATCACCGGCGGCAGCTTCTACTTCTTCCTGCAGAATACGGCGCTGACCTACACCTTCGCCGCCAATGTCAGCATCATCATCGCCCTGTCCCCCATCCTGACGGTGATTCTGGCCCAGCTGTTCTCCCGCAATGGCGAGCGCCTGGGCAAATTCGTGTACATCGGCGCGGTCATCGCCATCGCCGGCGTGGTGCTGGTGGTGCTCAACGGCCAGCTGGCCTTCCACCTGAACCCTCTGGGCGATCTGATCGCCCTGGCCGCCGCCCTCATGTGGGCCGTGTACTCCATCCTTATCAAGAAATACACCGAGCAGTATGACAACTTCCTGGTCACCCGCCGGGTCATGCTGTGGGCCTTCATCACCGCCGTGCCCCTGATGCTGCTGACGGACGGTATGCCCGATCTCACGCCCCTGTTCACCCAGACCAACGTCCTGCTGAGCTGGCTGTTCCTGGGCGTGTTCGGCAACGCCGTATGCTTCGCCATCTGGAACATCGCCTTCCAGCGGCTGGGCGTGGTCATCACCAACAACTACCTGTACGCCTCCCCCTTCGTAACGCTGGTGGTGGGCTACCTGCTGCTGGACGAGCAGATCACGCTGATGAGCGTCATCGGCGCGGTGCTCATCACCGTGGGCGTCATCGTGGCGCTGAAAAAGCCCGGCGAGACCGCCTGACCTCCCCTACATACAAAAACCGCGTATTGCTGTGCAATACGCGGTTTTTTTGTTGATTTTCTCTCCGTTTTCTGGTATGCTTGCAGCAGGTACAACACCGTAAAGGAGGACTTCCCATGCGACAGATATGTACATCACGCAAGGTCTGGCTCCCCATCCTGCTGCTGTTCACCGCCGTACTCATTTTCGCCTGCTGGGACAGAGGCATGGCCATCGACTTTGACGGCACCGGCCTGTACCGCGCCAGCCCACTCGATTCCTCCATTGAGACCGTTCCTGTTTCCTTCCACGGCCAACTGCGAAAGAACGTATACACCGGCAGCTGCGACATTCCCGGTGTGCTCCAGTGCGATGACCTTTGTGTCATCTTCCGCGGCAACGAGAGCACTGATGTCTACTGCCGCAGCCAAGGCTATTCTGAACCCACTCCTATCCACAGCATCACCCTTGACCGAGCGCAGCACTATGCCGAAATACGTCTGTGGAGTAAATATGCCGTGGAGGGCGACCACATTCTCGCCTCCTTCGATCCTCTCATGCACCCCACCCTCACCATCATCGAGTGACCCCACGCACGCCAAAAGAGAGCCGCGAAGCGGCTCTCTTTTTTACACTCTTATCTTCTGCCCAATCGTCCGAACCACCAGAAGGTCAGCGGCCAGACACATCCGGCGAACAGCACCACCAGCAGGTAGCGTATGCCCCCGGCAATGGCGGCGCTGCCACCCAGCAGGGCGATCAGTGGAGCCTTCAGCCCGGAGCGTATGGCCAGCAGACAGGCAAAGCCCACCACCAGCTTGATGAGCTGCGCCCACCACACCGCGTGGGTCTCGAAGCGGATATACTTCCGGTCGGCGATGTTGGATACCAGCATACCCAGTGTGGCGCCCAGCAGCTTCCAGCCGTTCTCCAGCGCGCTGACGTAGTTGGCGGTGTCCTCCGCCGCGGCGCCGGTGTCGCCCCGCAGGTACAGATACCCCACGAAGGCCCCGCTGCACACCACCATAGCCAGAATGGTGTACGTCAGCACCGCCGGCCGCCGGTCGGCCTCCTCCATCAGCGGATAGATCCCCACCACCAGCACCGCGGCAATAGCGAAGGACACCCCCACATCCAGCGGCGTGTGGACACCCAGATACATCCGGCTGAACGCGATGAGCACCGTCAGCACGATCAGTACCACCCGCAGCCAGCCGCGGCGGGTGTACCGGGCGATGCCGCCGTAGGTGGCCACGGCGTTCTGTGTATGGCCGCTGGGGAAGGAATACCCCGTGGCCTCTGCCCGGGCAGACTCCACAATGGTGAAATCCGGGTCCTTTACCCACGGCCGGGGCACGCAGCAGAGTATTTTCAGGAATTGATTGATGACCGTGCCAAAGAACCCCACGATCATCAGATAATAGCCCTCGCGCTTGCTGACGCACCAGAACACCGTCACGGCGATGACCATAAAGAACAGCTCGCCGCCCAGCAGCGTGATGGCCGACATGATCTTATCCAGCACCGGCGTGCGTATGCCCTCCAGCGCGTACAAAACTCCCATAAAGTCTCCCTCCTTTATGTCGTATCGCCATTGTACTACACTTTTCTCCGCCGTGCAAGTGCAAGCGTTGACGGCACCGCGGCACCGTGCTATACTGTGAAAAAACGCAAGGAGGCCCCGTCATGAAGCCTGAAGAGCTGCTCTCCGTCCTGCACACCGCCAACCGTCTGAAGGACACCACCCGCCACTGCTGGACGCCCGGGAACCGTCACGAGAGCGTGGCCGACCACAGCTGGCGGCTGGCACTGACCGCCTTCTTTCTCCGGGACGAATTCCCGGAGACGGACATGGACAAGGTCATTAAAATGTGCCTGATCCACGATCTGGGCGAGTGCTTTACCGGCGACATCCCCAGCTTTCTCAAGACCAACGCCGATACGGCGAAGGAGGACGCCCTTCTGGCCCAATGGGTGGAGACGCTGCCCCAGCCCTACCGTCAGGAGATGGCCGCCCTGTACGCGGAGATGGACGCCCTGAAGACGCCGGAGGCCCGGCTCTACAAGGCGCTGGACAAGCTGGAGGCCGTCATCGCCCACAACGAGTCCCCCATCTCCTCCTGGCTGCCTCGGGAGTACGACCTGAACCTGACCTACGCCGACGAGAACGTGGCGTTCTCCCCATACCTCACGGCGCTTCGCGCCGCCATCCGGCGGGAGACGGAGGAAAAGATAGAAAAAGGCGAATAAAAAGCTTCCCGGCAAATGCCGGGAAGCTTTTTATTCACCCGCTGCCGCCAGCAGCGCATCGGACAGTCTTGCGTACTCCTCCAGTCCCAGGGCCTCGCCCCGCACCGTGGGGGACAGGCCGCAGCCGGCGACGATGTCCGTCAGCTGCTCCTTGGGCAGCTGCCAGCCGGTCTGCAAACTATTCACCAGCGTCTTGCGCCGCAGGGCAAAGCCCGCGCGCACCGTCCGCCAGAAGGCCTCCTCGCTCCGCACCTGTACCGGCGGGGCCTTCCGCGTCACGCACCGCACCACGGCGGACGTCACCTTGGGCGGCGGCATAAAACAGGTATTGGGCACCGTGAACAGCAGCTCCGGCTCCGTGTAATACTGCATCAGCAGGGAAAACGCGCCGTAGTCCGCCGTGCCCGGCTTCGCGCAGATCCGCTGTGCCACCTCTTTCTGAATAAGCACCGTCAGCTGCCGGAAGCACCCGGCCCGGACGCAGGCCGTAAGAAACGGCGTGGTGATGTTGTAGGGCAGATTGGCGCACAGCACCGCCGGCAGGCCCGTTAGCTGCTCCGCCGCCACTGCCGCCAGATCCAGCGCCATCACGTCGCCCTCGATCAGCGCGAAGTTGTCATAGTCCGCCATGGTCTCGGCCAGCACCGGCGGCAGGCGCTTGTCCAGCTCCACCGACACCACCTTTTCCGCCCGCCGGGCCAGCTGCACCGTCAGCGCGCCGATGCCGGGGCCTACCTCCAGCACGCCGCAGCCGGGAACACAGCCCGCCGCGGCGATATCCTCCGCCACGTCGCCCCGGATGAGGAAGTTCTGCCCCAGCGCCTTGGCAAAGTGAAAGCCGTGCCGCGCCAGCAGCGCCTGTATATCGTTCCGATCGCACAGATCCATCGTGTTTCTCCTTCACTGCATATTGCCGCCATTGTACCACCTTTTCCCCACCCGCGCAACGAAAAGCCGGAAAAAGTTTGCCTTTCTCTGTGCCGCGTCCCCCAAAACTTGACAAAATCGGAAGATAGTGCTATACTCCACGGGTATTGCTAATCGGTAACAAAAGTTACAAATTGTTTCAATTATTATCCCCCGCCCTGTTTGAATACCTCCCCGGGCGGCTATACTGCGAGGTACTATGGAACAAACCGCCGTTACACAACCGAAGCGCTTGCAGCCGAAAAAGCCACGGCGCCGCATCACGCCGGCCACGGTGTGCCAGGCCATCCACGATGTGCCCTACATCGTGGCCCGGGCCCTGATCCGCGCCGTGCGCGCCGTGGGCCGCTGCTTTGCCTGGACCTGGGACGCCATCGCCGCCGACGTCAGGGCCAACTGGCGCGCCTTCTGCCGCGGACGGCTGGTGACCGGCTGCCGTGACGCCCTGCGTTCCCCGGCCCTGCGGGAGGTGCACCATATCATGCGCGATCACCCCTCTATCCGCGCCATCACCATGATCGCCGCCACAGCGGTGATCTTTGCCGCCGCCGTTATGGCGGAGCCGGTACGCACCATGGATGCCATCTGCATCGTGGTGGACGGCGACGGTCCCCACGTGCTGGACGAGCGCAGCGAGGAGCGCACCTACGATGACCTGCTGCTGCGCCGCAGTCTGGGCGACAAGTCCATGCAGCTGCTGCTGGAGCCGGGCCGCACCGTCACCGTGGAGCACGGCGGCGAGATCAGGACCTACGTCACCCGGGGCGAGCGCCTGGCCGCCTTCCTCAGCCGCAGCGGCATCAAGCTGGCCGCGGACGAGATGGTGGAGCTGAACGTCACCGGCGAGGACCCCGCCATCCGCATCAGCGATACACTGACCTACCAGCACTATGTCACCGTGGAGACGGACTACAAGATCATTCGCTCACCGGACCCCCTGATGGACAAGGGCACCGAGGAGATCATCCGCAAGGGTATCCCCGGCCAGATCGTGGAAACGTATGAGGACACCGTGGTCAGCGGCGAGGTGGTATCCACCAAGTATATCGGCGCCAGCCACGACACCTCCCACGCGGAGCTGGTGCGCTACGGCACCCGCGTCTACGAGGTGGAGGAGGGCGACACCATTGAAAAGGACTTCCCCAACGAGGTGGGCGAGGGCGGCTATCTGCTGTTCGCCTCCGGCGACACCATGACCTACAGCAAGGTGATGCTTTGCTCCTCCACCGCCTATTACAGCGGCGGCGACGGCGGCGCGGCCTGGACCACGGCGGTGGGCGCCGCGGTAGGCGTGGGCACCGTGGCCGTGGACCCCACGGTCATTCCCTACTACACCAAGATGTTCATCCAGACCACCAACGGCTACCGTGTCTACGGCATGGGCACCGCCCTGGACTGCGGCGGCGCCATCAAGGGCAACATCGTGGACCTGTGGTTCCCCACCAAGGCGGACTGCTACTCCTGGGGCCGCCGCAACGTCACCGTGTATATTCTGGACAAGAAAGCAAGCTGAGAGCATGGCCCCACCGGGGCCATGCTCTTTCTTTACCCGCAGCCCCCGGCTCACGCCGGGGGCTGCTCTTTTATTCGCCGTAGTGTACGTGCAGCAGCGCGTGACACTTTTCCGCGCCGTACTCCTTCAGCAGGGAGGTCACGATGGGGTTTTTCTCCGCCCGCTTGAACATGGCGGAGGCGTCAGCGGCATACAGTCCCTCGCCCCGCTTCTTCTTCACATCGCTCAGTCCATAGGGCTGTCCCGCACCGCCCACACAGCCGCCCTGACAGGTCATGACCTCGATCAGGTGGTAGAAGCACTTGCCCGCCTCGATATCCGCGATCAGCTCCTTGGCGTGGATGAGCCCGTTGACCACGGCGATACGCAGCTCCTGCCCGTCCACGTTCAGCTCCACATGGCGGATAGCCCCGTCGCCCCGCAGATCGGTGACGCGGACGGCCCGCAGCGCGTTCTTGCTCTTGTCCGGCAGACAGTGGCGCACCACCGCCTCGGCCACGCCGCCGGTGACGCCGTAGATCACCGCCGCGCCGCTGCCCAGGCCGAAGGGCAGGTCCGGGGACTCCAGCTCCAGCTCGTCCAGCTGCACGCCCGTCTCACGCATCATGTCCACCAACTCCCGGGTGGTCAGCACCAGGTCCACATCCGGCCGTCCGTCTCGGACGAACTCCGGCCGTGCGGCCTCCATCTTCTTGGCGGTGCAGGGCATGATGGCGATGTTGTACGTCGTCCGCCCGTCGGCGGCGTCCTTCTCGGCGTATTTATCACGGATGACCGCCGCGAACATCTCCATGGGCGATTTGCAGGTAGAGATATGCTTCAGATACTTGGGGTCGTTGAACTCCAGATACCGCACCCAGGCGGGGCAGCAGCTGGTGAACATGGGGAACGGCCCGCCGTTCTTCAGCCGCTGCAAAAACTCCTCCGCCTCCAGTATGGTGGTCATATCCGCGCCGAAGTTGGTGTCGTACACCTCGTCCACGCCCATGAGCTTCAGCGCCGTGGTCATCTTGTCGATGACGTTCACGCCCGCCGGGATACCGAAGGCCTCGCCCACCGCCACACGGACGGCCGGCGCGATCTGTACCACCACACGCTTCTTCGGGTCGTGGATGGCCGCCCAGGCGGTGCCGATCTGGTCGTTGGCGGTGATAGCGCCGGTGGTGCACACCGCAGCGCACTGACCGCAGCCCACGCACTTTGTCTCGCCCAGCTTTTTGTCGAAGGCCGGCATCACCTGCAGCTCGCTGCCCCGGAAGGCAAAGTTCAGGATACCCTGTCCCTGCAATTCCTCGCACACCCGCACACAGTCGCCGCACAGAATGCACTTGTTGGGGTCCCGGAACACCGCATAGCTGGTGTAATCCTTCTCGTACCGGGGCTTGTTGTTGGGGAAGCGGATATGCCGCACGCCGAACCGCTGCGCCAGCTCCTGCAATCGGCAGTTGCCGCTTTTGGCACAGGTGGTGCAGGAGCAGTCGTGGGCGGCCAGCAGCAGCTCCAGTATCATCCGCCGGTGCTTCAGCAGCCGGGCGGTGTTGGTTCTGATCTCCATGCCGTCCCGGGGCTCCATAGAGCAGGAGGCGTCGATCTTCCCGGTCTTTACGTCCTCCACGATGCACATACGGCACGCGCCGTGGACGGACAGGTCGGAGTAGTAGCAGAACGTGGGGATGTCGATACCCGCCTTGCGGATGACCGCCAGCACGTTGCGCTCACCGTCAAAGGGCACCCGCTGCCCGTCGATGACCATAATTCCCTTTGCCATGGCTCACTCCTCCTCAATGGCGTCGATCGCGCCGAAGGGACAAGCGCCCCAGCAAGCGCCGCAGTGGATACACTTCTCGTTGTCGATGACGTATGGCATACGGGGCTGCCCGGAGATGGCCTCCATGGGACAGTTCCTGGCGCACTTGCCGCAGCCCTTGCACAGCTCCGGCTTGATCTCCAACCGGCGTTTGCGCCCGTTGCAGATGGGACAGTGGTGATCCACCACATGGCGCAGATAATCCTGCCGGAAGTTCCGCAATGTGGACATCACCGGCTTGCAGGCCGTCTGCCCCAGGCCGCATAGGGCCGTATCCGTGATGGTATCGCTCAGGGACTCCAGCAGGTCCAGATCGGCCAGGCTCCCCTCGTTATTGATGATGCGCTCCAGCGTCTCCAGCATACGCTTGGTGCCCTCCCGGCAGGGGGTACACTTGCCGCAGCTCTCGTTCTGGGTGAAGTGCATGAAGAACCGGGCCACCTCCACCATGCAGGTATCCTCGTCCATGACCACCAGGCCGCCGGAGCCGATAATAGCCCCCAGCTTTTTCAGCGAGTCGAAGTCCATGGGGTAGTCCAGGTGCTCCTCCGTAAGACAGCCGCCGGAGGGCCCGCCGATCTGCACGGCCTTGAACTTCTTGCCGTCCGGGATACCGCCGCCGATGTCGAAGATGATCTCCCGCAGGGTGGCGCCCATGGGCACCTCCACCAGTCCCGTGTTCACCACATTGCCCGTCAGGGCAAACGTCTTGGTGCCGGCGCTGCCCTCGGTGCCGATGCCCCGATACCACGCCGCGCCCTTGTTGATGATGCCCGGCACGTTGGCGAACGTCTCCACATTGTTCAGCACCGTGGGCTTGCCCCACAGTCCCTGGTCCACCGTCCGGGGCGGCTTTACCCGGGGCATACCCCGCTTGCCCTCGATAGAGGCGGTCAGGGCGCTGCCCTCACCGCAGACGAAAGCGCCGGCGCCGCGGTTGATGTGGATGTGGAAGCTGAACCCGCTGCCCATGATGTCGTCGCCCAGCAGTCCGGCCGCCGCAGCCTTGTCGATGGCCGCTTGCAAGCGCTTCACCGCCAGCGGATACTCGGCGCGGACGTAGATGTAGCCCTCCGCAGCCCCGGTGGCCACGCCGGCGATCATCATGCCCTCCAGCACG
>DJPP01000008.1:808-5925 GCA_002438575.1 Oscillospiraceae bacterium UBA6409 | reverse complement strand
AGGAAATCCACCGCGCCGATCTTCTTGGCCTCTTCCTCAAAGACCCGGATAAACTCTTCGCCAATGATCTTCCGCTTGTGCTCCGGCTCGGTAACGCCCGCCAGCTTGCTCAAAAACCGAGGTCCCGCGTTGACGCGGCGCACATCCACGTGGAACTGGTGCTTCATCACCTGCTCTACCTGGTCGCCCTCATCCTTCCGCAGCAGTCCGTGGTCCACGAAAATGCACGTCAGCTGGTCGCCTACGGCGCGCTGCAGCAGCGCCGCCGCCACAGAGCTGTCCACGCCGCCGGACAGCGCCAGCAGCACCCGGCCGCTGCCGATCTGACGCCGGCACTCCGCCACGGCCTCGTCCAGATAGGACGCCATGGTCCACTCGGCGCTGAAGCCGCAGACCTTGTACAGGAAGTTTTCCAGCACCTGCATACCGTACTCCGTGTGCTGCACCTCCGGGTGGAACTGCACGCCATACAGCTTCCGATCCGCGTTTTCCACAGCGGCGAAGCCGCAGCCGTCTGTGGTCGCGATGACCTTAAAGCCCGGGGCGATACGCTCTACCTCCACGCCGTGGCTCATCCAGCACACGGATGTCTCCGGCACGCCGGCAAACAGGGGGGAGGCCGTGTGGGTCAGCTGGATCTTGCCGTACTCCCGCGTCTCCGCCTTGCGGCACTGACCGCCCAGCAGCTGCATCATCAGCTGCTGCCCGTAGCAGATGCCCAGCACGGGGATACCCATTTCAAACAGCGATCTGTCCACCATAGGGGCGTTGGGCTCGAACACGGTGGCGGGGCCGCCGGTGAGGATCAGCGCGTCCGGCCCAAAGGCACGGATATCCGCCATGCTCAGCCGATAGGACTTGATCTCGCAGTATACGCCGCATTCGCGGACGCGCCGTGCCACCAGCAGGTTATACTGCCCGCCAAAATCCAGAACCAGCACCTTTTTCATGTCAGTCGTCCTCCCGGAAGCGGATCACGCCGTCCTCGGCGCTGTCGATAACGGCCAGGGACTTGATGGGGTAGCCCTCCCGGCGCAGGCTGTCGCCGCCGTCCTGAAAGCCCTTTTCCACCGCCACGCCGATGCCCATCAGCTGCGCGCCGGCCTTGTTCACGATGTCGATCAGACCCCGCATAGCGTAGCCCTTGGCCATGAAGTCGTCAATGATGAGCACCTTGTCGTCCTCGGTGATCCAGTCCTGACTCACCAGCAGCGTGACCTTCTTCTTGTAGGTGTAAGAAAAAATATCACTCTGGTACAGACCGCCCTCGATGTTGTCGCTCTTGGCCTTCTTGGCAAAGACCATGGGCACACCATACCGTTCGGCGCAGATCGTTGCCAGCGCAATACCGCTGGCCTCTGCCGTAAGCACCATCGTGATATTTTTTACGTCAAAATACTTGGCAAACTCGTCCGCCAGATCCCGCATCAGCGCCGTATCGACGCGATGGTTCAAAAACCCGTCCACCTTGATGATGTTCCCGGGCAGGACACGGCCCTCCCGCAGGATGCGCTCCTTCAGCTGCTGCATGACCACCACTTCCTCTCGTGAGATATAGTACACCTACTATACCTGATTTCGCGGGGAAAAGCGACAGGGAAAAACGGAGAACTATTTAGGCGCGATTTGCCGTTTTTTGTGGGTTTTACCGGGGCGAAAAGCCCTGCTCATAGCTTGGATAAGCTGTCCTTGACAAAGTCCGTGAACCGTTCTGCGGCGGCGGACTGGGGCACATCGCTCAGCAGGCACATATCCACGCTGCGGGCAGGTATCTCAAAGGAGGTCTTCAGCTTTTTCAGCCGTCCGCTGTCCAGCTCCTTCCGGACAAACTCCTCCGTTACGCCGGCCACGCCGAAGCCGATGGCCGCCAGATCCACCAGCAGGCTCCGGGCGCCCAGCTCGATCTCCGGGTTCAGCTTCAGCCCATTCTGCAAGAAGAACCGTTCCAGATACAGCCTGCTGGAGGCCTTGCGCTCCAGCAGGATCAGCGGGAACGCCGCGATCTCCTCCAGCGTGTATACGTGCCGGAAGTCGCAGGGATACTCCGCCCCCGCCACAAAGATGGCGTGGGTATCGAAGCAGGGATATATCCGCAGTCCGGCGTCATCCGCCGGCGTGCTGGCGAAGGCGATGTCCACTTTGCCGGAGCGCAGCAGCCCCAGTACCTTGTGGCTCCGCCCGGACACGATCTGGATGTGGATGGCCGGGTGCCGCTTGTGGAACGCGTCCAGATACGGCAGCAGGAACTGGCTGGTCACGGTGTCGCTGGCGCCGATGGTCAGCTGCCCCATCTGCAATTCCCGGGTCTGGCTCAGCTTCTCCTCGCCCGTCTCCAGCAGGCCCATGGCGCTGCGGACGTACTCATACAGCATCTGTCCCTCGGCGGTCAGCGTCACGCCCCGGCTGTTCCGGGCAAACAGCCGTGTCTGCAGGTCGCGCTCCAGCTGCTTGATGGACTGGCTCACTGCCGACTGGGAGATATACAGTGCCTGTGCCGCGGCCGTGATGTTGCCCACCTCGGCGACCTCCTTAAAAACCCGGTACAGCTCCAGCTTTACGGACATAAAAACCGCCTCCTATTAGTTCCGGTGATAGCACCGCGAAAAATCGTTGCTCTGATTATAGCAGATTTTTTGCCGAATACAAGAGGAAATTGTACCGTGCATGGCGATTTCCCTTGCATACGCCGCCGCGGTGTGGTAAGATGAGTGCTGTTGAGAAAAGGAGGGCGCCTATGAACCGACTGAAAGATATCTGGGGCGGACAGGATGACATGAACCGTGTGCTGTTCCTCATCGCCGTCGCCGTCTTTGTCTGGAGCCTGATCGAGGGCCACGGTATGTACGGCGCCCTGATGGCCGGCGTGGTCCTGTTCCTGATGGTCAGCCGCCACGGTCAGCGCCTCAAGCGCTTCAGCCGTCTGTACGGCACGCTCTATTTCCCCATGCCGGACGGAGAGATCGTCCCCCGTACCTTTGAGCAGGTGAAGACCGAGTACCTCCACGGCTCCCAGGGTCGCTATGCCGGCCGCGCGGTGGAGCTGCGCTTCCCCTGGTGGTATCTGAACAGTGCCGGGGAGATCGACACCGGCTTTGGCCTCACTGTCCGCCTTGCGGACAACGCGGAGCTGTTGGACGAGGCGAAGCTCATGCGCCGGGGCGACTGCGTCCGCCTGACCGGTACCCTGGTGGCCGAGAGCAAAAATTACTTCTGCGTCGGCGAAGTGGAGACGCTGGAGCGCATCTCCGAAAAAGATCTGTACCCCCTGAAAAACAAATAAAAACGTGAAAAACCATACAAAGGAGAGTATCACTATGAGCTTTATGATCGAGACGTCCGCACGTCACATCCACCTGACCCAGGAGACTGTGGAAAAGCTGTTCGGCGCAGGCTATCAGCTGACTATCCGCAAGCCCCTGTCCTATCCCGGCCAGTACGCCTGCAACGAGCGCCTGACCATCGTCGGCCCCAAGAAGGAGATGGCCAACGTGTCCATCCTGGGTCCCACCCGCAAGGCGGACCAGGTGGAGGTTTCCGCCACGGACGCCCGCACCCTGGGCATCGACGCCCCCATCCGCGAAAGCGGCGACGTGAAGGGCTCCGGCGCCTGTAAGCTGATCGGGCCTGCCGGCGAGGTGGAGCTGTCCGAGGGCGTCATCGTGGCGAAGCGCCACCTGCACGTCACTGAGGAGGATGCCGCTGCCATGGGCATCAAGAACGGCGAGATCATCAAGGTCGCCTGCGGCGGTGAGGGCCGCAAGCTGATCTTCGACGATGTGGTCGTCCGCGTCAATGTGGGCGGTGCTACCACCATGCACATCGACACCGACGAGTCCCAGGCTGCCAATGGCCCCACCGTGGGCGAGCTGGTCCGCTGACAAGCGCACAGAAAAATGACCGCCCGTAAGGGCGGTCATTTTTCGCGTTTTTTTACCGCACCGTCAGCAGCTCCACGTTTCCGCTGACCGTCTGGAATTCCCACGCGGCGACCTTCACCGCAGTGAAGGTCACGTCGCCGCTGAGCTTGCCGCTGGTGGTCTTGAATTCCACCGGCAGGGGAGAGGGCAGCGTACTGAGATCGCACAGCTGCATGACGATGCTCCCGCTGTTGGTCTCCGCTTCCAGCTCTGCCGGCGTGATGTCCAGCGTTAGGTCAATGCTGCCGCTGACGCTGTCCGCCTCCAGCTTCTGGGTGCGGACGCTTCCGGTGATGCTTCCGCTGGTGGTGGACAGGGATATCTCCCCGGCGTTGGCCGCATAGACGCGGATCGCGCCGCTGACCGAGGCCACATCCAGCTCACTCAGCGAAAGCGTGTCCTCGTCCGTCAGATCCACCGACACCCCGGCGCTGACGGCGTCAATGTCCAGCCCATACAGCACCATGCTCCGGGGCAGCTTTACGGTCAGGATCTTCTCCTCGTTCAGGCTCACCAGCTTGGGCTGCGAACGGATGTCCAGCTCGCTGTCGTCCTCGTCTACCCGCCATTCCATCTGCTGCGTTACGGCGCTGCCGTCGGCAAGCGTCTCCGACAGCTGTATGCCCTCGCCGTCGTATAGCTCCACATTCACCTGCCCGCTGACCCATTCAATGTCGATGGCGCGAAATCCGTTCAGCTGTACCACGTCCGTGCTGCCCAGCGTATAGCCTGCGTCCGGCGTATAGGCCGTACTGTCCGTTCCGCTGTTGTCCGTGCGCCGCTGTTCGCCGCATCCCGCCAGCGTAAGGACCATCACCAGCGCCAGCGCTGTCCAAAGTGTTTTCCGCATAGGATACCTCCTTGTTACCGTCTTAGTTTGTCCCAAATGCATATCGTTCCCGTCTCTCTTGTTCGGTTCATATCGATGACCCGTTGGTTCCGGCTGCCCCGGAACTGGAGGGAGATGTCCTTCAGTTCCTTCATAAACCGTCCGTCCACCAGCACGTCGATGCACGCGAGCATCTCATCCGTTGCCTCGCACCGGGGATAGCTGCCGTCTGCCAGCAGCTCGTCGTCCAGCCGGAACCCGGTAAAGCACCATATGGTCTTGCCCGGATACTTCGCCTTGACCTCCCGCAGCAGCGGCAGCAGCTCCCGCTGGTTCCGCGGCTCGAAGGGCTCGCCGCCCAGCACCGTCAG
>DJPP01000008.1:0-650 GCA_002438575.1 Oscillospiraceae bacterium UBA6409 | reverse complement strand
CCGTTGGCGATATCACATTTCTTCAATTCTCCATAATGCATGGAACGACCTCCTGACCCTGAGTATAGACCATAAAGGTTAAAATAACATTAAAATAAAGCTGAAAAATAAAAGGGAAAGAAGCAAGGTGAAAAACAGGGGCGGGCACACGCCCGCCCCGCATTTGAAGAGAATTACAGATGCAGCACGCGGTCCTTGATCTCCTGCGTCCGCCCCTGGTTCCAGAACTGGGTGCCGATGTAGCCGCAGGTCCGCCGGGCCACGTTCATCTTGTCCTGATCCGTGTTGCCGCACTGGGGGCATTTCCAGATCAGCTTGCCGTCCTCCTCGACCACCTCGATCTCGCCGTCCCAGCCGCACACCTGGCAGTAGTCGCTCTTGGTGTTCAGCTCCGCGTAGATGATGTGATCGTAGATGAACTTCATCACCTCCAGCACCGCGTCCAGATTGTTCTGCATATCCGGCACCTCCACGTAGCTGATGGCTCCGCCGGGGGACAGGTGCTGGAACTGCGCCTCGAACTCCAGCTTCTTGAACGCGTCGATGGGCTCGGTGACGTGCACGTGATAGCTGTTGGTGATGTACCCCTTGTCCGTGATGCCCTCGATGACGCCAAAGCGCTTCTGCAGGCACTTGGCGAACTTATAGGT
>DJPP01000010.1:10162-15956 GCA_002438575.1 Oscillospiraceae bacterium UBA6409 | reverse complement strand
GGCGGCTGTGATGTGGGTTCCACTTATACCAAGGCTGTGATCCTGGACGAAAACGGCAAGATCTGCGCGGATACCACTATCCGCAGCAAGATCAATTCCGAAGTCTCCGCCAAACTGGCGATGGAGGAAGTGCTGAACAAGGTGGGGCTGAAGTCCTCCGAGGAGCTGGGCTATCTGATCGGCACCGGCTACGGACGCAACAAGGTCCCCTTCGCCGACGAGAACATCTCCGAGATCTCCTGTCACGCCATGGGCGTGCACGTCACCGATCCCAACGTCAAGGCCATCATCGATATCGGCGGCCAGGACGTGAAGGGCATCTCCATCGACACCGACGGCACCGTGAAGAACTTTGCCATGAACGATAAGTGCGCCGCCGGCACCGGCCGGTTCTATGAGGCCATGGCCCGCAGCTTCGAGATGACGCTGCCCGAGTTCTCCAACCTGTCCCTGACGGCCAAGAACGTCATCCCCATCACCGCGCAGTGCACCGTGTTCGCCGAGAGCGAGGTCATCACCCTGGTGGGCGAAGGCAAACCCATGGACGAGATCGCCGCCGGTATCCAGATGGCCGTGGCCAAGCGCTGCTTCGTCATGAGCAAGAAGGCCGGCGCCACCGACGCCATCACCCTGACCGGCGGCTGCGCCAAGAATGCCGGTTTGAAGCAGGCCATCGAGCACGTGCTGAAGCTGAAGGTCATCGACCTGAAGACCGATCCCCAGCTGATGGGCGCGCTGGGCGCCGCCGAGTACGCGCGGCAGAAGGGCATGGCCCGCGCCTGAACACCTCTTGCCATTTAAGGAGGCTACGATATGTGTAAGGTTTTCAAATTTCTCTTTAAGCTCATCCGTATTCTGGCGGTGGCCGTGGGCGCACTGTTCGTCGTGTACTTCTGGAACCTGGACCAGAAGCTGCTGGGCTGGGCCTATGTGCAGGTCAACAAGATCTTTGACCGCAAGAAAGTGGATATCAAGTTCTGATGGAGCTGTATAATCCGATCATACGGGAGGTGGAGGCGCTGGCCGGCGTCTCCACGCCCAGGCGGTACGCCTATGACCCGGCGGAGGCCTGGGAGGATACCGGGGCTTTCGAGCTGGTCATGCTGCGGGACGCCGCCTATGAGCTGGGCGGCAGCGGCAAAAGCGCGGTGAATTTCACCTGCGTGACCTCCTCTTCCGAGCTGGTGCCCGGGGACGAGATCGTGGTCTGCGGCCCGGACCTGAACGAGCTGAACGGCGACAGCCACTACGCCCGCATCGCCCTGCTGCGGGTGGGCGATATCGAGTCCGATGACGAGGACGACACGGAACAGGCCTTCCGGGCCATCCAGGATATGGACTTTGTGAAGTACCATGTGTTTCCCAAGGGCTATATGATCCGCACCAGTTCAGAGTCCAGCCGGGAACAGGTGCGTATCAGCCGGGAGGCGGTGCGGAAGGGCATGACGTTCCGCCGCATCGGCGCGGACTTTATCCGGCAGTATAAGCAGAACCGCAACATTCTGGCGGCGAAGCTGCTGTTTATCACCGCGCCGGAGGCGGACTACGCAGCGCTGACCAGGGACGCCAAGACGGTCAAGGACATCACCATGAGCCTGACGAAGATCCTGGAGGGAATGCCCACCGACTGCGGCTCCTGCAATCTGAAGGCTATCTGCGACGAGGTGGAGGGTATGCGCGAGCTGCACTTTGGCAAGGAGCACCACACCACGGAGTGAGCCCTCTCCCCTATTCACAAGCGAAAGAACGGCCCGCAGGGCCGTTCTTTTTTGCCCGTACACCGAAAGCACAAGCAAAAAGGCACCCGCCGTGGGCGGGTGCCTTTTTGCTTTAAATGCGTCTGTCACGCTGCTGGCTGTTGTAGTGCTTCTGCAGGAGTGGGTAGATAACTCTGTAGATCAGCTTGTTCTCCAGATTGAAATAATAGATGGTGAACGTGCCCGCAAACAGCAGCACCGCGGTGATGAGCAGGCTTTTCAGCAGTTTGGCTGCGAATTTCATATGGTTCCCTCCTTACCAGGCCAGACTGTCATCGAAGTCCACCAGCGTGGGGTCCAGCGGCGCCTCGTTCAGTACGACGGTCATGTATTTATTGACGGTGTTCCGCATATCCCGGCGGGAGATGGTACGGCAGTCCTCCAGGTCGTGCTCCAGGAATATGAAGTGGAAGCCCAGGTCGCGGGCCTGCTCCTCCATGAGAGCGTGGACACCGTTCATGCCCTTACAGGCCACATTGTCATTGAAGATGACCATGTCGCAGTTGAACTTGCTGGCCCACTCCCACACAGCGTTGACGTTGTCCCAGCCGCCCACGGCATGGTGGCGCATGACGCCCTTTTCGGAGAAGAGGGCCAGGTCCTGAATGGCCTGTTCCGGGTCGGTGGTGGAAATCATATTGTGACCCATGGTGGAGTCCATATTCAGCACGATATTGATACCCCAGCAGTTCTGGACCCAGGTGGGAAAATCGGTGTAATACACCGCGGAGGGGCCCCACAGGAACGCCCGGTGGCGTGTGGCGCCGCCGAAGGGCTCATGCTTTCGCTCATAGGCCTCCAGCATGAGCTTCAGCACCTTGCGGTCGTTTTTGGTGAACTGGTCCTCCTGGCCGTTGACGGATGCCCAGGAATATAACCGGTACAGACTCTCGGCAATGCCGCAGAGGGCGGAATAGGGCGTCTTGAACAGCTCCCATTTCTCCAGCTCGATGCGGTTTTGCTCGTTCATGTGCTCTGCACGGGCGAACAGGGCCTCCCAGTCGTATTTGACGCCGTAGTTCTCCTGAATAAAGGCGATGGCATCCCGCAGGACCTGGGTGGAATAGGGGTGCGCGCCGGGCTCGTTGTGGATCATGGCCATGGTGACGGGGAAATCCGGCAGGCCGAAACGGCGACGCTGGAACATGGAGGTGGCCTCGCTGGCGTTGCAGGGCATATTTGTGGTCAGAACAGCGCGGCCCACAATGGGGAAATCGTCGTTGATGGCGACGCCGGTCTCCGCCGAGCAGCGGGAACAGACGTCGGCAGCCAGGCCGAAGGACTCGGCCACGTCGATGTAATAGGGCTCCAGGTGCTGGTCGATGTCACAGATGATGAACTCCGGCAGCGTCTGGATGGGGATGGGGATCAGACCGGGGAAGCCGGTCATAAACAAGGGCGGCATGACCTCGTCCATGGGAACGATGTTGTCGCTGTCCTTTCCGCCGCCCAGGCGCTTGTCGTTGGCCAGGACCAGGGCGATCTTGCGGGTCAGGCTGTTGACGATGCAGTGCATATTCATATGGGCGATCTTCAGCTCGTCCTCCCGGTAGCCCTCGAAAAGGCGGTCAATGAAGGCGAAGGTGCCCAGATAGGAGCCCATCCAGCGGTACTCCCAGAAGCCCTTGAGGATCGGCACCGGGGCGGAGGCCACCATCTTGCCCATGGCCAGCAGGTTATTCAGCCAGGCGGTGTAGTCCACGAAGGTGTCCTTCACGCCGCGCCACTCCCGGTGGCGGGCGATACCGGTCTTGTCCTCATAGCGGCTGCGGAGGCCGCCCTTGCCGTTGGCCGCCTGCCACTTGGGGTCAAAGCGTTCCAGCTTTTTATCGATCACGCCGATGACGGCATCGGTCCACTGCTTCAGTACCATGGTCACACCTCCTTATGGCCCAGCTTTTTGATCTCCAGACTCTCGACAAAGGCCTGGAACCGGGTACGCAGCTGGCCGACGCTGCCCAGGGCGTACTCTTTCTCGATGGTACAGCAGGGGATGCCCATTTCCTGCTGAAGCACATGGCTGGCCAACACCTTTTCATAGCTCCAGAACTCGCAGAACTTCATGCTCTCGTAGATGATGCCGTCGGCGCCGTAGTCCTCCGCCAGACGGCGCAGCTCACTGTGGCGCTGGTCGATCTTGGCGCCGTCCATGAACCGGACGCACTGGTTGTGGTGCAGATAGTGGCGGCATACCGCGTCGAAGGCCGTCTCGCCGCCGTGGATCTCGATCTCCTCCCGGCCGGGGAAGGTACCGAAGCAATAGCGATCCGCCACCACCATAGCACCGCAGCTCTCCAGCAGCCTGGTAAATTCCGGGTCGTCGATCTCGCTGCCGGCCAGCACGACGCGGGCACGGAAGGGGAATTTCGTCTCCGGCTGACGTGTTTTCAGCTCCGCCAGCGTCTCCTCCAGATACGGCAGGATCAGGTCGTGGGGACAGACCTGGCTCACCAGGACGATGACGTGGTATTCATAGCCGGTGATGACCGGGTTTTCCGCCTTGCGAAGGTCGCCGATCTCCGTAATAACGCGGCAGAGGCGGTTGTGCTTTTCGATGGCGGTGCGGAGCGCATCGTCAGATGTATCCACGCCGAAGCTGTCGCGCAGCGCGTCCAGCACCTTTGCTTTCAGCTGCGCCTTGTAGTAATCCAGACTGGTCCTGTCGCCTTTCATGGGCGGGTCGATAATGGTGGTGATGAAGCGGTCGTTCTTCACCGGCTTCAGCAGGGCGAAATGCTCCTCCATGCGCTCCATAGCGGCGCAGCCCTCCGCGCCGAACAGGGCGTTCAGATAGTTGAAGCCACCCTCGATGGCCCGTTCCAGGATACAGCGGACGTAGGGACAGTTGCGGTTGGTCATGTAGTAGGACGCGATCTCTGCGGTGCCGCTGTTGGGCGCCCGAAGGCGGCTGGAAAAGCAGCCCGGCAGATTCAGCAGCACCTCGGGGATATAGTAGCAGTTATATCCCAAGGCCAGCTGACCCTCCGCCACAGCGCGCTGGACCAGTTCGTTGTTGGCCTGCTGCAGAAGGTCCTCAAACCAGATCAAATGCTTCAAGTCTTTCATGGGCAAAACTCCTTCTCAACGGGGCTTCTCCCCCGGATTTGGGACGCGGGTCTTGCTGGTTCACACACTATTCACATTTTAGCATTTTTCAACTATTTTTGCAACTGTTTGCGCCGTGTTTTTTGTCGTTTTGGAAAAAGGATGACCGCCATACGGCGGTCATCCTTTTCGGTTTACTGCCACAGGGAGCAGAGCAGATCGGTGTAGGCGGTGGGATCGTCGATGGGCAGACCGGCGATGAGCTGTGCCTGATTGTAGAAGACCTGAGCGAACTTTTTGGCTCTCTCCGGGTCGGTGAGCCGCGTCTTCTCGAAGGTCAGGAAGGCGGGATGGTCCACGTTGATCTCCAGAATACGCTTGGCCTTGAGCCCCAATTCCGGCTGGGCGGCCTTGAAATACTTTTCCATCTCAAAGGTAACGCCCTCGCCGCTGGAAAGGCAGACCGGGTGGGTCCTGAGCCGGGCGGAGGCCTTGACCTCGCTCACCTGACCGTCCAGCGCCTCCTTGATAAAGGCGAAGGCCTCCTTATACTGCTGCTCGTCCTGCTCCTGCTTTTCGGCTTCACCGGGCAGGTCCAGATCGCCGTCGGTGGCGGATCGGAAGGGCTTATCCTTGTAGGCGCGCAGGATATCGGACAGGAACTCGTCGGCCTTGTCGGTAAAGTAGAGTATCTCCATGCCCCGGTCCTTCAGCAGCTCCGTCTGGGGAATGTGGTCCACGGCGTCCACCGTGTCACCGGAGGCAAAGTAGATGTACTTCTGGCCCTCCTGCATACGGGAAACGTACTCGTCCAGCGTCACCAGCTTTTTCTCGGTGGAGGAATAGAACAGCATCAGGTCCTGAAGCATATCCTTCTTCTCGCCGTAGTTGTCCATGGCGCTGAGCTTGATCTGGCGGCCGAAGGACTGCCAGAAGGACTCATATTTCTCGCGTTCGTCCCGCAGCAGACGCTCCAGCTCGGCCTTGACCTT
>DJPP01000010.1:8880-9990 GCA_002438575.1 Oscillospiraceae bacterium UBA6409 | reverse complement strand
CCCTCGAACTCCTCGGAGTAGTAGCGCAGGGGCGCCTTCTCCGGTATAAACAGCAGGGCCTTATAGGTCACGGCGCCCTCGGCGGAGACGGTGATGACGCTCAGCGGGGGCTGACTGTCCGCAAAGCGCTGCTGATAGAACTCATCGTACTCCTCCTTCTTGACGTCGGCCTTCTTCCGCTGCCACAGGGGCACCATGCTGTTCAGCGTCTCCCACTCGAACTTCTCCTCGTACTCGGGGTTCTCCTGGGTGCTGCCCTCCTTCAGCTCCGGATGGGGCATGAGCATCCGGATGGGGAAACGGATATAGTCGGAATACTTCTTCACCAGCTTGTACAGGGGATACTCCCGCAGGTACTGGCTGTATTCGTCCTTTTCCTCTTCGGTGTCGGGCTTGATGTGCATGATGATATCGGTGCCCACCGTGTCCTTCTCGCAGGGCTCGATGGTATAGCCGTCCACGCCGGTGGACTGCCACCTCCAGGCCTGGTCCTCACCGTATTTCTTCGTGACGACGGTGATCTCGTCGGCCACCATGAACGCGGAATAGAAGCCCACGCCGAACTGACCGATAATGTCGGTGTCGGCGCTCTCGTCGCCCTCCACCTCCTGGCGGAACTTCAGGCTGCCGGAGGCGGCGATAACACCCAGGTTGTTCTCCAGCTCCTCCTGGCTCATGCCGATACCGTTGTCGCTGACGGTCAGCAGACGGCGCTCCTTGTCAATGGACAGCCTGATCTCAAACTGGTCGCGGGTCAGGCCCACCTTGTCGTCCGTCAGGCTCAGGTAGCACAGCTTATCGATGGCGTCAGAGGCGTTGGAGATGATCTCCCGCAGGAATATCTCCTTATGGGTATAGATGGAATTGATCATCAGGTCCAGCAGGCGCTTGCTCTCCGCCTTGAATGCTTTTTTCTTCATACTTGCTCAGATCTCCTTTGCTCTCCCCCGCCCTTCCCTGCGCGGTACGTGGAAACGCGGGGCTTTGTTTAAGGGAGATGCACGGTCCGTGCATCTCCCTGTGGTATACGCAGTTCGCTTACGCGAATTTTTTACGGCTGATGAGCCAACCCGCGCAGGACAGCAGCGCCACCGCACCGGACACGATCAT
>DJPP01000010.1:7424-8695 GCA_002438575.1 Oscillospiraceae bacterium UBA6409 | reverse complement strand
GCGGCGGCAGCCAGCGTCTTTTTGGCGATACCGCCCGCCATGTGTAAAAACTTTCTCATGGTCAGCCCTCCTTCGTTTTGTACCAGTCGATGATCGGGGTCAGGTTTTCCGCGCTGACGGCGCTGGCGCCCTTGGTCGCCATGTCGTAGGTCAGCTGCTGGGCGGGGCTGAGACTGGTCTTCCCCGCCAGCGTTTTGCGGATCTCTTTGCACTTCAGCTGCATGATCCACTTATAAGGGCCGTGCAGCCTGTTGATATCAAAGCCGCCCTGCAGGGTGAACACCGGCACCTCCGCCGGGATGCCCATCTTGACCCGGACCTTCTCGGCCCCGGCCTGACTGGCGGGACCCATGCCCACGGCGCAGACGGCGCGGATATCAAATTCTTTGGCCGCTTTCGCATATCCCTGGACCTTACCGGCCATAAGCCAGCCCAGGTAAATGACCGCCCTGCCCGGATGGGGATCGGCGCCCCACTTGGCGTCGGTCACAGGCAGGTCCAGCGCGGCGCCCAGCAGTCGGGCGTACTGCGCCGTGTAGCCGGAATTGGATGTGTAGACGATGCCGGAGATCATAGTCTTCCTCCCTCTCTGTCACTCACGTTTAGTATAGTCCCCCGCCCTGCCGCTGTCAATGCCGCAGGGCGGTATTCAGACATTCTGCCGCCGGTGCCCGAGGCGCTACCGCATAAAGCGGTCGATGGCGTCGTTCAGCGCCCGGATGGCCTCCTGGTCACCGGCCTCCACCGCATCCACGATGCAGTGGCTGATGTGGTCTTTAAGAATGGCGCGGCCCGTGCCGTTCAGCGCGGAGATCACCGCACTGAGCTGCACCAGCACCTCGGCGCAGTCCTCACCGCGCTCCACCATTTTCCGCACGGCATCCAGATGGCCCTGTGCCCGGCTCAACCGGTTCAGCACGGCTTTGGTCTGTGCGTGGGAATGATGGTGGCCGTGGCTGTGCTCATAGACATGGCCGTTCTCGTCCACATGGGTGTGGGTATGACTGTGTTCGCTCAAGAGTATCGCCTCACTTGTTGTACTCGTACCGGGGCTTGTCCATATCGTACTTCTGCTTCAGCGGATCACGGCGCTCCATGCGGTCGTAATGGCGGCACAGGAACGGCTCCACACCGTAGAACAGCGCCTTGCCGTCCAGGTCGAAGAAGAACACGGCGAACAGCGCGGCGTAAACGCCCAGCCCGATCAGGACGATCTTTTTCAGAATTTTGAATACAGTTTTCATGTGCTCTTCCTCCTCTTACCAGCTCAT
>DJPP01000010.1:4540-7344 GCA_002438575.1 Oscillospiraceae bacterium UBA6409 | reverse complement strand
TAGTCGTTGATGATGCTGCGGATCTCGGCCCGGGAGACATTACGCTTGTCGGGCAGGGCGTGGGGCATCCAGATGGCGTGGATATTGCGGGCGCGGAACTCGTCTTCGAACAGGCCGTGGACGCCCTGCATACCCTTGCACAGCAGCTGATCGTACATCATGACCATGTCGCAGTGGAAGCGCTCCATGTTCTCCCACAGCTCGAAGATGTGGTGCATACCGCCTACGGCCATGCGGCGCATCGGTGCCCACTCGTGGTAGGTGGCCATGTCCTCCAGGGTGTGCTCGTAGCCGTCGGTACGCAGCGTCATGTCGAACATCAGGGAGTCCATATTCATGATGGTGTTCAAGCCCCAGCAGTTATACGCCCAGGTGCACCAGTTGGAGTAATACAGCGGCGCGCAGGACCAGGCGATGACGCGGTGGCGGGTCAGCGGGAAGTTGTTGATGCGCTGCTCCACGCACTTCTCCATGATCTTGCGGACCTTCTTGTCCGTCTCGTGCCAGATGGGCAGATCGCCGTACTGGGACTGGTAAATACGGTACAGCGCCTGGGACACACCGTTGATGGGATAGTAGTTGGTGTTGGCCGCCACATCCCACTTCTCCCACTCGAAGCGCTGGAGCTCGTTCTGGCTCTCCAGCTTTTTGCACAGCTGCTGGTAGTCGAAGGGCACGCCGGTCTGCTCCTCGATGAACTTCCACGCCTCCTCGATTTCCTTCATGCAGTGCTTGTGGACCAGCGGATCGTCGAACTGCATGGGCTGGGGCATGGCGAACAGGGGCTTGTCGATGAGCCAGTCCTGAATGATGGACGTGGCCACAGAGCCATCGCAGGCCTCGTTGGAGGTGATGACCGCCTTGTAGTAGTCGGGCACATCGTCCAGCACGAACAGTCCGGCCTCGGCCTGACACATGGGACAGGGGTCGCCGGGCAGGCCCAGAGACTGCACCGCGTCGATGTAGTTGAGGACCGTGTGGTTGTTCACATGGCAGGTGACGAAATAGGGGATCATCTGCAGGGGAACGTTCTCCACTTCCTTGCTGAACGGGTAGAAGATACCGCCCCACACCGTCTCATCGTGGGCGATGGTCTTATCGTGCCGCGCCTGGACCTTCTTATTCCCCTTGTTGGTGTTCAGGTCGTTGCGGAACATCTGCATGAACTGGTAGATCGTGGCGTTGGTCATGGCCCGATAGTGCAGCGGGCAGGCGCGCAGCGCCTCACCCCGCAGGCCCTCCATGCCGCGGTCGAACCAGTGGAGCACGGGCAGATAGGTCTGGCCCATCCAGCGATAGCGCCAGCAGCCCTTGGCAAAGGTCCAGATGCCGCCGTAGCGCATCACATCATAGACCAGCATACCATAGTTGTACAGCCACACCTTGTTGAAGTAGTAGAAGGTATCCTTCACGCCGCGCCACTCGCGGTGCTTGTACAGTCCGGTCTTGTCGCAGTACAGGTCGCCCAGGCGGCGCTCGCCGTGGGGCTTGCCGTACCAGAAGTCCTTGGCCAGCTTTTTATAATCCGTGGTCTTGACCTTCTCCACCACGTTTTTCAGATCAAATTTCTTCATCTCTTCACGCCCTCCTGGATCTTCTTGATCTCCACGCTCTCAATGAACGCCTGGAACCGGGTACGCAGCTGGCCGCTGGCCGCGTTGATGTACTCCTTCTCGATGGAACAGACGGGGTAGCCGAAGTCGCGCTGGAGAACGACGGTATCGATGACACGCTCATAGCTCCAGTACTCGCAGAACTTGTTGGAGGCCACGATGATGCCGTCCGCCTTGTACTCTTTCGCCAGGTCGGCGATGTGCTGCTTGCGCCGGCGCATCTCGTGCTGCTCCATAAACCGGGTGCACTGGCTGGTAAGCAGGTAGTGGCGGGCGATGGCGCGCAGCGGCGTCTCCCCTTCCCGGATCTCGATGGGCATACGGGACTCCATGCCGCCGTAGCAGTAGCGGTCCGCCACCACCAGAGCGCCGCAGCTCTCGATGAGCTTCGTAAAGTCCGGGTCGTCGTTCTCGCTGCCGGCCAGCAGGACCTTGCAGCGGTACTGGGGTCTGGCGTCGGGCTCGCGGGTCTTCAGCTCCTCCAGCGTCTCGCGGAGCTTGTCGATGATCAGGTACTTGGGACAGGCCAGGGTCACCAGATTGATGACGTGGTACTCATAGCCGGTGATGGTGGGCACATCCAGCTTGCGGTGATCGCCGATGGCCTGCATGATGCGGCAGAGCTCGTTGTGGCTCTCGATGGTCTGGCACAGGGCCTCGTCAGAGGTGTCCACGCCGTAATTGTCGTGGAGGAAATCCAGGACGTGGGCCTTGATCTGTGCCTCGTAGTGGTCAATGCTGTTTTCCGTCTTTTTGAACGGAACATCCATGAACTCGCACTTGAAGCGCTCATTCTGGATAATATCCATACGCTGGAGGTGTTCCTGGAAGCGGCAAGTCACAGTACAGGTCTCGGTGGCCAGCTGGGCATCCAGGAAATTGAAGCCGCCCTCCAGAGCGCGCTCAAGAAGGCTGCGGCCATAGTGACAGGTACGGGAAGACATATAATAGGTCGCCATATCGGGGGATGTGCAGCGGGGGGCGCGCAGGCGCACAGAGAAGCAGCCGGGCAGGTCCAGCAGCACCTCCGGCATGAAATAGCAGGTGTAGCCTAAAGCCAGTTTTCCGTCACTTTTCGCCTGCTTCACCAGGTCGTTATTGGCCTCTTGCAGCAGGTTCTCAAAGTAAATCAGATGTTTAAGGTCCCTCATCTCTCGTCCTCCTTGCTGCGCGGAACGCGCAGTATTATCC
>DJPP01000010.1:0-4429 GCA_002438575.1 Oscillospiraceae bacterium UBA6409 | reverse complement strand
AGATATGTCTGTTATCGTCGGTTTTTTGACGATTTCGGGAGAAAAATTGACTTTTCAGCGCCGCCGTGGTAGAATAGGCACAGAAAAAACGGAGGTGCGGATATGTGTACGATTGACGAGAAAGTGGCCGTACATTCGGCCGATCATGCAGGTGCAGACGCACCGCACACGCACGCCCATACCCACGAGCATGGGCACGATCACGGGCATACGCATGAGCACCACTCGCCGGAGGAGACGATAGCGCTGCTATCGTATATGGTAGCGCACAACCGGCACCACGCCGAGGAACTGCACGAGCTGGCCCACAGCGTAGAGGGCGAGGCCGCGCAGCTGCTGCACGAGGCAGTGGTGGACCTGACCGTGGGCAACGAAAAGCTGGCGGAAGCCCTGCGGATCCTGAAAGGAGAGGAATAAACGATGTGTCTTTCCACAGTATGGACGGCGGAACGGCAGCCGGTGTGCAAAAACGTGGCGTCCGTAACACAGAAGGACGGACAGCTGGTGTTCACCGATATCATGGGTATCCCCACGGTGGTAAATGGGCAGATCGAGAAGATCGACCTGATGGAGAACGAGATCATTATCAAAAAAGCGACCGCCTGAGGGCGGCCGCTTTCCTGCCTGCCGGTGACGCAAAAAAAGAAAGCCCTTACGGGCTTTCTTTTTTGTTGACTTAGTGCCGCTTCTTGCCGGCCCACGCCATCCCGGTCACGGACAGCACCGCCGTCACGGCGTAGATACCCACGCCCGCGTCAAACGTCTTGGGCGAACCCTTGGCCTCGTCCGCCTTGGTGTCGGTGGTGGGGTCGTAGTAGTAATACCCGCCGGTGGAGGGAGTGGGGGCTACAGTATCTTTACTCCATTCATTGGGATTACTCACCTTTTCATCCCAATCATTGCCATAAATCGCAGTCGTCCCCGTACCCATATACTTGCCGTCGCTGTCGCCACCGATTTTCACCTTGCAGCTGTCACCACTGTTCTCGGATTTGTTTCCGGTGATCGTCAGGCCAGCAAGATCAGTCGTGCTCTCACCGCGGATAATATAGCTCTTGACTCCACTAAAAGTATTGTTTGTCACAGTAAGGGTTCCATAGGGCTGCTGACTATTATCGCCGCCAGAGGACACACTTTGGACGGCGCGGGTCATACCTGTCAGCTTGCAGTTGTCCACCTTCAAATTACCAACGCCCTGCACATAAACGCCAAAAGTATGTTCTGCACTACTTCCGCTTACCGTCAGCTCACAGTTATCGGTGAGTGTGATGTCGCTGAATACATCCGCAGTGCCGCCGTTATTCAGAATGTGGAGTATACCATTTGCGCTGCTGGTCATCTTGCAGTTTTTAAATGTGATCCCCTGCACAACGTTTTGCCTTCCGGTAACAGTCGTGGTATTAAACTCAAATGCATAGCCGTTGCTGCTATTCACCGTCAGCCCGTCAAAAGTCACATTCTTCATGGTCAAGACGGCGAAATATCCATTATTGTTGTCGGTGCACCAAGTCCCGCTGTCGCGCACATAGTCATACACCCGGTCGGCTTCTCCATTGCCATGAATATGCCCCGAAGCACCCTTCAGCGAAAAACCAGCCAGCGTAACATTCGCATTCGCGGTGAATTTCACGTTAGAGATAGTGCGATTGTAGAAGCACCCCGGTGTCCATGTGTCACTATTTTTGTGTGCAACAAGCTCCGCTGCTGTTTCAAACGACTTATACCCGTTTTCATCGCCGGTAAAACCGCCGACAAAATACGCTGTATTGCTGCCTGCGTACTTCGTGGGTCTGCCAAGCACAAGCACATTACTGATGCTCTCGGTGAAGTTGATCGTCTTATCATCAATACTGCCATATGCACCGTCCAACGTATACTGTGCATTGGTGGCGGTAACATTGACAACCGAACCACTCATGTCTGGCGCTTCCGGAAGCGCGGCATAGTCGTTGCCACTATCTTTATAGCCTTTGTTTACTTCAGGTGCATCCGCCCAGCTCACGCTGCACAGTCCCAGCGCCATGACCAGCGCCAACATGGTTGCCAACAATTTTTTCATCGTTTCTACCCCGGTTTCTTTAGATTTCCGCAGGACGCATCGTTTTAAGCTCGTTAAAACGCAAATGCAGAGGTACCTCTGCTGTCCTGTCGGTTTCCTTCATTATAGCAAAGATTTCCCATTTGACAAGGGTTTTTTGGAACAATTCCGAATATTACAAGCAAAAAATGACCGGGATACCCGGTCATTTTTCCTTATCTGCGGACGACCTCGCGGCCGTCGGACCACACCGACACGATATTATGGCGATGGGTCATGTAGATGGCGCGCTCAAAGCGCTCCTCCACATTCAGGGGATGGGCGGCCTCGGGGAAGTCGCCGTCGTCGATGACCACGGCGTGGAGCTTATCGCCCACGGCGAAGCCCTCCCCTGCCCCGAAATACTTGTGGCCGGAGGTGGTACCCAGGTAATAGCCCTCGGCCACGGTCAGGAACTCGGGGTGCTGCTCGTCGGTGACGCGGCGGGCCTTGGAGGTACGGATGGACATGGTGATGACCTTGTACATGGGCAGCTGGGCGCCGCCGGCAATGTCGCTGCCCAGGGTGACCCACAGGCCCTCGTTGACCATACGGCGGACGGGGCAGATTCCGGAGCAGATGTTCACGTTGGAGTCGCCGCAGTGGACCACCACAACGCCGGCGTCACGAATGGCGGCGCGCTCGCGCTCGTCAGACCAGACGCAGTGTGCCATGAGGGTATGATCCTTCCAGAGGCCGTACTTGTCGTACGTCTCCCAATACTGGCTGCACTCTGGGTGAAGCTCTTTCACCCAGGCGATCTCGTTGGTGCTCTCGGACAGATGG
Organism: Oscillospiraceae bacterium UBA6409; assembly: GCA_002438575.1. Taxonomy (GTDB): domain Bacteria; phylum Bacillota; class Clostridia; order Oscillospirales; family Oscillospiraceae; genus Vescimonas. Next base: position 1,566 of record DJPP01000010.1, on the reverse strand, counting down.
GACTGGACATACAGCCCTCTTTCCGCCGCGATGCGGCCCAGCTCGGCCATGAGCTCGTCGGTGCAGCTGGGGGTGAATCGGGGCGTTAAGATGGGCTTGACGTGCTCGAAATGGCAGGCATCCAGCCAGCGGAGCGTCTCCCGCACGGACTCGTCGGTCGTCTCCTGCAGCTTGCCGGGCAGGCCGTTGCGGTCCATGTTGACCTTGCCCACATAGCCGGTGACGCCGGCGCGCTCCAGCTCGTCCATGAGGATGAGGGTCGCCTCGGTGTGGAGAGAGGAGAACATACAGACACGGGTGGTGCCGTTGGTGATCAGGTCGGTGGCCAGCCGGCGGTAGACGCGGCGGGCGTAGTCCAAATCGGCGAACCGTGCCTCCGTAGGGAACGTGTAGGTGTTGAGCCAGTCCAGCAGCGGCAGATCCATGCCCATGCCCAGCATGGGGTACTGGGGCGCGTGGAGGTGCATATCCGCGAAGGACTGCATGATGATGCGGTCGCCGAAGTCGCGGACCTCCGCGCCCTCCAGATGGGCGGGCAGCTCGGGATAAAGGCCGGTAATGACGCCGTCCTCCAGCACCAGGCAGCCGTGCTCGAGAATGTCCAGGCGGCCCATGGCGGGGGCGTGGACGATATTGCCGCGTAAGACCTGTGTCATGGTGTGGTACCTCCTGCAAGCAAAATAAAAATGGATGCTCCGACGCCCTGCGTCGAAACACCCATAGCAGAGCCGTCGGCGGCTCCGTAGAAACGCCCGCGCCATTCTCGCGGGGCTATATGAGCTGTATTATGGAAGCTATTGTACCACATTCCTGATGGATTGGCAAGAGAAAATCCCCGGCAAATGCTGTGCATTTGCCGGGGATTGATGCATTTTACTCCACGGTGACGCCGCGCTTCTTGAACTCCTCGACCATCAGATCCAGGTCCGGCTCGATGTGAATGGGCTCGCCGGCGGACTTGATGGCGTTGGCCACGTCCTTCAGGCCGTTGCCGGTGACGACGCTGACCACGGTAGCGTCGTGGGGGATCAGGCCCTCCTCGCAGGCCTTCTTCAGCGCCGCCGCGCCGGTGACGCCGGCGGGCTCGCCGAACACACCGCAGGTACGGCCCAGCAGCCGCTGGGCGGCCAGGATCTCCTCGTCGGAGACGTTGACGGCAATACCGTTGGACTCGCGGATGGCCATGAGGGCCTTATCGGCATTGCGGGGCACGCCCACGGAGATGGAGTCGGCAATGGTGTTCTCCTCCATGGGCTCCCAGGGCTTATCCTCCTGGATGGCGCGGTTGATGGGATAGCAGCCCAGGGACTGGGCGGAGATCAGACGGGGCAGCTTGTCAATGAAGCCGATGGCGTACAGATCCTTAAAGCCCTTCCACACGCCGGCGATGGTGCAGCCGTCGCCCACGGAGATGGCCAGGTAGTCGGGCATCTCCCAGTTCAGCTGCTCGGCGATCTCCAACGCCACGGTCTTCTTGCCCTCGGAGAGGTAGGGGTTGATGGCGGCGTTGCGGTTGTACCAGCCGTACTTGTCGATGGCGGCGGCGGACATCTTGAAGGTGTCCTC
>DJPP01000108.1 GCA_002438575.1 Oscillospiraceae bacterium UBA6409 | reverse complement strand
GGGGCCGCGCCGGTGTACGGCGTGGCTGTGGGGCAGGACCTGACGTGCAGAGAGGTGGACGGCGAGAAGGTGGTGGAACAGAACAACTTTCGCGCGGTGTTCACCGCCACGCGGCTGTCCTTCTGGCAGGACGCCACGGAGGTGGCCTATGTGTCCAACAACCGGCTGTACATCACGAACATCACGGTGCTGGGCGGTATCGATGTAGGACAGTGGAGCATGGAGACGGCGGAGGGCGGACTGGCCTTCCGGTGGATCGGAGGGTGAGTGTGTGAGCTATACGGCGTTGGACAGCATCCAGTGGGGCGGCGTGCCGAAGATCGGCGTCAGCTTCGGCTATGACAGCCGGCGCAGCGGCAGCGCGATGCAGTACAGGATCTATGTGACGGTGGCGCCGCTGACGGGGGCGTCATATTTTGGGTATCCCATCTATCTGTCGGTGACGGTGGACGGCGGCAGCGTGTGCAGTGGGCAGACGCTGAAGGCGGCATCGCCCAGCCGGTGGAGCAGCGCGATCGAGTACGACAGCGGCTGGGTGACGGCGGCGGGGGCGGTGGGCACCGCGCCGCTGGGGATACGGCTGTACAGCGGCTCCGGGTCTGCCAGAGACGACAGCTATGGCTATGCGCTGCCGGTGGAGCGCGTGGAGGACATTGGAGATTTCTCGCTGACGGCGGGAGACGCGGTGATCGGGCAGACGGGGACGCTGACGCTGACGCGGCCCGGGTATGGGTACAGCTTTACGTTCAGCTACGTGCTGGGGGCGGCCTCCGGAACGCTGAGCAGCGGCGCGCTGCGGACGGTGAGCAGCAGCGCGGGGCGCGTGGTGTATCAGTGGACGGTGCCGGAGTCGCTGGCCGGGGAGCTGCCGGAGACGACGTACGGCACCGGAACGGTGACGGTGAAGGTGTACAGCGGCGGTACGCCGGTGGGGAGCCTGAGCGCGGCGTTCACGGCCTATGTGCCGGAGACCATGCGGCCCACGGCGGCGCTGACCACGGAGGTGGTAAACGACGGTACGGCAGCGGAGAGCTGGGGGCTGTGTGTGCAGGGCGTGAGCCGGATACGGTACGCGGCGACGGCGGCGGCACAGGGCGGCGCGTCCGTGCGGTCGGTGCAATTCCGCTTTGCGGGGCAGGAGCTGACCGGCACGGCCGGGACGACGGCGGTCATCGGCATCAGCGGGACGCTGCGGCCCACGGTCACGGTGACGGACAGCCGGGGACGGTCGGTGACGGTGACAGGCGAGGCAGTGACGGTAGCGGCGTACTATCCGCCGGCCATCACGGCGTCTATGGCAGCACGGTGCGCCGCGGACGGCACAGAGAAGGACGACGGGGCGTATCTGAAGGTGAAGTGCGCGGCACAGTGCGCCGATGTGCAGGGGCACAATACGGTGGTCCTGCGGGCGCGCTTCCGGCCTATGGGCGGCGCGTGGAACGGCTATGTGACATTATTGCCGGGGGTAGAGCAGCTGCTGGGCGGCGGACTGGACGGCGGGACCTCCTATGAGGTGGAGCTGAGCGCAGAGGATACGGTGGGCAACGTGCGGGTGGTGCGGTATACGGCGGCCACCAGCCGGGTGACGCTGCATCTGCGCGCCGGCGGAAAGGGTGCGGCTTTCGGCAAATATGCGGAGCAGGAGGCGCTGGAGTGCGTGTGGCCGGCGGTGTTTTACGGGGACGTGGCGGTATCCGGTGCGCTGACGGTGAACGGACAGACAGTGGAGGCGATGCTGTTCCCGGTGGGCAGCGTGCGCCTGACAGACAGCCCTGCGGCGCCGGAGACACCGGCAGGCGCAGCGTGGGAGAGCGTGGAGACAGGCATCGCCGGCGTGTATGGCTGGCGGCGCACGACATGACGAGGAGGAGAGAGGCATGGCATCGACGTATACGATGGTGGCATACGGTTCACAGGGCAGCGCGGTGCGGCAGCTGCAGAATGAATTGAACAAGCGGGGGTACAGCCTGGACGAGGACAGTATCTTCGGCAAGAAGACGAGAGCCGCGGTACGGGACTATCAGAAGAAGAACGGACTGACGATGGTGGACGGCATTGCCGGCGACGAGACGTGGGGGAGCCTGCTGTCCGCGCCTACGGCGGCGGAGCAGGCGGCGCAGGCCGCCGCGGCAGCAGAGGCGGCGGCACCCAGGGCGGAGGTCACGGCGGGCACGGCGCGGCGCCTGCAGGAGCTGGAGAGGGGCTATACGCCGTCGGACGAGGTGACGGCGGCGCAGGCGTACCGGGACAGTGTGGCGGCGCTGGAGCCGGAGGCGTACCGGTCCCGGTTCGAGGAGCGTTTGCAGGCGCTGTATGACCAGATCGCGGGGCGTGATGCCTTCGACTACGATCCGGAGGAGGACGAGTGGTACCAGCGGTATGCCAGACTGTATGCCGCCCGCGGCGCGGCGGCCATGGAGGACACGCTGGGCAAGGCGGCGGCGCTGACCGGCGGGTACGGCTCCAGCTATGCGCAGACGGCGGGACAGCAGGCGTACAACGGGTATTTGCAGGAGCTGGCGGCGCTGGTGCCGGAGCTGCGGCAGGCGGCGCTGGCGGAGTACCGTCAAGAGGGGCAGGCGCTGGAGACGCAGTACGACCTGCTGACCCAGCAGGAGAAGAACGAGTACCAGCGCTGGCAGGACAGCCGCAAGGAGTGGGAAAAGCTGCTGGCGGCGGCGCAGGATGAGTATGAGAGCGCGGGCGACAGGGATCAGAAGCTGTATCAGGCGCTGCTGGCACATTTTTCCGACAAAGCGGAGCAGGAGAGGAAACTTTCCGCCTCCGGCGTCCGTCTTACAGATAGTGGAGATACCGGCAGCAGGAGCGAGAGCCTGAGCTCTACGGCGGCGGAGAGTTTGCAGCGGGCCGTGGGGAACTATCTGAAGCGGGGCAACGGCGACCTGGCCCAGGCGCTGGCGGCGCAGTATACGGCCCGCATGACACCGGTGCAGCGGCAGCGGTTCGAGAAGCTGCTGGGCCAGTACGGCATGACGCTGGCATAAGGGTCGGATAGGGGAAAAGTGCTTGCAATCAGGGACGCTGTATGGTATCATATTAAAGTATATTGCGACGCGGCGGACACACGCCGCAGCGGCTCGAGAGGAAGAGAGGGCCGCGGGAAGGAGCAGCAATGGAGAAGATGAAAAAGCACTTTTTACGCCGAATGGCGCTTGTGATGGCGCTGCTGACGCTGGGCTCCGCCGTGCTGGCGGGCTGCGGAGAGCAGAAGGAGCCGGAGGTGGACCCCAAGGACGAGGAGGTCATCGTGGAGCCGGAGCCCATCGAGCTGCCGGACGGCATCAGCTTTGACGAGGAGAAGTACCCGGACGTGTTCGGGTTCATTCAAGTGCCCAATGCCACCCAGTGTGCCATCAGCAAGGGCCACTATCTGGCGCAGAGCCCCAAGTCCACCAAGAGCAGCACCGGGTATGACGACGACTACTACCTGAACCGCGACCTGGACGGTGTGACCAACAAGGCGGGTTCTCTGTATATCCAGTCCTATTACAACAAGGCCGACCTGAGCGATCCCGTGACGGTGATCTATGGCCACAACATGGCCAACCGGACCATGTTCGGCGGCCTGCAGAGCTACGGCGAGACGCTGAAGTTCGACGACAACGCCGTTATGTACATCTATCAGCCGGGCCGTCAGCTGACGTATAAGTTCTTCGCCTGCATCCCCTATGATACCAGCCACATCCTGTATTACCACGACTTCAAGGACGAGCAGGTGTTCAACGCGTTCTTTGAGGCGCTGGGCAAGGCGGCCGACGATCCCAAGTACAAGAGTGACACCAACCAGAACGCCTTTTACAGCGCCGAGGGCTGCGTGAACGTGGACAAGACCAACCTGCCCCAGGCGGGCGACAAGGTGGTGGTGCTGTCCGTGTGCAAGAACGGCGACGATCATCACCGCTATCTGCTGATGGCGAAGCTGGTGGAGGACTCCGCCGCGCCTATCACCATGACCCGCGGTGAGGCCGAGGCTGCCGGTATCCCGGCGGACCGCATCCAGGACAAGACGGCGGCAGATGCCGCAGCCGCTGCCGCGGACATCTCCGCGGTGGAGGATGCTGCCGCCAGTAAGACCGATGCTGCCAGCAAGACGGATACGGCCAAGACGGAGCACAAGGGCTGAGCCGGATCGGAAAAATAAAAAACTCCCGGACCACAGGGTCCGGGAGTTTTTTCGGTGTGATCTCAGAGGGCGTTGCCGTCGGTCTGGGTCAGCAGGTCGGCCAGGGAGACGCTGTCCAGATAGTCGTTGATGAGGGCGTCCAGCTTTTCCCACATGGGGAGCGTGGTGCAGTGACCGGCACGGGGGCAGGTATTCTCGTCGCCCTCCAGGCAGGTGACGGGAGCCAGAGAGCCCTCGGTCAGCCGCAGGATCTGGCCCACGGAATAGTCGGCGGCGGGGCGGTTCAGGCGGTAGCCGCCGCCCTTGCCCCGCAGACCGTCCACCAGGCCGGCCTTGGACAGCACGGAGATGATGCTCTCCAGATATTTTTCGGAGATACCCTGCCGTTCGGCAATGGCGGGCAGGGGGAGATAGGCGGCGCTGTCGTCCTGGGCCAGCTCCAGCATGACCCGGAGGGCGTAGCGGCCTTTGGTTGATACGAGCATGGGAAGACCTCCCTTGTATTAGTAAACATAGTATAACACTATGTTTATCCGATTGCAAGGGGAAAACGCTCACATATAGTGGTATTTGTTCCGCTTGAGCACCAAAAAGACGCAGGAGATGAGAAAGGCAAAGATCTCGGCGGCGGTGATGGCCCACCAGATGCCGTCCACGCCCAGAAGTATGGGCAGGACGATGACGGAGCCGGCCTGGAACACCAGCGTCCGCAGGAAGGAGATGGCGGCGGAGATGGCACCGTTGTTCAGGGCGGTGAAGAAGCCGGAGGCGAAGATGTTGAAGCCCGCCAGCAGGAAGGACCAGCAGAACAGCCGGAAGGCATGGGTGGTCAGGGCGTAGAGGCCGGCATCGTAGCCGACAAACAGTTTGGCCAGAGGGGAGGCCAGCACGCGGGCCAGGATCGTCAGGGTCACGCCGCCGATGGCCATCAGCAGGGCGCTTTTCCGCAGGAGGTTTTTCAGCTCACTGTGGTGCTGCGCGCCGTAGTGGAAGCTGACTACCGGCGCGCAGCCGATGGAGTAGCCGATGAAGATGGCTACGAAGATGAACTGGACGTACATCAGCACGCCATAGGCGGAGACGCCGTCCTCGCCGATCAGGCGCATGAGCTGGAAATTGTAGAGCATACCCACCAGGGAGGAGGAGATGTTGCTCATCAGCTCGGAGGAGCCGTTGCCGCAGGACTGGAGGATGGGGTGCAGACGCAGGGCGGCGGGCCGCAGGCGCAGCAGGCTGGTGTTGGGCCGCAGGAAGTAGATCAGGGGCAGTACGCCGCCCACGCACTGGCTCAGGCCGGTGGCGATGGCTGCGCCGGCCACGCCCCAGTCGAAAACGGCGATGAAGAGCGCGTCCAGTACCATGTTGGTGACGCCGGCGGCCACGGTGACCGTCAGGCCCAGGCGGGGCTTTTCGGCGGCGATGAAGAAGCTCTGGAACACATTTTGCAGCATGAAGGCGAAGGTGAAGCCGGTGACGATGCGGCCATAGAGAATGCAGTCGGCCATCATGGCGTCAGACGCGCCCAGCAGACGGGCGACGGCGGGCATGGTGAGGATGCCCACGGCGGACAGCACCGCGCCCAACAGCAGCGTGAACAGTACCAGCATGGAGAAGGTGCGGTGGGCTTCGTCCGTCTTGCCCTCGCCCAGCAGCTTGGACACCAGGGCGGTGCCGCCGGTGCCGATCATAAAGCCCATGCCGCCCAGGATCATCACGAAGGGCATGACCAGGTTTACGGCGGCAAAGGGCGTCTTGCCCACAAAGTTGGAGACGAACAGGCCGTCCACCACGCCGTAGATGGACGTGAAGACCATCATGCAGATGGAGGGAAGCGTGAAGCGCAGCAGCTTGCCGTACGTGAAATGGTCGGAGAGACGGATGGATTGCTTTGCCATGGGGGCCTCCTATCGAAAAAAGTAGCTCCATCGTGAAGATGGAGCTAAATCATCCCACCAAACGGTGGAGTTTGAACTTGGTGACCCGTACCGGATTCGAACCGATGTTAAAGGCGTGAGAGGCCTCTGTCTTAACCACTTGACCAACGGGCCGTATAGAAAATCACCGGCGGTCGGGTCGGTGATCTGCTATTACTGGTACACCTTCAGGGACTCGAACCCTGGACACCCTGATTAAGAGTCAGGTGCTCTACCAACTGAGCTAAAGGTGCATATCCTGTCAACGGTGCTATTATAGTCGATGTGTACCGATATTGCAAGCTTTTTTTGCAAAAAGAACAGGATTTCTTTGAAATCAGGGAGAGAGCCGGAAAAGCGGGGGCTTTTCCGGCTCTCTGCGGGAAAGGAAAGAAGAACTGTCAGTTTTTCCACTCCACATACAGCTCGCGGACGGCATTGTCGTCGGCGGGCTTGGCGGGGGCGGCCGCAGGCGCTGCGGGCACTTCGGCAGCGGGGTGGTCGCGCTTCTCGATGAACTTGGGCGCCACCTGGGGGAACAGTGCCAGGCTCAGCACGTCCTCGTCGGATCTGGCCAGATCCTTGAACTCCTCGCGGTACTTCTCCAGCTCTGGCTCCAGCAAATCGGCGGGACGGCAGGTGATGACGTCCTCGGGCGCGATGCCCGCCTTGGCGCGGACCTCCTCGTTGACCTCGCCGGGCAG
>DJPP01000110.1 GCA_002438575.1 Oscillospiraceae bacterium UBA6409 | reverse complement strand
GCACCTGCCAGCGATGTATTTTCGAGTGATTTTTGGCTTTTGAGATGCAGGCGGGCTGAGTCGGCATATTCTCGCCGATGCTGCCGAGCGACGTTCCTTTGGAGCGAGGCTGACGCCCGCCAAGACGAAAAGGGCAAAAAGCGCCGGAAAGACACGCTGTCAGGCGTGTTTGCTCTTGTCAATCGATGGTACCCTAAGCAAATTGCACGGTTCATAATCAAACATTTACCCATCTCTGAGTTAGAAGAAATCATATCATGGTTTTTCGGGAAATGCAATACTTCCGCCGCAAAAGATGCGGTTTCTCCTGTGCAAATGATGCAAAAGGCAAAAAGTGTCGGGGCTATAAAACCGCCCGCGGCAAAACCTACGTTTGGCGGCGGCTGTTCTCCGCGCGTGTGCGCGTGTTTTGCGCGGGCCAGCCGGCGCACATGGGAAAAGGAGGAAAAAAGATATGACAGATCGACTCGCTGCACTGGCGGCGGCGGTGATGCTGGCGGTGACGCTGGCGGCCTGCGGCGCGGCAGACGACAAGACAAACGGCACCGCGCCGGACACCACGCCCAACGGCAGCATCACCACGCAGCCGGACACCAACGGTACGGACACCGGCAGCGCCGAAGATGACCTGAACGGCGGCCGGGCGGATGAGGACGGGCAGACGGACGGCGCCGCGGAGACGCGGCGGTACGACCGGGCGCTGGCGGCGTCGCTCAGTCAGCTGATCCTGAACCGGATCGGCGAATGACAAAAGCGCGGCGGACATCGTGTGTCCGCCGCGCGGTTTTTAACGGCGGGACTTGCATTTTTCAAAAAATGGGATATTATATAGGTGAAAAACGTTCCCGGCCCCCCCTTCGTCCACCAAACGGCGGACGCGGGGCGCGGAACAAAATTTACGCCGCAGCGGGCGGCAGAGAAAAGAAGGTTTTTACTATGACAAAGATCGACATCGTTTCCGGATTTTTGGGCGCAGGCAAAACGACCCTTATCAAGAAGCTGCTGGCCGAGGCCTTCCCCGGCGAGAAGCTGGTACTGATCGAAAACGAGTTCGGCGAGATCAGCATTGACGGCGGATTTCTGAAGGACTCCGGCGTGCAGATCAGTGAAATGTCCTCCGGGTGCATCTGCTGCTCCCTGGTGGGCGACTTCAACAAGGCGCTGAAGGACGTACATGAGCAGTTCCACCCCGACCGCATCCTCATCGAGCCAAGCGGCGTGGGCAAGCTCAGCGACGTGATCGTGGCGGTGGAGAACACCGTGAAGGACGTACCGGACATGAAGCTGAACAGCTTTGTGACTGTAGCGGACGCCACGAAGGTCAAGGTGTACATGAAGAACTTCGGTGAGTTCTACAACAACCAGATCGAATCCGCCGGCACCATCATCCTCTCCCGCACCCAGCGGCTGAGCCAGGAGAAGCTGGAGGCGGCGGTGGCGCTGCTGCGGGAGAAGAACCCCACCGCGGCCATCCTGACCACCCCGTGGGACGCGCTGGACGGCATGACCATCCTCAGCGCCATCGAGAAGGTGTCGCTGGCGGACGAGCTGCTGGCGAAGATGCGCGCCGAGCACGAGGCGGACGAGGAGGAGCATCATCACCACCATCACCATGATGACGAGGACGAGCACGACCATGAACACTGCTGCCATCACCATGACCACGATGACGACGATGACCACGACCACTGCTGCCACCATCATCACGACGAGGACGATGAGGACGAGCACGAGCACCATCATCACCACGAGCACGACCACGACCATGACGAGCATGAGCACCACCATCACCACCACGACGGCGAGGAGTGCGACGATCCGGAGTGCGGCTGCCACCATCACCATCATCACGCCGACGAGGTGTTCGTCAGCTGGGGCGCTGAGACGGTAAAGCCCTTCACCGAGGAGGAGCTGGAGCGCATCCTGACGGCGCTGGACAGCGGCGAATACGGCGCGATCCTGCGGGCCAAGGGTATCGTGGCTGCCGACGATGGCGGAGCGTGGCTGCACTACGACTTCGTGCCGGAGGAGCATCAGGTACGCCGCGGTCCGGCGGATTACACCGGCCGTATCTGCGTGATCGGCTCCCAGCTGAAAGAGGATAAGCTCTCTCAGCTGTTCGGGCTGTAAGGAGTGGCTGGCATGGATATTCCTGTCTATCTTATTGCCGGATTTTTGGACGCCGGCAAGACCGAGTTCATCAACGGCATACTGCGGGACGGCTTCGCCGCCGAGGACCGGACGCTGCTGCTGTGCTGCGAGGAGGGTGAGAACGGCTACGATCCCAAGGTGCTGGGCAACGTATTTACCTATACCGTGGAGGACGAGGACCAGCTGACGCCTGACTTTCTGAAGAAGCTGGAGAAGCAATACCGGCCCAAGCAGGTCATTGTGGAGTACAACGGTATGTGGAGCATGGAAAAGCTGTACCGCGAGGGGCTGCCCGCCAACTGGATCCTGTACCAGATCATGTGCCTGGTGGACGCCACGACCTTCGAGATGTATCTGAAGAACATGGGGCAGCTGATGATGGAGAAGATCACCAACTGCGATATGCTGATCTTCAACCGCTGCAATGAGCAGCTGCGCGCCCAGCTTCGCAGCCGCAACCTGCGGATGGCCAACCGCCGGGCGGATATCTACCTGGAAAACGAGGACGGCACCAGCGAGGAGTACGTCACGCCGGAGATGTCGCCCTTCGACCTGACCGGCGGCAAGCTGGAGGTGCCGGACGAGGACTACGGCATCTGGTATGTAGACATGATGGACAACCCGGGACGCTACGAGGGCGTGGAGGTGTCCTTCAAGGCGCTGATGTGCCACTCCAAAAAGTTCAAGGGCGTGCACTGCCCGGGACGTTTCGCCATGGTGTGCTGCGACAAGGATATGCAGTTCCTTGCCCTTGTGTGCCGCGGCGAGGGCCTGGAGCAGTACAGGGACAAGCAGTGGGTGAAGATACACGCCACGGTGAAGAAGGAGGCCTGTGAGGCCTATCAGGGTGAGGGCCCTGTGCTGTACGTCACCTCCATCGCCGCCACCACAAAGCCTGACCCGGAGATGGTATCCTTCTGATAGCGGTCCGTATATTTTCACCGCATAATTGCAAATCGTATAGAAAAAGACCCGCCGATGGCGGGTCTTTTCAACTTGTTTTGGCCCTCAGCGGACCAACTGAATGGCGGCGGGGAGGTTTT
>DJPP01000123.1:14441-16682 GCA_002438575.1 Oscillospiraceae bacterium UBA6409 | reverse complement strand
GATGTGGAAGCGGATGGCGTGGCGCACGCGGTTGGAGACGAACGTCTCCTCACGGGTACAGTCGATACGGACGCAGCGGCCGCCCACCTGGGTGGTGCACCAGGCGCACAGGGGCTCATACAGGGCGTCCTGCTTATTGCCGAAGCCGCCGCCGATGTAGGGCTTGATGATCTGAATGTCCGCCCAGGGACGGCCCAGGGCCTGGCCCACGATGCGGCGGATGATGTGGGGGATCTGGGTGGACGCCACCACGACGATACGGCCGTTTTCCTCATAGGCAAAGCAGCCGTGGTTCTCGATGTGGCTGTGCTGCACGGTAGGCGTGTCGTACCAGCCCTCCACCTTGATGAGTCCCGGCTCCTGAATGGCGGCCTGATAGTCGCCCTTGCGGATGTCGGAGTGCTTGAGGATGTTGTTGGGATATCCCTCGTGGAGCTGGGGCGCACCGGGCGCCATGGCCTTCTGCACGTCCAGCACGAAGGGCAGCTCCTCGTACTCCACCTTCAGGGCGCGGACGCCCTGCATGGCGGACACCTCATCCTCGGCGATGACCACGGCGATATCATCGCCGTAGTAGCGCACATGGCGGTTCAGCAGGTTGCGGTCGGCCACGTCCTGATGGCCGGGATCCATGGACCAGGGATGACCCGCCGTGGGGAAGCAGTGCTCCGGCACGTCGAAGCAGGTCAGCACCTTCACCACGCCCTCGATCGCCTCCGCCGCGGACGTGTCAATGGACTTGACGCAGCCGTGGGCGATAGTGGCGTGCTTGATGCGGGCATACAGCGCGCCCGCAGGCATACGGTCCTCGTAGTATTTTGTCCGCCCGGTGGCCTTGTCAAAGGCGTCCACACGGATCTCGCTCTTTCCCACCTTACTCATAGTAGGCAGCCTCCTGTTGCAAAACTTGGAAATGTTGTCTATATTTTTTGCTAATGATACATATTCACGAAAATTATAGCACGGGACAGGGGAAATGTACAGCGAAAGCGTGATTTTATTTTCGGAATAACGATACGGCGAAGCTTGACGGGGCATACTGAAGCTGATACACTGGAACACACGGAAGAGGGTGATTTGCATGGCAGAGCTGCGGATCGGCTGCCTGGTGATGGCGGCGGGCAGCGGCAGCCGCTTCGGGCGCAATAAGCTGGAGGCGGAGGTGGACGGAAAAACGCTGCTGCGCCGTTCGCTGGAGGCGGTGCCGGCGGAGGAATTCGCGCAGGTGACGGTGGTGACGCAGTACGATGCCGCCGCGGCGCTGGCAGAGGAATTCGGCTTCACGGTGGTGCGGAACGACCGTCCGGAGGACGGCCTGAGCCGCACGGTGCGTCTGGGCACCGAGGCCATGGCGGGCTGCGGCGCTATTTTGTATCAGGTGGCGGACCAGCCGCTTCTGGAGAAGGAGACGGTGCGGCAGGAGCTTGAATATTTCCGGACGCATCCGGACCATATCGTGGGCCTGGCCCATAACGGCGTGCGGGGCAACCCGTGCATCTTTCCCCGGCGGTTCTTCCCGGAGCTGCTGGCGCTGGAGGGCGACGTGGGCGGCAGCGCGGTCATCCGCGCGCACCCGGACGAGCTGCTGCTGTATGAGACGTCCGCGGCGGAGCTGCGGGACGTGGACACGGTGGAGGCGCTGGCGCGTCTCGCAGACAGGGAAATATAAATCCACCGCTTGACAAAACACGGCGGCAGGGTATAATAAAAGCAGGAGAGATACTGCGACAAGCGGTTAGGCTCCGGTTTTGGATGAAGTTAAATCAAGAAAACCGTCACTTTGCCGAGTGGCGGTTTTCGCGTTTCACGCGAATGGTGAAGACATATCCAAATGCATGGAATGTGATCGTCAATGGCATACTGTCACCTCCCTTCCGGGTGGTGTGAGCCATAACCGCCTGTCTTGTTTTGTGGTGCAGTATCTCTCCCACGCGAATATAGTAGCACCATAACGGGAAAATGTCAATTTCCGCCGCAAAAAGCACCCTTTCGGGTGCTCTTTTGCGTTTATTTCTTGGGGGCGTAGGGGGTGTTCTTCAGCGGCAGGCTGAATTCCCGTTCGCCGGTGAGGCGGTAATAGGCGTCCGCGATGGCAGGGGCGGTAGGGATGGAGGTGATCTCGCCGATGCCGATGGCACCGCCGGCCACATTCAGGCCGGGCTTCTCCACCACGATGGCCTGGATCTCCGGGGGGATCTGGTTGGCACGGAACAGACCCAGCATACCGTATTTGGCGGTGGG
>DJPP01000123.1:5620-14288 GCA_002438575.1 Oscillospiraceae bacterium UBA6409 | reverse complement strand
CACATCTGGGTGGCGTAGCCGTAGGCCACGTGGCTGACGGGGTTGGGCACGTCGGCGCCCAGCGGGTCGGTCTTGGCCAGATACTCGCCATAGAACTCCGTGCCCTTCAGGTCGGCAAGGGATTTGCCGGCGTCCAGTTCCGCCTTCAGCTTTTCGCAGGCGCGGCGGGTGGCCTCGCCGGTGACAAGGGTCTGGCGGGAGCCGGAGGTGTCGCCGGAGTCGGGGGCGATCCAGGTGTTGCTGCGCTCGTAGACGATATCGTCACGGTGCAGCCCGGTATTGGTGACCACCACCTGCACCAGCACGGTGCCCAGGCCCTGGCCGATGCAACTGGCGCCGGAGTAGATGTGTACTCTGGCATCGTTCTCCACGATGAGCTTGCAGCGGCCCCAGTCGGGGATGCCCACGCCCACGCCGGCGTTCTTCATGGCGCAGGCGATGCCCACCGGGTCGCCGTTTTTCACCGCCTCGTCATAGGCGGGCTTGATGGCCTCCAGTGTCTCCACAAGGCCGGTGGAGTCGTCCACGATCTGGCCGTTGGGCAGCACGCCGCCGGGGCGGATGGCGTTGCGGTAGCGGATCTCCCAGGGGGAGATGCCCACCAGGTCGGCCATCTGGTTCAGCAGCGTCTCGGTACAGAAGCAGGTCTGGGTGACGCCGAAGCCCCGGAAGGCGCCGGCAGGGGGATTGTTGGTGTAGTAGGCGCGGCCCTCGATCTCGAAGTTCTCGTAGGCGTAGGGGCCGGCGGCGTGGGTGCAGGCGCGCTCCAGCACGGGGCCGCCCAGAGAGGCAAACGCGCCGGTGTCGGACACCACGCTGGCCTTCACGCCCTGAATGATGCCGTTTTCGTCGCAGCCCATAGTGAAGTCCATCTCGAAGCTGTGGCGCTTGGGGTGGACAAGGATGGACTCCTGACGGCTGAGCTTGAACTTGACGGGGCGCTTTGTCAGATAGCACAGCAGCGCCGCGTGGTGCTGCACGGACATATCCTCCTTGCCGCCGAAGCCGCCGCCCACCAGGCAGTTCTGTACCTGGCAGTGGTCATAGTCCACGCCCAGCATGGCCGCGCACTCGTGCATGGTGGTGTGGGAGCTCTGGTCCGTGGTCAGCAGCTTTACGCCGCCGTTGTCCAGCGGCAGCGCCACGCAGCACTCCGGCTCAAGGAAGGCGTGCTCCGTCCACGGGGTGGAGAAATGCTCGGTGAGCACGTATCTGGCATTTTTGATGGCACCCTCGGCATCGCCGCGGGAGACGTGCTTGTAGGCCTGCACGTTGCTCTCCTCCTCGTCAAATACCAGGGGAGCGCCGGGGGCGGCGGCCTCCACGGGGTCATGGACGGCGGGCAGGACCTCGTATTCCACCTTCACCAGCTTTTTGGCGGCCTCTACCGTCTCCTGATCCACGGCGCAGATCAGCGCCACGCTGTCGCCCAGATAGTGTACCAGCTCGCCCACGCCGATGAGGGTGGGCTGGTCCTTCTTCAGGTGGCCCACGTTGACCTTGCCGGGGATATCCTTCTGCGTGGCCACGCAGATCACGCCGGGCAGCGCCTCGGCCTCGCTGGTGTCGATGGAGAGAACGCGGGCGCGGGCGTACTGGCTGCGGACCGCGCCGCCGTAGCACATACCGTCCACATAAATGTCGTCGGGATACTGGCCATAGCCCAGGACTTTTTCCTCCACGTCCAGTCGGTGGACGCGGCTGCCCATCTGCCAGTCGTCGGCGGAGGGGGCGGGCAGCTTGCCCTCGCGGAATATCTTAGCCGCCAGCAGGATGCCGTCGATGATCTTCACATAACCGGTGCAGCGGCAGATATTGTTGCGGATGGCGAAGGCGGCCTCCTCGCGGGTGGGATCGGGGTTCACATCCAGCAGCCCCTTGGCGGAGATGACCATGCCGGGAATGCAGAAGCCGCACTGCACCGCGCCGGCCTCGCCGAAGGCGAAGGTGTAGACCTGCTTTTCCCAGTCGCTGAGCCCCTCCACCGTGAGGATGGTCTTGCCCTCCAGCTTGTCCGTCTGGGGGATGCAGGCCTTGGTGGGCTTGCCGTCGATGAGGACGTGGCAGGTGCCGCAGGCACCCTCGCTGCATCCGTCCTTTACGGAGGTCAGGCGCAGCTCGTCCCGCAGGAAGCGGATGAGCTTCTGGTTCTTTTCCACAGTGACGGACTTGCCGTTCACGGTAAATGTCGCCATAGTGTATCTCTCCTTTAGACCCGTGTGGGCGTATATTCGATATCACTATATCATAAGAACGACAGAAAAACAAGCCGGGAAAGGTTGGCGTTTGGCAAAAGCGTGATAGTACCTTGCGGATAGCGCGCGGCAAAAAAGGGCCGCCCTCCGGCGGCCCTTCGCTTATTGCGCTTCCAGCACCGGAAGCATGACCTGCAGCAGAAATTGGCCCTGCTGGGCGGAGAACACGCACAGCCCGCCGTTGCGCTGGGCGATGGCCCGGATGCTGCGGCAGCCGTAGCCGTGTCCCTCCCGGTCACTGACAGGCAGGCCGTCCCGCATGGGCACCGGATCGGCGCAGGGATTGCGTATCTCAATGAGAAGCTTGTTCTGCCGCACACCGCAGTACAGGGAGACCTGCTTCCGGTCGGCGGGCAGATCCGCCACGGCGTGCAGGGCGTTTTCCAGACCGTTGCTCAGCAGGGAGCACAGCTCCGTGTCCGAAATGGCCAGGCTGTTGGGCAGCGAGGCGTCCACGGTCAGCACGGTGCCCTGCCGCTGGGCCTTATCGGTGAAGGAGGAGCACAGCAGGTTCACCAGCTGGTTTTCACAGAAGCGGCGGGGCGTGATGGCCTCGATATCCGCCTGGACCTTTTTGATATACGCCGCCGCCTCGTCCGGCCGCCCCGCGGACAGCAGACCGTCCAGCATATTCAGGTGGTGGCGCATATCGTGCTGATAGACGGCGGTCTGCGTCTCCAGCCGGTGGAGGGAGTCCATCTCCGACTGGGACTGCTCCAGCTCCGCCTCCAGCATGGAGCGCTGCATCTCCGCGTCGGCGCGCCGCTGCGACTGTAGGTGAAAGGCGGGCAGAAACAATACATAGAACGTCACCAGCACCGTGGGCAGAAATTCATTCAGCGCCTGAATGCCGGAATAGAGCGCATCGGAGTAGATCGTGGTGGCGTAGTCGAAAATATAATAGGTGACGGGCAGGCTGCCGAACAGCAGCAGCGCTGCCGGTGAGGAGGTCATGGCGTTATAGGCCGCGGCCACGAAAAAGCGGCGCAGGAGATAATACATCACCGGCATCAGCAGGATATAGACCAGCTCGGCGGCCAGCGTGCTCTGCGTCAGCGCCTCCACGGCGATGCGTCCCCAGCGGGGCGGCTGGCAGCACAGATAGGCGGTGCAGGTGCTGACAATGGCTACGCCCACCGATTTTTTCATAAACAGGATCAGAATAAGCACCAGCGGCGCATGGATGATCAGCGGATAGAGCTGCTTTACCGTTCGTTCGCCCAAAAGCACCAGCCCCAGCCCCTGCACCAGCAGAAACAGCAGGCACAGCAGCGCCAGCAGGCGCTTTTGCTGCCGGGAGACATAGCCGCCGGTGGAGAAATCCGCGCTGAGCGTCAGCCCGTAGACCAGGACCAGCACATAGCAGAATATATCCAGCGCGGACTGCATAGATAAATCGAACATATTATGCGTCCCTCCCGGAAAACAGCAGCGCCAGATAGTCCTTTTGCAGCTGGCCGTACAGCAGGCGGGACACGGGTACGTTATGGCCGCTGAAGGTGATGACCCCGGCGGGGGAGAGCTTTTCGGCCTGGAGCATATTGACGATGTAGGAACGATGGACCCGCATGAACTCCGGGCGGGCCAGCAGCGCCCCTTCATACTCGCGCATGGAGGCCGCCACCTCATAGACAGTGCCGTCGGCCATGTTGAAGAACAGGTGCTTGCCGTTGACCTCCACATAGCTCAGCTGGGAAAAGGGCAGGCGCACCAGTATACCGTTGGACTTGACGGTCAGACCGTCCTGCGGCTTCTGGTCACGCAGATACAGCTTGTCCAGCGCCGGATAGAGCAGCTTGGCGCTGATGGGCTTGAGCAGATATTCCGCCGCCCGGACGCCGTAGCTCTCGTAGGCGAAGCCGGGGGAGGTGGTGAGAAAGATGATGTCCGCCGCGGCGTCGAAGGAACGGATCTCCCGGGCGGCATCCATGCCGGTCATGCCGGGCATCAGCACGTCCAGCAGGTACAGAGTGAAGCGCTCGGCGCGGGCGGCGTCCAGCAGCTGGCCGCCGCTGCGGAAGGTCTGAAAGCGGACATCGGAGCGCCGGTCGGACTGCCAGGCCTGCAAAAGCGCCGTGAGCTTTTCCAGCTCCTCGATCTGATCATCACATACCGCGATATACATGGCGCCGCCTCCTTGTGCTTTTCTTGTGCTTCACACGATTTTATTCTATCACAAGAAAAGGGCGTTGTCACCGCAAATTTTACATTTCGCGGACGTGTGTGTGCATTTCGCGGCATACGCGGACGCAGCCCCGCCTATATCTGTTATGATATCCTCCGCAGGGACTGCTGTGCCCTGCGGAAAGGGGCGTGTGCGTATGAAATGGATCATCTGGCTCGTGGCGATCGCCAGCACTTCAGCGCTTGTCGTCCTGTGGTTCTGGGAGGTCCGCCGTCTGCTGCGTCAGCACCGGAGCATGGTGGAGAGCGCCAGGTGCCAGCTGGCTGCCTTTGAAAAGCGGGCGGCAGAGGCTGTGGGCGACGCCGATGTGGCGGAGGTCCTGCGGCGCAGCGAGAGCATTTACCGGCAGGCCGCCGGCAACTACAACGAGACACTGCGCCGGCCATGGATCTATATTCCCGGGCGGCTGATGGGCTTCCGCTATGAGGAGGCCGCGGAGGTCCCCGACCGGGTACATATATAGATGAGCAGGAAAGAGAAGCAACAAAAACCATTGGGAGGGTATTGTTATGCGTGATGAAATGAAGCGGACGATGTTTGAACTGTTCGGCGTGGGCGGCGAGGACGACAAGGTGCTGGCCGCCGGCGGCAAAAAGCCTGCCGCAAAGCCGGAGCCTGTGAAGACCGCGCCGGTGCAGGCGCCGGTACAGCCTGCGGTGAAGGCCAAGGCCGCCAGCTATCTGGCCGCGGGCACTTCGCTGGAGGGCACGCTGCGCTCCGACGGCGATGTGGAGATCGCCGGGGCATTCAAGGGCGAGATCATCACCACCGGTACGGTGACGCTGCGCTCGGTCATCCAGAGCAATATCACCGCCGGCAGCCTGAACCTCATCGGCTGTACGCTGACCGGCGACGTGAAGGTCACGGGCACCGTTACCGTCAGCGAGGACTCTCAGGTGACGGGCAACATCAGCGCCAAGGAGCTGCTGTGTGCCGGTAAGGTCAACGGCGATCTGGAGATCACCGGCGGCACCACCCTGGAGGAGAAGGCGCAGATCAGCGGCGGCCTGGTGACGGGCACTCTGGCGGTGGTCAAGGGCGCGGTCATCCGCGGCGGCGTGGAGATCAAGGCGTTTTCCGGCCCGGGCAAGAACGAGCCCAAGCAGGAGCACAAGGCCAACTGACCGCAGTCATGCGATCAGCGTCCGCACAGCGGACGCTGACACGGGAGGTATATATCATGGGTCTGTTCAGCAATAATAAGAAGCTCTGTCCCCTCTGCGGCGCGCCCACACCCCGGCTGCTGCCCACCAAGGTAGAGGATATGCCGCTGTGCAAGGCGTGCGCGGCGAAGATCGATCTGCCCAACGGTGCGCTGGATGGTATGCGTGTAGCCGATCTGGAGGCGTACATGGCCTGCTACGACGAGAATAAGCCCCTGCGGGATGCGTTTACCGAGACGCTGCGCCGGAGCTTCGGCTTCCTGAGCAGCACGCTGGTGCTGGATACCGACCATCGTCTGCTGCGCTTCAGTGCCGGCGACGGCTTCGTATTCGGGCCGGAGAATTTGACGGCCTTCCGCATCACGGAGGATGGCCGCCCGCTGTTCGAGAGCAAAGGCGGTGTGCTGTACTGCCACCGCAGCGACGTGGCCGACAGAGCTGCCGCCATGCAGCCGGCCATCGACCGGTTCTACATGGACGTACACGAGTACGAGCGCATGGAGGACATGGAGCGCCGTATGCACCGGGACGATGACGACCACCGGCCCGTTCGCTTCCGCCCCACCTTCGACATGAAGGCGCCGGTGCAGAAGTTCACCGTGGAGCTGACGCTGGCGCATCCCTACTGGCACAGCTTCCGCGAGGAGGCCGGTGCTCCCGATTTTGACAGCTACGATCCCAGCGTGGCGGAGTATCTCAACGAGTACGAGGACGCCGTGAACGGCCTGCACGAGCTGGCTGCCGCACTGCTGCACATTATGGATGAAAACGGCAGCGAGACATGGGACGATGCCGCCGGTACGGCCGCCCAGGCAAACAATGATGCCGCCGTGGCTGCCGCCGCCGCAGCTGCTGCCGCAGCGGCTGTAGCTGCCGCCAAGGCTGCGCCGCCGCAGACGGACACCGTGGCGGAGATCAAAAAGTATAAGGAGCTGCTGGACGCGGGCGTCCTCACCGAGGAGGAATTCGCCGCCAAGAAAAAGCAGCTGTTGGGGATCTGACAATGCAAAAGATAAAGCGACTGAGCGCGCTGCTGCTGTCGCTGCTGACGGCTCTGGCTCTCACCGCCTGCGGTGATGAGCCGGAGCTTTCCAGCGAAAGCGGCAAAGACGGCAGCTGGGCCGTCTATTGGTACCTGTGCGGCAGCGATCTGGAGGGCGAGGGCGTAAGTGTGTCCGTGTGACACCCGAAGAGATATAAACCGCCGACGCGGCTTATATAAAACCTGATCTCCCCATATTTCCATCCCAGGGGGGATGGGAAAGAGAGAGCAGGAAAACGAAATTTGGAGGAAAAGTAAAATGAAGAAGTTTCTTGTCTGCCTGCTGGCGCTGGTCATGGCACTGAGCCTGGTGGCCTGCGGCGACACAGCCACCGATGACACCAACAGCGGCGATGATACCCAGGTGGAGGATAACATTGGCGATACTACCCTCGGTGAGGGCGATTCCATCATGGAGATTTTGAATGATCGCTTTGTGGCGGCTCCCGAGCTGGCGGGTACCAGCTGGACCTTTATCGGCGGCTACGTGCAGGGCAAGCAGATGACAGAGGATCAGACCGCTGAGGTCCTGAGCCAGCTGGGCGATGTCTATCAGTTCGATTTCATGGATGAAAGCACCGTTATACTGAGCGAGGGTTCCGATACCACCACCAACGGTACCTACACCATTACCGAGGATGGCATGATCGCCAATATCGTGATGAGCAACGATATCCAGTATGCCGGCGGCTTCATTGAGCAGGAGGACGGTCCGGTTATGATCGCCATGCTGGACGGCACCGGTATGAATGCCCTGTATTTCCACCTGTACATGGGCGAGTAAGCTGCGGCAAAAAAGAAGCACCCGATCGGGTGCTTCTTTTTGCTTTTTTATTCTTTCGTCTCGTCCGCTTCTTCTGTTTGAGGCAGCAGCGTTACCTCCGCCGCATTCACCTGGTGGTCCAGAATGGAGGTCACATGGATCCGCATCCCCTCGGCCTCCAGGGTGATGTCCTGCGGGCCGTCGTCTGGTATCATGCCCAGCGCGTCGAACACCAGGCCGGTCAGGGTGTCGTGCTCCTCCTGGTCCAGCTCGATGCCCAGCGCGTCCTCCAGGTCGTCCAGCTCCACGTTGCCGGTGATGACCAGGGAGCCGTCCTCGCGCTTTTCGATGCGGGGTTCATCATCGTCCGGGATGTTGCTGTCGTCGCTGCCCAGGTCGCCCACCAGCTCCTCCACCAGGTCGTTCAGCGTCACGATGCCCACCATGCCGCCGTACTCATCCAGCACCACGGCCAGCGGGTTGCCGGTGCGCTTCATGTTGCGGAACAGGGCGTCGGCCTTGATGGTCTCCGGCACGAAGTACGGCGCGCGGACGGCGCCGGCCATTACGCTCTCCCGGCTTTTGTCCGCCAGACGGAAGTACTCCTTGGCGTTCAGAATGCCTACCACATTGTCCGCGCTGTCTTCGCACACGGGGTAGCGGGTGTGCCGCGTGTTGTGGATGGTCTCGGCCCAGTCGTCCATGGTGTCGTCCAGCCACAGCAGATCCACGTCCGTGCGGTGGGTGGCGATCTCCTCGGCGGTCAGGTCGTCGAACTCAAAGACGTTCTGGATGAACTCTTTTTCCTCGTGGTCGATGCCGCCGTGCTCGCTGCTGGCGTCCACCATCATGCGGATGTCCTCCTCGCCCACCTGCTCCTCGGCCTCGTTGGGATCAATGCCCAGCAGCCGCAGTATGCCGTTGGTGGACGCGCTCAGCAGCCACACGATGGGCGCGAACAGCTTGGAGATGACAGTGATGAGCCCGGAGATATTCAGCGCCACCTTCTCCGACTGCTTCATGGCGATGCGCTTGGGCACCAGCTCGCCGAACACCAGCGTGAAGAAGGACAGGATCAGCGTGATCAGGATCACCGCCAGCGTGTTCAGCGTGGCGGACGGGATCGTCACGCCCAGCCCCACCAGCCAGTCCACCAGCGGGTCGGAGAAGTTCTCCGCCGCGAAGGCGCTGCCCAGAAAGCCCGCCAGGGTGATGGCCACCTGGATGGTGGCCAGAAATCTGGCCGGCTGGGCCGTCAGC
>DJPP01000123.1:1585-5538 GCA_002438575.1 Oscillospiraceae bacterium UBA6409 | reverse complement strand
ACGGCGATCTCCGCGCAGGCGAACACGGCGTTCAGGGCGATAAGCACCACCTGTAAAAGCAATAACCAACCTATTGAGGTATCCAAATTTTGTCTCCTTTCCCGGGCTCCGCTGCTTTTGCGGAGCACCTCCTCTCGCTTTTTGCGCGATATAAAAAGCGCAAAAGACACGGCCTGTGTGCCTCGCGCACAGGTCATGTCTTACTTCATTCTCTGTTGTTCTGATCTCGTTCAGGGCAAGAGTCGCTGCCGGCTGTGTCCATCCTGTGATAGAACCTCCCTGTATTTTTGGTTATGTTTTATTATACAGATGTGTAGGGGATATGTCAATATGACTGTAGGGAAAAGTGCCGCGGACGTCCTGTCCGCGGCACAGTCATGTTACTCTGTCAGCAGCGTTTCCAGCCGTGCGCGGATCAGGGCGATCAGCGTGTCGTTGTCGGGGCTGTCGGTATAGTCGGCAGGGTCGCAGAGCATGGCCAGATCCTCGGAGAAGTGTCCCGCCTCGAATACATCCAGTCCCGCCCGCTCCAGGCAGTCGGCGAAGTGACCCAGCGCGGGGATGCCGTCCAGCTCGCCCCGCTTGCGCAGGGCGCCCGCCCAGGCGAACATGGTGGCCAGCGGGTTGGTGGAAACCTTCTCGCCCCGCCGCCAGCGGTAGAAATGATCGGTGACGGTGCCGTGGGCGGCCTCGTACTCAAAGCAGCCGTCCGGGGACACCAGCACGCTGGTCATCATGGGCAGGGAGCCGGAGGCGGCGGCGATAAGGTCGCTCATCACGTCGCCGTCGTAGTTCTTGCACGCCCAGACCATGCCGCCCCTGCTGCGGATGACCTTGGCGGCGATGTCGTCGATCAGACCGTAGCGGTAGTGCAGCCCGGCCGCTTCAAAGGCGGTCTTGTATTCCTCGTCATAGACCTGCTGAAACAGCAGCTTGAACGTCTGGTCGTAGTCCTTGGAGATGGTGTCCTTGACGCCGAACCACACGTCCTGCTTCACGGACAGGGCGTAGGTGAAGCAGCAGCGGGCGAAGGAGAGGATGGAGTCATCCCGGTTGTGCATGGCCTGCACCACGCCGGGACCCTTGAAATCGTACACGGTCTGGCGGCTGAGCTCCGCGCCGTTCTCGTCCGTGACCACCAGCTCGGCCTTGGCCGCGCCGGGCACCCGGTATTCCACCGCCTTGTACAGGTCGCCGTAGGCGTGGCGGGCGATGGTCACGGGCTTTTCCCAGCAGGTGACAACGGGCTTCACGCGGCTGAGCAGGATGGGTGCGCGGAACACAGTGCCGTCCAACGCCGCCCGGACGGTGGCGTTGGGGGACTTCCACAGCTGGTGAAGGCCGTACTCCTCCTGCCGCTGGAAATTGGGCGTGATGGTGGCGCACTTGACGCCCACCTTCAGCCGCTTGATGGCGTCCGCGGCCTGACGGGTCACGGCGTCCTCCGTCTTGTCCCGGTTGGGCAGGGACAGGTCGTAATATTCCGTGTTCAGCTCCACGAACGGCTCTATCAGCTCTTTTTTTATCATGCCCCACAGGACATGGGTCATCTCGTCGCCGTCCAGCTCGGCGATGGCGTTGGGCATTCTGATCTTATCCATGGCGTTCCTCGTTTTTGGCTGCGTAGTAGTTGATGAGACAGCCCCGGAGCAGCAGCTCACGCTCCTGAGCGTCCGTGTTCTTCAGATAGAGGGTCATGTCCCGCGTCTGGTCGCCGTGGAGCAGCACAGCGGGGAATACCTCGTCACCGGCGATCAGCTTCTCCCGGACATGGGGGACGTAGATAAAGTCGCCGGGCGCGCCGTCAAAGGGGTCGCCCGCCGCCAGCGTGAAGGGCAGAATGCCCCAGTTGACGCAGTTGGAGCGATAGCGTTTGGTGGCGAATTCGTAGCAGATATTGGCGCTGCCGCCCAGCACCCGCTGGCAGGAGGCCGCCTGCTCCCGGGCGGAGCCGTCGCCGGGCTTGTTGGCGAACAGCACGGAGCCGATGTGCAGGCGCTGCGCGTCCTCCGCCGTCAGCCCCAGGGCTGTCAGGGCGGCGGACAGGGTATCGTCGTCCCCGGCGTGTCCGGCGGCGCGGAGCGTCTCCAGCGCGGCGGTGGCCTTGGCGCGGGGCACATAGTCCGGGTCGCGGCGGGACAGGGTGAACTGCGCCAGCTTCATGGGGTTGGAGCGGTAGGAGGACGTCTCGCCGGAGGGGATCAGCTCGTCGGTGGTGGTGACTTCATCCCGCAGGACGGAGGCCACCTGCAAAAGCAGATCGTCGGGCAGGGCGGGGATGACCGGCCACTCCGCGATGTTGGGGCCGTATTGCAGCGGCGCGTCCGGCTGGGGATGGCCGAAGCCCCGGTACACCCGCTTGTCGTACACGGAGGCGTCGAACCGGCGCTCCACAGAGGCGGGCTCGTCGTAATCCACGTCCGCCGCCGAAGTGAGCACGCCGTGGTTCCGGGCGGTGGCGGCGATGGAGCGGGCGTCCATGAGGATCACACCGGACAGCTGGCCGTCGCCGGGCTTGGAGCCCTCCCGGTTGGGGAAGTTGCGGGTGGTGTGGCGGATGGACAGGGCGTCGTTGGCGGGCACGTCGCCCGCGCCGAAGCAGGGGCCGCAGAAGCAGGGCTTGCACACGGCGCCCGAACGCAGCAGCCGGGAGGTCACGCCGTTTTCCACCAGCTCCAGCTCCACGGGAACGGAGGGCGGATACACGGAGAAGTCGAAGTTCCCGCTGCCCACGTCGCAGCCGTCCAGAATGGCGGCAGCCGCGGCGATGTTGTCGTACAGGCCGCCGGCGCACCCGGCGATGACGCCCTGCTCCACCCGGAGCCTGCCGTCCTTTACCTTGTCGGTCAGGTGCAGCTGCACCTTGCCGCCGAACTGGGCGGCGGCGCGCTTCTCCACCTCCCGCAGCACGTCGCCGGGATCAGCGATCAGCTCCCGCAGCGTCACCGCCTCGGAGGGGTGGAAGGGCAGCGCGGCCATGGGCTCGATGGCGGACAGATCCAGCTCGATCAGCCCGTCGTAGTACGCGCCGTTTTCCGGATGCAGGGGCGCGAAATCACCGGCGCGTCCGTGGAGCGCCAGATAATCCGCCACGGCGCTGTCCGTCTCCCAGATGGAGGTCAGGCAGGCCGTCTCGGTGGTCATGACGTCGATACCGATACGGTAGTCCATGGAAAGGCCGCCGATGCCGTCACCCACGAATTCCAGCACCTTGTTCTTCACAAAGCCGTTTTTGTACACGGCGCCGCACAGGGCGATGGCCACATCGTGGGGGCCTACGCCGTGGCGGGGCTTGCCGGTGACGTGCACCAGTATGACCTGCGGCGCGGCCAGGTCGTAGGTGTTGCGCAGCAGCTGCTTGACGATCTCGCCGCCGCCCTCGCCCACGCCCAGCGTGCCCAGCGCGCCGTAGCGGGTGTGGCTGTCGGAGCCGAGGACCATTTTGCCGCAGCCGGCCAGCAGCTCCCGGGCGTACTGGTGGATGACGGCCTGATTCGCGGGCACATAGTCGCCGCCGTACTTCACCGCCGCCGACAGGCCGAAGGCGTGGTCGTCGGCGTTGATGGTGCCGCCCACGGCGCACAGACTGTTGTGACAGTTGGTGAGCACATAGGGCACCGGAAACTCCTTCAGACCGCTGGCCTTGGCGGTCTGGATGACGCCCACATAGGTGATGTCGTGGGAGATGAGACTGTCGAAGGTCAGGTGCAGCAGGCCGTCGCCGCTGTCACGGTCATGGGCGCGGAGGATGCGGCAGGCCATGGTCTTGTCCCGCGTGGCCTCGCCGCCGGCGGGAGCCGGATGCACGGCGCCGCCGGTCCAGAGGACGGGGGAGTTGTGCAGCTTGAGCATAGATAGCACTCCTTTCGGGAAAGCAGCGTGTCGGGCACAGGCGGCCCGTGTAATCATGTAGTCAGTATAGCACGATGATGGGAAAATGCAAGAGGAAAATC
>DJPP01000123.1:0-1452 GCA_002438575.1 Oscillospiraceae bacterium UBA6409 | reverse complement strand
CGGCGGACGTATAATCACCCATGAAACAACGTACCGCCCTGCGGCGAAAGGAGAAACCGACATGACCGAGAAAGACGCCACGATTTTAAAACAGTATACCAATCCTCTGAGCCGCAGCATCCGGGAGCAGTACGCCATCAGCCCGGACCACTACCGGGGCGATATAAAGCTGGGCCTGCGGAATAACGATGGCACCGGTGTGCTGGTGGGCGTGTCCAAGGTGGGCAGCGTCCAGGGCTATCTGATGCAGGACGGCCAGCGTGTTCCCGCCCCCGGCCGTCTGTACTACCGCGGCATCGAGCTCACCGACATCGTGGAGGCCCACCGCAAGGCCGGGACCTTCGGCTTCGAGGAGGTGGCCTACCTGCTGCTGATGGGCTATCTGCCCTCCAGGAGCGAGCTGGCCTATTTCGACAAGATCATGAACCAGGCCCGTAAGCTGCCTGAGGGCTTTACCGAGGGCATGATCATGCGGCACCCCAGCCACAATATCATGAATGAGCTGGCCCGCAGCGTGCTGAGCCTGTACTCCTACGATCCGGATCCGGACAACACCTCCATCGACAATATGCTGCTGCAGTCCGTTAAGCTCATCGGCTACTTCCCGTCTATTGTGGCCAACGCCTACGCGGTGCAGCGCCACTACTTCCACGGCGACTCCCTGCACATCCACTTCCCGGTGCCGGAGCTGTCCACGGCGGAGAACTTCCTCCGCATGATGCGCCCGGACAAGAGCTACACCGATGAGGAGGCCCATCTGCTGGACATGATGCTCATGGTCCACGCGGAGCACGGCGGCGGCAACAACTCCACCTTCGTCTGCCGCGCCATGTCCTCCAGCGGTACGGACACCTACAGCGCCATCGCCGGGGCGGTCGGCTCCCTGAAGGGACCTCTCCACGGCGGCGCCAACGCCAAGGTCATGGAGATGTTCCGCTATATCAAGGAGAACGTGGACCCCCATGACGACGGCTCCATCAAGGACTATCTGAGCAAGCTGCTGGACGGCCAGGCAGGGGATCGGTCCGGCAAGATCTACGGCCTGGGCCACGCGGTGTACACCATGTCTGACCCCCGCGCCGTGCTGCTGAAGAAGTACGCCCAGCGTATGGCGGAGCTGAAGGGTTATGCCGATGACTTCGCCCTGCTGCAGAAGGTGGAGGAGCTTGGTCTGCCCATGGTCATGGAGCGCAAGCACAGTGACACGCCCATGTGCGCCAACGTGGATATGTACTCCGGCCTGGTGTATGCCATGCTGGGCATCCCCGAGGAGGTGTTCACGCCGCTGTTCGCCTCCGCCCGTATCGCCGGCTGGTGCGCCAACCGAATCGAGGAGGTGGTCACCTGCCACCGGATCATGCGCCCGGCCTACCGTGCCGTCACCACCCACGAGGCGTATATCCCCATGGACCAGCGCGGCGAGCATCTGCACCTGTCTACGGCGGACTGATA
>DJPP01000151.1:5589-5856 GCA_002438575.1 Oscillospiraceae bacterium UBA6409 | reverse complement strand
ATGATGACGTTCATCACGGCCTGAGTGCCCACGATCTGGGAGGAGGGCGTGACCAGCGGGGGATAGCCGAAGTCCTTGCGGACGCGGGGGATCTCCGCCAGCACGTCGTAATACTTATCCTCTTTGCCGGCCTGCTTCAGCTGGGAGATCAGGTTGGACAGCATACCGCCGGGGACCTGATACAGCAGGGTGTTGGTGTCCACGCGGAGGACCTTGGGGTCAAGAATGCCCGCGTCCTGCAGACGCTGGGCCACCTTGCGGAAGTGG
>DJPP01000151.1:0-5476 GCA_002438575.1 Oscillospiraceae bacterium UBA6409 | reverse complement strand
GGGCTGGCTGGTGCCGTTGGCCATGGGGCTCAGCGCGGTGTCCACGATGTCCACACCGGCGTAGGCCGCCATCAGCAGTGTCATGTCGCCGGTGCCGGAGGTGTTGTGGGTGTGCAGATGGATGGGGACGGAGACGGTCTCCTTCAGTGCCTTGACCAGAGAGTAGGCCTCCATGGGCAGCAGCAGGTTGGCCATGTCCTTGATGCAGATGGCGTCGGCGCCCATCTGCTCCAGCTCCTTGGCCAGCTTGACGAAGTAGGCCTCGCTGTGGATGGGGGAGATGGTGTAGCTGAGGGTGGCCTCCACCTGGCCGCCGTATTTCTTGGTGGACTTGATGGCCTGCTCCAGGTTACGGACATCGTTCAGCGCGTCAAAAATGCGGATGATGTCGATGCCGTTTTCGATGGACTTGGCGCAGAAGGCGTCTACCACATCGTCGGCATAGTGCTTGTAGCCCAAGATGTTCTGGCCGCGGAAGAGCATTTGCAGCTTCGTGTTCTTCACGTGCTTGCGAATGGTACGCAGACGCTCCCACGGGTCCTCGTTCAGGAAACGCATACAGGCATCGAACGTGGCGCCGCCCCAGCACTCCAAAGAGTAGTAGCCGATGGCGTCCAGCTGCTCCAGTGCGGGAAGCATATCCTCGATGGTCATGCGGGTGGCCGCCTGGGACTGGTGGGCATCGCGGAGGATGGTATCGGTGATCAGCAGGGGCTTGTTAGACAGAAATTCCATAGTTACCTCCTATTAACCGAACAGGGAGATCAGCACGCCCGCGGCGATGGCAGAGCCGATCACGCCGGCCACGTTGGGGCCCATGGCGTGCATCAGCAGGAAGTTGCCGGGGTTTTCCTTCTGGCCGACCGTCTGGCTGACACGGGCGGCCATAGGCACAGCGGACACGCCGGCAGAGCCGATGAGGGGATTGATCTTCTCCTTGAGAAACAAATTCATGAACTTGGCAAGCAGCACGCCGCCGGCGGTGCCGCAGCCGAAGGCCACCACGCCCATGAGCATGATGCCCAGCGTCTTGAGGCTGAGGAAGGTGGCACCGGTGGCGGTGGCACCCACGCTGATGCCCAGGAAGATGGTGACGATATTCATCAGCTCGTTCTGCATGGTCTTGCTGAGACGATCCAGCACGCCGCACTCCTTGGCCAGATTGCCCAGCATCAGGCAGGCGATCAACGGCGCGGCGGAGGGGACCAGCAGGGCCACAAATACCGTGACCACGATGGGGAAGAAGATCTTTTCCTTTTTGCTGACCTCACGCAGGGGCTTCATGACGATCTGGCGCTCCTCCTTGGTGGTCAGTGCCTTCATGATGGGCGGCTGGATGACGGGTACCAGGGCCATGTAGGAATAGGCCGACACGGCGATGGGACCCAGCAGGGCCGGAGCCAGCATGGCGGTGACAAAGATGGCCGTGGGGCCGTCCGCGCCGCCGATGATACCCACAGAGGAGGCCTCCGCACCGGTGAAGCCCAGCAGGCGGCAGCCCAGGTATGTCAGGAAGATGCCCAGCTGGGCGGCTGCGCCCAGCAGCAGACTCTTGGGGTTGGCGATCAGGGGACCGAAATCGGTCATGGCGCCTACGCCCATGAAGATGAGACAGGGATAGATGCCCAGCTTGATGCCCAGGTACAGCACGTCGATCAGACCCACGCTGACGGTAACATCACTGAGGGTGACGCTGTAGCTGGCGGCATACTGTTCGGCCACCACCAGAGCGTCCAGCTGATTGGCGATGGTGCCCACGGCATCGGAGCCGTTAGCGGCGACCTGATCCATCACGTCACGGAGGACATCGGGGCTGAACAGCGTCTGCGCCGCGGTCATCAGCTGGTCCACATAGGGCTGCAGCACGTCGGCGGATACACCGCTGGCCAGCATCTCGGAGAGAAACTGTGCCGTGACGGGCTCACCGCCGAACAGGTCCCAGTGGACGTGACCGCCGGCGAACAGGATCTCGTGGAACATCTCCGCGCCGGGCAGATTCGTCACCAGCATACCGAAGGCGATCGGTACCAGCAGCAGCGGCTCGAACTTTCTGACAATGCCGAGGAACAGCAGGACGACCGCAATGAGCAGCATGATGGCGTTTTTCCAGTTGTCGCCCTGGAAAAACTGGTAAAAGCCGGTGCTTACAAAGAAATTGGCAATAGCTTCCATGTGCAGTCCTCCGGCATCAGCCGATGGTGCACAGCAGCGCGCCGGACTCCACGGCGGCGCCCTTGGTCACGGACACGGAGGTGATGGTGCCGTCGCAGGGAGCCATGATCTCGTTCTCCATCTTCATGGCCTCCAGGATCATCAGCACGTCGCCCTTCTTGACGGCGCTGCCGCTGGACACGTTCACCGCCAGAATGTTGCCGGGCATGGGAGCGCAGACCTTTTCACCGCCGGCAGGGGCTGCGGCGGGGGCGGGAGCAGCCGCAGGGGCGGCCACGGGGGCAGCGGGAGCTGCGCCGGTGATCTCCTCCAGCTCGACTTCATACACGGTGCCGTTGACATTGACTCTGTACTTTTTCATGGTGAAATCCTCCTCACACATTACACTTTCTTCATGGATACGATACGGATGGCGGAGACATCGGTCCCCATGTCCTCGGCGATGGCGGCGGCAACGGCGGCCATCATTGCGGGGGTGACGGCACCAGGTGCGGGCATGGCGGCGGGAGCCGCCGGCACCTGGGGTGCGGCCTTGGGCGCGGAGGTGCGGGCGCACACCCAGCTCATCAGCGTGACCAGCAGGATGATGCACAGCAGCCCGGCAAACACCGTTCCCAGGCCCATCAGCACGACGAACAGGTTGGAATATTCAGGCATGGTTTGGATCTCCTCCCATACTAATATAGATTACCCATATTGTACCAAACATTTGGTAGCAATGCAATCCGAAAACGGCGAAAACTGCAAAATTGTAAGAAGTCCTAAAAAATTTTTTGGTTCATTGACGGAATACACAAACCATAGAGAAACGACTTTTCTCTGAAAGAAAATGCTTTCCATCCGCTATTGTCTGTGCTATACTGTGTTTCTATTCCGAAAGCAGGGGAGGCGCGGCTATGCGGTACGAAAATGTGGTGCAGGGCCGCTTTCTCTCGCGCCCCAACCGCTTCATCGCGCTGGTGGAGCTGGACGGCACCGAGACGGTCTGCCACGTGAAGAATACCGGCCGATGCCGCGAGCTGTTGGTGCCGGGAGCTGCGGTGTATCTGACACCGGGGACCGCGCCGGGGCGAAAGACACCCTATGACCTGGTCGCTGTGGATAAGGGCGGCAGGCTGATCAACATGGATGCCCAGGCGCCGAACCGGGCGTTTGCGGAGTTTGCCCAGACCTTCGACCCGCAGGCCGAGAGCATTCGGCCGGAGTACCGATTCGGCGGATCACGATTGGACTTCTGCTTGACGCGGCCCGACGGGCTGCATCTGGTGGAGGTCAAGGGGGTCACGCTGGAGGCGGGGGGCCATGCCCGCTTTCCGGACGCGCCTACGGATCGCGGAGTGAAGCATTTGCATGAGTTGATACGCGCTGTGGAGCAGGGCTGCCGGGCTACGGCCTTCTTCGTCATCCAGATGGCGGAGGTCACTGATTTTGCGCCTAACGATGACACGCATCCGGCTTTCGGCGAGGCGCTGCGGCAGGCGCGTGAGGCGGGGGTCGGCATTGCCGCCTACAGCTGCCGTGTTGCGCCGGATGCCATGTATATTGACCGCCCTGTGCCGGTGGTTTTGTGAGGAGAGTGTCCGTATGACATTGCTGGAGATATTCCTGATCGGTATCGGGCTGAGTATGGATGCCTTTGCCGTGGCCATCTGTAAGGGACTGGCCATGCCGGACAAGGTGCATAAGAGGAGCGCGTTCCTTATCGCCCTGTATTTCGGTGTGTTTCAGGCGGTCATGCCGACGCTGGGGTGGCTGCTGGGTTCACAGTTTGCTCATTATGTGACGCGGTTCGCACCCTGGATCGCCTTCGTGCTGCTGGCATGGATCGGCGGCAACATGATACGCGAGAGCCGCGCCGAGGAAGAGGAGGACGAGCAGCCCTCCGACGGGCAGGTGAAGCACAAAGAACTGTTTGTGCTGGCTGTGGCCACCAGCATTGACGCGCTGGCCGTGGGCGTCACGTTCTCCATGGTGGAGTTGTCCGTGTCCATTTGGCTGGCCGTCTGTCTTATCGGCTGTACCACGTTCCTGATATCCCTGGGCGGCGTGTATGTGGGCAACGTGTTTGGCGCCAAGTATAAAAACAAGGCCGAATTCGTGGGTGGTGCGATCCTGATCCTGATAGGTGTGAAGATCATTCTGGAGCATTTTGGTGTACTGTAAAAAGATCCCCTGGCGATGTATATCGCCAGGGGATCTTTCACAGATGTGCGAGCACGTCCATGGTGATACGGGCGGTGATGCCCCATAGGTGGTGCGGCAGGCCGCGATACACCGGGACCTCCAACCGCCAGGGACGCCAGGGGTAGTCTGCCCGGACGCCGGCGTCCGCATAAGGGAAATCCGGGGCCTCCACCGGCTGCCGGTACAGGTAGACCTCCGGCGGGTGCGCCTTCATCTCCCGCAGGGGCAGCAGGAAGGTGCCGGCTACCTCCTCCGGTGCGGGGCGCATGGCTGCCAGCGCTGCGGGGTCCACCTCACCCAGCACGGGCCGCAGCAGACTTCCCGCACGGATGTGGATGAAGTCCATTTCACCGATAACAGTCACAGCACTTTCAGGGATGCCAAGCTCCTCCCGGGTCTCCCGCAGGGCGCACTGGATGGCCGTTTCCCCCGCCTCGCGCTTGCCGCCGGGGAAGCACACCTCGCCCGGCTGCCGGACGCTGGCGGAGCGTATCTCGTACAGCAGGCAGTATTCGCCGTTTTGAAGGACCAGGGGGACCAGCACGGCGGAGCCGCCTCTCTCGCCCATCAGCGTGGGCGTATGCGCCGTGTAGTAGCCGCGCAGGGGGGAAATATCCATGATCGGGCCTCCTCTCGGACAAAAAGGTGCTTGTCCGCGTTGTTTTTATCGATGCTTGGCTGTATCGCAGAGCTGTCTGTGAAAAAAGACGTCCCCGCCTTGCGGCGGGGACGCATAATGTGCGGTAGACCCTCAGCAGCCGCACCCGCAGCCGCCGTTATTGCCGCCGCAGCCGCAGCCATTGCCGCAGCCGTTGCCGCAGAACAGGAACAGCAGGATGATGGCGATGATGATCCAGCAGCAGCTGCTGCCGCCAAAGCAGGAATTCTGATTACACATACCGTAACCTCCTATGAAAATTTGACCGCCACATCGGTCTCATTCTCATAGTATGCCGGCCGCGGCAAAGTGTGCGTCTCAGAGCTGGGAGATGCGATAGCTGAGCGTCAGCAGGGTGTCCACAAAGTGGATGTCCTCGAAGAAAACGCCGTCCTCCTTGGTGGAGAGCTCCACATTGGTAAAATTCCAGAAGCCGCGCACGCCCAGACCGATCAGACGGTC
>DJPP01000156.1:3657-3785 GCA_002438575.1 Oscillospiraceae bacterium UBA6409 | reverse complement strand
GTAAAGAGAGCCGACGCGGAGAAGCGCGCCCGTGAGCTGCTGGAGCTGGTGGGCCTGCCCGACAAGGCCGAGGCCTATCCCGCCCAGCTGTCCGGCGGACAGCAGCAGCGCGTGGCCATTGCCCGCGC
>DJPP01000156.1:0-3542 GCA_002438575.1 Oscillospiraceae bacterium UBA6409 | reverse complement strand
AACCAAAAGCTGAACATCACCGTGGTCATCATCACCCATCAGATGAGCGTGGTGAAGGAGGTCTGCTCCCACGTGGCCATTCTGGACGATGGCTGCGTGGCTGAGTCCGGCATGGTGGGCACCGTGTTCGCCGCGCCAAAGTCCGAGGCCGGACGGCGGCTGGTGTTCCCCGGCGGCGCGGACGCGCAGGTGTACAATCCCCAGGACGAAAAGCTGGTCCGTCTGGTGTTCAAGGACAGCAAAACCACCAGTATCCCCCTCATCGCGCGGCTGGCGGCGGAGGAGGGCATCTTCTGCAACGTGATCTCCGCCAGCACCCAGAAGCTGTCCGAAACGGTATACGGCAGCATGATGCTGGGCATCCCCAGCGCGCAGTACGATAAGGCCGTGGCCTTTATCCACAATGTGGCCAATGTGCAGGTAGAGGAGGTGGACCACCATGTACAGTAATCTGTTCTCCGCCCAGTCCGTACAGGACCTGATGAGCGTGCTGCCCTCCCTGCCCGTGGCTATCTGGGAGACGTTCTACGTCACCGTGGTCAGCACGGCGCTGTCGCTGGTGCTGGGCCTGCCCCTGGGCGTGCTGCTGGTGGCCGGCGAGAAAAACGGCGTGCTGCCCCTGCCCCACTGGCTGATGCAGGTCATCAACGTCATCATCAACCTGCTGCGCTCCATCCCCTTCCTGATCCTGATGATCATGGTCTTCCCCCTCTCCCGTCTGCTGATCGGCACGGCGGTGGGCACCACGGCCACCATCGTTCCGCTGGTGGCGGCGGCGTTCCCCTTTGTGGCGCGTCTGGTGGAGAGCAGTCTCCGCGAGGTGGACGGCAACATCATCGAGGCTGCCCAGAGCATGGGCGCCACCCCCATGCAGATCATTTGCAAGGTAATGATCCCGGAGAGCGTTCCCTCCCTGATCCAGAACGTCACCATCGCGCTGACCACCATTCTGGGCTACTCTGCCATGAGTGGCATCATCGGCGGCGGCGGCCTGGGCAAGATCGCCATCGACTACGGCTACTACCGGTACAAGTATCTGGTGATGCTGGTAGCGGTGATCATTCTGATCCTGCTGGTGCAGCTGTTCCAGAGCGTGGGCACCTGGCTCAGCAAGCGGTGCGACAAGCGTTTGAAGCACTGATCTCACCCTCTGTTCCCCCTGGCTTTCGCCGGGGGGAATATTTTTTTCGCCACCCCATTTTTCACCTTGACATTTCCCCCGAAATCGTGTATGATATTCGGTGTTGTAAAGGTGTATAACTTTACAGAAGGAGGCCGCACCGTGAAAAACCAGACATACCGCATGACCATGCTGTTCGATTTTTACGGCGATATCCTGACCCCACGGCAGCGTGAGCTGTTCGACCTGTACTATAATGAGGACCTGTCCCTGGCAGAGATCGCGGAGAACTGCGGCATTTCCCGGCAGGGCGTGCGGGACGTGATCGTCCGCGCGGAGAACGCCATGACCGAGCTGGAGGACAAGACCGGCCTGGTCCGCCGCTTTTTGCAGATGCAGCAGCACGTGGACCGTATCATCACCGCTGCCGGAGACATTAAAACCATCAACTACCGGCAGTACGAAAACCCCCGGTTGGAGGAGCTGGCGGAGACGATCTTGGACGCTGCCGCCGCCCTGAAGGAGTAACGACCCATGGCATTTGAGGGACTGAGTGAAAAACTGAACGGCGTATTCAAGCGCTTGCGCGGCAAGGGCCGCCTTACCGAGAGCGATGTCCGCGAGGGTATGCGCGAGGTGCGTCTGGCCCTGCTGGAGGCCGATGTCAGCTATAAGGTCGTCAAGGACTTCGTGGCGGACGTCACCGAAAAGTGCGTCGGCACCGATGTGCTGGACAGCCTGACCCCCGCCCAGCAGATCATCAAGATCGTCAACCAGGAGCTGACGGCGCTGATGGGCGGCACCAACGCCCGTCTGACCACCGCCTCCAAGGGCCCCACCGTTGTGATGATGGTGGGTCTGCAGGGCGCCGGTAAAACCACCAACGGCGCCAAGCTGGCGGGGCTCATGCGCCGCAGCTTCGGCAAGCGCCCCCTGCTGGTGGCCTGCGACGTGTACCGTCCCGCCGCCATCAACCAGCTGCAGGTGGTGGGCAAGCAGCTGGACATTCCCGTCTTCGAGATGGGCCAGATCGACCCGGTGACTATCGCCAAGGAGGCGGTGAAGTACGCCGCCGACCACGGCCACGACATCGTCTTTCTGGACACCGCCGGCCGTCTGCACATCGACGAGGCGCTGATGGACGAGCTGAAGGCCGTCAAGGCTGCCGTTCATCCCAACGAGATACTCCTTGTAGTGGACGCCATGACCGGCCAGGACGCGGTCAACGCCGCCAAGGCCTTTGACGACGCGCTGGGCATCGACGGTGTGCTGCTGACCAAGTTGGACGGCGACGCCCGCGGCGGTGCTGCCCTGTCCATCCGGGCCGTCACCGGCAAGCCCATCAAGTTCGTGGGTACCGGCGAAAAGCTGGACATGATCGAGCCTTTCCACCCTGACCGCATGGCCGGGCGTATCCTGGGCATGGGCGATATGCTCACGTTCATTGAGAAGGCCGAGCAGCAGTACGACGAAAAACAGGCGAAAAAGCTGGAGGAAAAGCTCCGCAAGAACCGGCTGACCCTTTCTGATTATCTGGATCAGATGGAACAGCTGCAAAGCATGGGCGACCTGAGCCAGATCGCCGATATGCTTCCCGGCGGCATGGCCAAGGGCTTCGACCCCAGCCAGATCGACGAGAAGCAGATGGCCCACAATAAGGCCATTATCCAGTCCATGACCCCGCTGGAGCGCGAAAATCCGCAGATCCTCAACGCCAGCCGCAAAAAGCGCATCGCCGCCGGCTGTGGGCTGGAGGTGGTGGATGTCAACCGGCTGCTGAAGTCCTTTGAGATGCTGCAGCAGATGACGAAGGCCATGACCAAGGGCGGCGGTATGCGCGGGCTGGGCGGCCTGATGGGCGGCGGCTTCGGCGGCAAGGTGGCCCGGGGCGCCATGCACGGCTTCGGAAGAAAAAAGCGGCTGAAATAGAAACGTATGTAAATGTGCAAGCGCATTTAACAGATATAAAACATTTAATTTACATGGAGGAACACAACAATGGTTAAAATTCGTCTGAGAAGAATGGGCGCTAAGAAGGCCCCCTACTATCGCGTCGTCGTCGCCGATTCCCGCTATCCCCGCGATGGTCGTTTCATCGAGGAGATCGGCACCTACGATCCCTGCGTCTCCCCCGCCAAGATCAGCATCGATGCCGACCGCGCCCGCGAGTGGATCAAGACCGGCGCCCAGCCCACCGATACCGTCCGTGCCCTGCTGAAGAAGGTCGACGTACTGTAAGTCGGGAGCGCGCCATGAAGGATCTGCTGCTGTATATCGCGCAGAACCTTGTGGAGCACCCGGAGCAGGTCAGCGTGACCGAGGTGGAAAACGGTGACGAGCTGACGCTTCAGCTTCGCGTCGCGCCGGAGGACATGGGCAAGGTCATCGGACGTCAGGGCCGTATCGCCAAGGAGATACGCAC
>DJPP01000155.1:18433-19446 GCA_002438575.1 Oscillospiraceae bacterium UBA6409 | reverse complement strand
CCCACGGACATGGGCGTGAACATGGCGGGCTTCGCCATTGTGGACGACGCGGTGTGCCAGGAGGCCAGCCGCATGGAGATCCTGCGCCGGTATTATACCGGATGCGTAGATCGGGCCAAGGGCCAGGCGGACGAGTGCGTGGTGCGGAAGCTGGAGCTGGTGATGCAGCAGGCCGGCGTGACGCCGGACATCTGCCCTGCGGTGGCGGCCTCGCTGGAAAAGGCGGAGGCCACCGGCAAGCCGGCGGGCGCCATGGTGCTGCCGGACGGCAGCGTGGTGACAGGCAAGACCTCTCCCCTGCTGGGCGCGTCGGCGGCGCTGCTGCTGAACGCGCTGAAGAAGATGGCGGGCATCGACCACAAGCTGGACCTGATCCCCTCGTCGGTGATTGAGCCCATCAGCGCCATGAAAACCGGCTGCCTGGGTCACCGAAACCCCCGGCTGCACTCGGACGAGGTGCTGATCGCGCTGGCGATCTCCGGCCTGACGAACCCCCTGGCGGCCATGGTGCAGGCGCAGCTGAAGAACCTGCGGGGCTGCGAGGCCCATTTCTCGGTCATCATCTCCGAGGAGGACGCCAAGCTGTACAAGCGGCTGGGCATCAACGTCAGCTGCGAGCCGAGATATGAGGTCAAGAGCCTGTATCACAAGTAAATAAGCGTCTGTGCCCGCGCCGTGCGCGGGCACAGCTTTCTGAAAGGAGCACATATGCAGAGCATCGCACAGATATTGGCATCGGAGCTGGGCCAGCCGGTCCAGTACGTGGAAAACGTTATCGCGCTGCTGGACGAGGGCAGCACCATTCCGTTCATCGCCCGCTACCGCAAGGAGCAGCACGGATCTATGGACGACACCACCCTGCGGAAGCTGGAGGACCGGCTGCAATACCTGCGGAACCTGGACAAGCGGCGGCAGGAGGTCAAGTCCGCCATCGACGGGCAGGGCAAGCTGACCGATGCGCTGGCGGCGGCCATCGACAGCGCCGCCACGCTGGCGGAGGTGGAGGACCTGTA
>DJPP01000155.1:17166-18308 GCA_002438575.1 Oscillospiraceae bacterium UBA6409 | reverse complement strand
GCACAGGCGTACATCGATCCGGAGAAGGGCGTGGAGACCGCGGCCGACGCATTGCAGGGGGCCAACGACATCATCGCGGAGATCATCAGCGACGACGCGGACATCCGCAAGGCGCTGCGAGGACTTCTCATGCGGCAGGGACGGCTCAGGAGCCTTGCCGCCACGGAGGAGGACAGCGTGTACCGGCTGTAC
Organism: Oscillospiraceae bacterium UBA6409; assembly: GCA_002438575.1. Taxonomy (GTDB): domain Bacteria; phylum Bacillota; class Clostridia; order Oscillospirales; family Oscillospiraceae; genus Vescimonas. The sequence goes on along the minus strand of DJPP01000155.1, from coordinate 18,116 downwards.
TACGACTTTGAGCAGGCCATTCCCAAGCTGGCGGGGCACCAGATCCTGGCCATCAACCGGGGCGAAAAAGAGGGGCTGCTCTCCGTTACGGTGCTGCTGGACCGGGAGGCCGCGCTGCCGGCACTGCGGCGGGCGGTGGTAAAGCCCGGCTCGGCGGCCATGGAATTCATCAAGGCCGCCTGCGAGGACGCCTATGACCGGCTGATCTACCCATCGCTGGAGCGCGAGGCGCGGTCCGCCCTGACGGACAGCGCCAACGAGGGCGCTATCGGACAGTTCGCGCTGAACCTGAAGCCGCTGCTGCTCCAGCCGCCGGTAAAGGGCCACGTGACCATGGGGCTGGACCCCGGCTATGCCCACGGGTGCAAGGTGGCGGTCATCGACGGCACCGGCAAGGTGCTGGACACCACGGTGGTCTACCCCACCTACGGCGAGCGCCAGAAGCGGGAGGCCATCGCCAAGCTGACAGCCCTGTGCAAAAAACACGGCGTGGCGCACATCGCCATCGGCAACGGCACCGCCAGCCGGGAGACAGAGCAGATGACGGTGGAGATGCTGCGGGGCCTGCCGGGCGTCAGCTATATGATCGTCAACGAGGCGGGCGCGTCGGTGTACTCCGCCGGCAAGCTGGCGGCGGAGGAGTTCCCGGAGTACGACGTGAACCTGCGCTCGGCCATCTCCATCGCCCGGCGGTTACAGGACCCGCTGGCAGAGCTGGTGAAGATCGACCCCAAGGCCATCGGCGTGGGGCAGTACCAGCACGATATGCCGCAAAAGCGGCTGGACGAGGCGCTGTGCGGCGTGGTGGAGGACTGCGTCAACGCCGTGGGTGTTGACCTGAACACCGCCAGCGCCAGCCTGCTGGGCTATGTGTCCGGGCTGAACGGCACCACGGCGAAGAACATCGTGGCGTACCGGGAGGCCAACGGCGCCTTCCCGGACCGGAAGCG
>DJPP01000155.1:14356-17079 GCA_002438575.1 Oscillospiraceae bacterium UBA6409 | reverse complement strand
CCGGAGAGCAGCAACGTGCTGGACAACACCGGCGTACACCCGGAGAGCTACGGGGCAGCGGAGAAGCTGCTGGCCCTGTGCGGCTGCGGCGACGAGGACGTTCGCCGGGGCGCGGTGGACGGATTGATGCGGAAGGTGCAGGCCCTGGGCGAGGCAAAGGTGGCCGAGGAGATCGGCGTGGGCGTACCCACCCTGCGGGACGTGGTGAAGGAGCTGATGAAGCCCGGACGCGACCTGCGGAGCGACCTGCCGGCGCCCATCCTCCGCACCGACGTGCTGGATATAAAGGACCTGAAGCCCGGCATGGTGCTCACCGGCACGGTACGGAATGTGATCGACTTCGGCGTATTCGTGGACATCGGCGTACATCAGGATGGACTGGTACACATCTCGCAGGTGTGCAATAAGTTCATCAAGCACCCCTCCGAGGTGGTGGCCGTGGGCGACATCGTGAAGGTGCTGGTGCTGGACGTGGACGAGAAAAAGCACCGCATCAGCCTGTCCATGAAGCAGGTGAAGGAGTAAAAAAGAAACCGCCCCCGGGCGGTTTCTTTTTTATGCGTCTTTTACTCGATGACGGGGAGCTTTTTGACCACAGCGGCGCAGCGGGGGCACAGGTCGGGGTGCTCGCTGTCGCTGCCCACGGCGGGCAGGACCTTCCAGCAGCGGGCGCACTTGGCACCGCTGGCGGGGCGAACGGCCACCGTCTGCTCCGCGTCCACGTCCACGCGGACCTGGGAGACGATAAACAGATCTGCCACCTGGGCGGCATCCATGGATGCCAGGAAGCCATCCTCCGGCGTAACGGTCAGATCCACCTCAGCCTCCAGGCTCTTGCCGATGGTCTTGTCGGCACGGGCGGTCTCCAGCGCGCCGTTGACGGCGGTGCGGAGGGCGGCGATACGGGCCCAACGGGCCATCTCGTCCTCAGAGAGGGCGTAGCCGTTGTAGGGCAGCACCATCTCGTTGAACAGGACGTTGCGCGCGTCATCGCTGGAGCGATGGGGCATGGCCAGCCAGATCTCATCGCAGGTAAAGGCCAGGATGGGGGCGAACAGGCGGGTCATGGCATCCAGGATCAGGAACAGCGCGGTCTGGGCGCTGCGGCGGGAGAGGCCCTCGGCCTCGTCGCAGTACAGACGGTCCTTCAGGATGTCGAAATAGAAGGAGCTCAGGTCCACCACGCAGAAGTCGTTGATCATGTGGGACACCACATGGAACTCGTAGTTGTCATAGGCGGCGTAGGCCTTGGTCAGCAGGTCGTTCAGGCGGGTGATGGCCCACTTGTCCAGGGGCAGCATCTCGCCCGGCTCCACCAGATGATCGGCGTCGAAGCCGGTCAGGTTATCCAGGCAGAACTTGGCGGTGTTGCGGAACTTCAGGTAGTTCTGGCTCAGCTGCTTGAAGATCTCGTCGGAGCAGCGGACGTCCACATGGTAGTCGGAGCTGCCGGCCCACAGGCGCAGCAGGTCGGCGCCGTACTTGTTGAAGATCTCAGCGGGATCCATGCCGTTGCCAAGGGACTTGTGCATGGCCTTGCCCTCACCGTCCACGGTCCAGCCGTGGGTGACGCACTCCTTGAACGGCGCGCCGCGGCCCAGAGCGCCCACAGCCACCAGCAGGGAGGACTGGAACCAGCCGCGATACTGGTCCAGGCCCTCGATGTACATGGTGGCAGGCCAGAAGCCCTGGTCGCGCTCCATGGCGGCAAAATGGGTGGAGCCGGAGTCGAACCAGCCGTCCAGGGTGTCCGTCTCCTTGTCAAAGCCGGCGGCCTTGCCGCAGTGGGGGCAGGTGAAGCCCTTGGGCAGGATGTCGGCGGCGTCCATGTCGAACCACGCGTTGGAGCCCTCCTTCTCGAACAGCTCGGCCACGGCCTCGATGCTCTCGGGGGTGCAGACGGGCTTGCCGCAGTCCTTGCAGTAGAACACGGGGATGGGCAGGCCCCAGCGGCGCTGGCGGCTGATGCACCAGTCGGTGCGCTCCAGGATCATGGAGCGCATACGGTCCTTGCCCCAGGCGGGCACCCAGCGCACGTCCTCGCAGGCGGCGATGGCCTCATCCTTGAAGCTGTCCACAGAGCAGAACCACTGGGGCGTGGCGCGGAAGATGATGGGCTGCTTGCAGCGCCAGCAGTGGGGATAGCTGTGGACGATATCCTCGCTGGCGAACAGGGAGCCGTTATCCTTCATATCCTGCAGGATGACCGGGTTGGACTCGTCGGTGGTCATGCCCTCGTACTTGCCGGCGTAGGCGGTGTGCTTGCCCTGGTCGTCCACGGGCACCACCATGTCCATGCCGTAGCGCTTGCAGGTCACATAGTCGTCGGCGCCGAAGCCGGGGGCGGTGTGGACGCAGCCGGTACCGGAGTCCATGGTGACGTAGTCCGCCAGCACCAGGCGGCTGGTCTTGGGCAGGAAGGGATGGTCGGCCAGCATATTTTCGAAGAAGGAGCCGGGATGCGTCTCCACGATCTCGTAGCTGTCGAAGCCGCCGATCTTCATGACCTTCTCGGTCAGGGCCTCGGCCATGATGTACATCTCGCCGTTGGGCGCCTTGACCACGGCGTAGCTCTCGTCGGGGTGCAGGGCGATGGCCAAGTTACCGGGCAGGGTCCAGACGGTGGTGGTCCAGATCACGAAGTACAGCCTGCTGTGGTCCAGATGGCTCAGCTTGCCCTGATCGTCGTGCATGGGGAACTTGACGTAGACGGTGGTGCAGGG
>DJPP01000155.1:12308-14216 GCA_002438575.1 Oscillospiraceae bacterium UBA6409 | reverse complement strand
AACACGCGGACCTCCTGCGCCTCAAAGCCGGGATCCATGGTCTTGTAGGGGTGCTCCCAGTCGCCCACCACACCCATACGCTTGAAGCCGTCGCGCTGCACGTCGATGTAGTGGTCGGCGAACTCATGGCAGGCGCTGCGGAACTCGGATACGCTCATGGCCTTGTGGTTCAGCTTGTTCTGCTTGATGATGGCGGACTCGATGGGCATACCGTGGTTGTCCCAGCCGGGGATATAGGGGGTATAGTAGCCGCGCATCGCGTACATACGGGTGATAAAGTCCTTCAGGGACTTGTTCAGGGCGTGGCCCATGTGCAGTGCGCCGTTGGAGAACGGAGGGCCGTCGTGCAGGGAGAACAGGGGCTTGCCCTCGTTCTTCTTCAGCAGCTCGTTGTAGAGGTCCAGCTCTTCCCAGTGCTTCAGCATCTCCGGCTCGCGGGCGGGCAGGCCGGCGCGCATGGGAAAGCCGCTTTTGGGCATATTCAGTGTCTTCTTATACTCCATGTTGCTTCTCCTTTATCTGAATAGTTTTGAAAACAAAATAAAAAGCGCCTTTGTCTCGTCAAGAGACAAAGGCGCTTGAAAAAACGTCCTCTGCGGTACCACTCTCGTTGCCGCGCAAGGCGGCCACTCATCCCCCACGGAATGGGGCGGGGAGAAGATAACGGCTCCCTTGCCGTCCGCGCTTACTCGGCGAGCTTTCAGGCGGATGCTCCGGGGTGATGTTCGGTGTCCCTGTCCCGTCCGCCTTGCACCAAACGGCGGCTCTCTTCGCGTGGACATGAAACACGGCCTGTCCCCTTCATCGCAATTTTCAATATTGCTGACAATGTAGCACGGTTTTGAGAAAATGTCAAGAGGAAAGCGGAAAAAGGCGGCACACAGCCGCCTTTTTCCGTTAAATTATCCGATAATCCCGCTGGGCCAGGGCCTGCTCCCGGCGTATTTTCTGGGCGGCCAGCGCCTCCTCCAGGGCCACGATGATGCTGTTGGACACCAGGAAGCCCCGGGGCGTCAGGCGCCAGCCGTTCTCCGTCCGGGCGGCAAGGCCCGTGCGCTCATACTGCACGAACAGGTCCTCCATGGGCTGGAACCGCTGGCGGTAGGTCGTCTCGAAATACCGGCGGTCGATGCCCTCCGCCGTGCGGAGGGACAGCATGACGTACTCATAATCCCGGGTCAGCGTGGCGTCGGACTCGGACTCCGACAGGATCAGGCGGCCGCTTATGTAGCTGTCCAGGTCCCGGACGTAGGCGTAGCGCACGCCGCCGAAGTCGGAGTGGGCGCCGGGGCCGAAGCCGGCGTACTCCTCCATATGCCAGTATTTCAGGTTGTGGCGGGAGGCAAAGCCCGGCCTGGCAAAGTTGGATATCTCATACTGCTCATAGCCGTTCTGCGCCAGAACGGTGACGGCGTAGAGATACATATCCGCCTGGGCGTCGTCGTCCGGGAAGCGCTCACTGTCCCGGCGGTCATACAGGGGTGTGCCGGGCTCCAGCTTCAGGCCGTAGCAGGAGATATGCTCCGGGGCCAGAGCGATGACAGCGGCAAGGGTATCCTCCCACTGCTGCATGGTCTGCCCCGGCAGGCCGTAGATCAGGTCTATGCTGAGGTTTTTGAACCCGGCCTTCCGCACGGCGGCCACAGCCTCCTGCACCTGGGCGAAGGTGTGGATGCGGCCGATGGCGCGAAGCAGACCGTCATCCGCCGACTGGACGCCCAGGGATATCCTGTTGAAGCCCGCCCGGTGCAGCGCACGCAGGGCCTTGACGTCACAGGCGGAGTCCGGGTTGGCCTCCAGCGTGATCTCGGCGGCGCGGGTCACAGGACAGCGCTTGCGGAGGGTCCGCAGCAGCTTCACCAGACGGTCCGGTCCCAGATAGCTGGGGGTGCCGCCGCCGAAGTACAC
>DJPP01000155.1:5810-12212 GCA_002438575.1 Oscillospiraceae bacterium UBA6409 | reverse complement strand
GCGGCGGTATAGGCGTCCATCTTCTCCTCGCTGTGGGGCAGGGAGTAAAAATCGCAGTAGGCGCATTTCTGGCGGCAGAAGGGGATGTGGACATAGAGGCCCAGCGGGGCTTTTTCTTTCTGCATATCAGCGTACCTGGGGCGGCAGTATGGTCACGGCGCCGTAGAAGCAGTTGACCTTGCAGCTGCGGCAGCCGATACAGTCGTCCTGGCGGACCTCATAATAGCCGTCCGGCCGCAGGTCGATGCACTTCATGGGGCAGAACATGGCGCACCAGCCGCAGCCGGTGCAGCTCACCGGGTCGATCACGGCCAGCTGGACCGCCTTGCGCCCGAAGGGATGGGCAGGGTCGTGCATGGCTGACGCCCTCCTTTCCTGAGATAACCATATCATTATAGCCGCTTTCGTAGGGTTTGGCAAGTATAGCCGCGGCGGAAGCGGCACATATTACCGGCGAAAGGATGTGATGGCGTGACACCCAAGGAATATGACGCGCTGGTACGGCAGCTGTCGCCCGGATCGCCCATCGGCAAGGACACGGCGCTGGCCTTTGTTGTCGGCGGCGGGATCTGCGCCGTGGGACAGCTGATCGCCAACGGCTGGCAGGCACTGGGGCTGACGCAGCAGGAGGCGGCCTCCGCCACCTCGGTAACGCTGGTGTTCCTGTCGGTGCTGCTGACGGCGCTGGGGCTGTACCACCGGCTGGCGCGGTACGCCGGGGCGGGCACGCTGGTGCCCATCACCGGCTTCGCCAACGCCGTAGCCTCGCCGGCCATCGACTTCCGGGCGGAGGGCATCGTCACCGGCACGGCGGTCAAGATGTTCACCGTGGCCGGACCGGTGATCGTATTCGGCACCGCCGCCAGCGTGGTGTACGGGCTGGTGCTGTATCTGCTGGCATAGCGTGAGAGCCGGCGCTCCGCGGAGCGCCGGCTCTGCCAGCGACGGCCAAGCCGCCTCAATTCGCGAACCAGCCCCATATGTGCCAAAACCGGAAGCTTCCGGCGGACAGGGCACACACCACATAGGCCAGCACGAAGCAGGCGGCGAACAGCGCCAGCGAGATCAGCGCCGCACCAGTAGGGCATGGCAGGCAGCAGACCGCGGATGTTCACCCCGCCCAGCAGGCAGGCAGCCGCCAACCCGAAGGACAGCGCCGCCCGTACACATAAAAAGCCGCCTCCCGGCGGCACATGAAAAAAAGGCCGCCCTTAGGCGGCCCTTTTCACGCGGTTCAGATGTACTGCTTCATGCCCTCGGTGGCGGTGTCCTCGTCCGCGCTGATGGTAACGGTGAACTTCACGCCGTTCTCCTCGCTGAAGCGGTCCAGCCAGTGAAGGAACGTCTCTACCGCCTGCAGGTCGGTGCTGCCGGCGATCTTGCAGAGATTGTCCACGAACACATGGGAAATATCGTAATTGCCCGCGTACATACCGCACAGGAAGCCGCGCAGGCAGTCAAAAGAATCCACATTATACTCGCCGGCGTTGACCAGACGGACGTTGTAGCTGACGTCGTAGGTCATATCGCCCTTGGGCTCGATGCACACGACGCTGCCGGTCTCGGACTCCACGCTGGTGTGGATCAGCTCGATGAGCTGCTTGGTCTTGCCGGCGCCGTTGGCACCCATGATCAGTCTAACCATAAGAAATCACTCCTTTGTCATTGGTGGTTTCCACCTGAGTACAGCATACCATACCGGTGGAAAAATAGCAATGCAGAAAAAGTAAACTTATTTTTGGGCACTTTTACTTTTCCAGCTTCCGCAGCAGCGTCTGCCGCAGGTCCTCATACCCCGGCTTTCCCAGCAGGGCGAACATATTTTTCTTATAGGCCTCCACGCCGGGCTGGTCAAAGGGGTTCACGTCCAGCAGGTAGCCGGACAGGCCGCAGGCGTATTCAAAGAAATAGATCAGCCCGCCCAGCGTCTGCTCGTTGACGGAGCCGGTCCGCAGCGTCACGTTGGGCACGCCGCCCTCCACATGGGCCAGCAGCGTACCGTCCATGGCCTGCTCGCGGATAAAGTCCATGCTCTTGCCGGTAAGGAAGTTCAACCCGTCGCCGTTGCCCTCGTCATAGGGCACGGGGTTTTCGTTTTGAGACGGGCCGAAGCGCACCACCGTCTCGAACAGATGGCGCTCGCCCTCCTGGATATACTGGCCCATGGAGTGCAGGTCGGCGGTAAACTCCACGCTGGCGGGGAACAGACCCTTGTTCTCCTTGCCCTCGCTCTCGCCGTACAGCTGCTTCCACCACTCGGACATAAAGCGGAAGCAGGGCTCATAGGCCGCCAGCAGCTCGATCTTCTTCCCGGTGCGGTACAGCTCATACCGCGCCCCGGCGTACTGCCACGCGGGGTTGGTGTTCATATCCGCCAGGGCACATTCACGCATCATGTCCGCCGCGCCGGCCATCAGCGCGTCGATATCGATGCCGGCCACGGCGATGGGCAGCAGACCCACGGCGGTGAGCACGCTGTATCGCCCGCCGATGTTGTCGGGCACCACGAACGCCTCGTAGCCCTTCTGGTCAGCCAGGGATTTCAGCGCGCCCTTACGGGCGTCGGTGGTGGCATAGATGCGCCGGGCGGCCTCCTCCGGGCCGTACTTCTTCTCCAGCAGCTCACGGAAGAAGCGGAAGGCCACGGCGGGCTCCGTGGTGGTGCCGGACTTGGAGATAACGTTCACGGAGAAGTCCACGCCGTCCACCAGCTCCATCACCTCGGTGAGCGCGTCGGAGCTGAGGCCGTTGCCGATAAAGTAGATGTTGGGCGTGGCCTTCTTCTTCAGGTTGTAGTTGGGCGAGCGCAGGCACTCGATGACGCCCCGGGCGCCCAGATAGGAGCCGCCGATACCGATGACCACCAGCGCCCGGGAGTCGGACTGTATTTTCTTCGCCGCCGCCTTGATGCGGGCAAATTCCGCCTTGTCATAGTCCTCCGGCAGGCGCACCCAGCCGGTAAATTCGCCGCCGGCGCCATCACCCTTTTGCAGATGGTCGTGGGCGATACGCAGGCGGGGGGACAGCGCGGCCTCGTAGGGCAGTGGGATAAAGCTTCGGACATTTTGCAGATCGACCTGTATCATGTTAAAACCTCCTGTCGTCGGTGCAATGCAACTATTTGCCCTATCGTACAACGTTTCCGGCGAAAATACAAGGGGAAAAACGGGACTTTCCCCCGCTTTTCCCCTTTCCGCTACGCCAGGAACACCGCCTGCTTCAAAAGATCGGTGAACATCCGGCCCCAGCTGCGCCCCGGAACGCTCTCCGCCGCCAGAATGGGCGCCGTCAGCACCTCCGTATCGCCGCTGCACAGGGTCAGCGTGCCCACCTGCTGCCCCTGCTGTACCGGGGCCGCCAGCGTCTCCGGCAGGTCCATCCGGCACTCCAGCGACGACGCCTGCGCCTTCTCCACCACGGCGGTAACGCCCGTCTCCGGCAGCGTCAGGCCCACCTGCTCCGCCTCTCCCATGGTCACCGGCAGGGCGGGCAGCGGCTCCTCCGGCGCGGCGGAGACCAGCGTATAGGCGGAGAAGCCGTAATTCAGCAGCGCCTTGGCGTCGGTATTCCGCTTGTCGGACGTCTCCCCCTTCATGACCACCGCGATCAGCTCCATGCCCTCGCGCTCCGCCGTGGCGCTGATGCAGTAGCCGGCGGAGGCGGTGTAGCCGGTCTTCAGCCCCGTGGCGCCGTCATACCAGCGGATGAGCTTGTTGGTGTTGGCCAGATCAAAGGTGCCGTTTCGGATGCTGTCCGTCCATATGGTGGTGAAATTGCGGATGTCCGGGTGCTTTGTCAGCAGCTCGCGGCTCATAAGGGCAATGTCATAGGCGCTGGTGACGTGGTCCGCCGCCGTCAGGCCGGTGGGATTGGCAAAATGGGTATCGTCCATGCCCAGCCCCCTGGCGCGGTTGTTCATCTGCTCCACGAACAGCTCCGTCACGCCGGCGACCTTCTCCGCCAGCGCCACCGCCGCGTCGTTGCCGGAGGACACGCACACGCATTTCAGCAGCTCCTCCACGGTGATCTGCTCACCCTCCGCCAGAAAGACCTGACTGCCGCCCATGCCGGCGGCGTTGGCCGACACCGTCACCACGTCGTCATAGGCCAGCGCGCCGCTGTCGATGGCGTCCATGGTCAGCAGCAGCGTCATGATCTTGGTGACGCTGGCCGGCTCCAGCTTCTCATGCTCGTTCTGCGCGAACAGTATCTGTCCGGTGGTCTTTTCCATCAGCACCGCGGCGCGGGAGGTCAGCGGCAGGTCCACCGCCCCGGCGTGTACCGGCAGCACCGCGGTGATGCACAGCGCCGCCAGCAGCGCTGTCAGTTTTCGTTTCATAGCGTCCCCTCCAGGCTTTTTTCTATGGGTATGCGGCGGGACAAGACGTTCATGCCCTTTCGACACAATTTCCGGTTGCAAAACCGCCGCCGGTATGCTACAATAACCCGGTAAGTAAATTGCAGGGTTGGTATATCGGTATTACAGCGGCTTCCCAAGCCGTTAAGGCGGGTTCGACTCCCGTACCCTGCTCCAAAAAAGAGGAGACACACATTCGTGTGTCTCCTCTTTTTTGCGCTGCACTTTTACTGCGATTGACAAATACGACTGTCCCGTGTTACAATGAAGCTCCAAAATCAGTGTGGATTTTTCTGGAGCATCGCATCCATTTTTCGCCACGCACCTTCATCGGTGCGCGGCGTTTTTTTAGGAGGATAGGAGGATGAACGTATTTTATCAGCTCATCGGCTTCGGCGCATTAATCGCCATGGGTCTAAGCTACTGGCAGAAGGACAAGCACACCATCCTGCTGTGGCAGGTGGCGGCCAATCTGATCTTCGCCATCCACTACGCGCTGCTCCACGCCCGTTCCGGCGCACTGTGCAGCTTCTTCCAGATCATCGTTCTGCTGCTTTTCCTGTTGCAGGAGAAGTTCGATTGGAGTAAACTGGTCACGGCAATACCCATCGTGGCAGTATTTTTGCTGATCGCCGTGGTGACGTATGAGACACCGGTGACGCTGCTGCCCATCGTGGCCTCGCTGGCGGCGCTGCTGCCGTTCTTCCAGTCCAATAAGCGGGTGATACAGGCGGCAGGCATCGTCAGTGGCCTGTCGTGGCTGGTGTACGTCATCGCGGTGCGGTCGTACTCCGGCATGGTAACGGAGTCTGTGCTGACCATCATCACCGCGGCATCGCTGCTGAAAAAGGAGGGCGGACGCTGCGCGTCCGCCCCAAGTGAGGAGAAAAAACAGGACCCTTGCGGCGGTGACTGCTCACAGCCGCCGCGATAAAAGGGCAGAAACAGCGGAAACCGCTGGAAGTAAGCCGATACAGCGTCCGTACACCGTGGGACCGCAGGCGGTCAAAGCAGCGCGGCCAGCAGCCACACCAGGCCGCAGGCACACGCGCCCCATACCGCCCACAGCCACGCGGGCGGACGCCACCGGCGGCGAACGCCGGTCTGTCCCCGGGCGTAGCTGCGGGCGATCCGCACCGCCTCGTCCACCAGCTGGCGGGAGCTGACCCCGCCGCCGTCCGTGGGGAGGATGAAAATAGCCTGCTCGAATATCCGCGGGTCGGGAGAGTCCACGACGATCACGCGGCGGGAAACGCCTTTTACCAAAACCGATGCCTCCTTCAGCCGTGACGGGCGCTGTTTGTTACAGCCATAGTATCACCGCGGCGGCGGAAAGTTATACGGCGCGGCGGGCAAAATTTCCCGCCGTTTTTTGTCGCTCATACGCGGCGCGGATCCTCCCTGCCCTCGACGGCCAGCACCAGCACGGCGCAGTCGTCTGCGCCGCCCGTCCGCTGAACGGACTGGCGGAGAAGCTCCTCCGCCAGCGCCCGGGGTGAGGTGCCGTCCCATCCGGCCAGCAGGTCCTGGAGCCACTCGTCGTCCTCGCCGGCCACACCGTCGGACACCTGCACCAGCCAGGTGCCCGGCGACACCGCTGCGCGCTGGGGCGGCGCATCGCCGTCGGCGCTCTCCAGTCCCGCGGGCAGCGCCTGCGCGCGATAGCGGGCCACGGTGCCCTTCCGCTTGATATACGACGGCGCGGCGCCGTACTTGTACAGCGTCAGTACGCCCTCAGCCCGATCCAGGCAGGCCAGATCGATGGTGGTAAAGCCGGCGCCCCCCTGACAGCGGAGCATGGCGGCGGTGTTCAGGGTCTTCAGCGCCGGGAGGGGTTCGATGCCCGCCTGCAAAAACTGCCGCAGGAGACGGATGGTCATAGCGGCCTCGCAGTGGGCGCTCTCACCGCTGCCCATACCGTCGGACAGCGCCAGACAAGTCAGCCCGCCGGCATCAAAAACGGCGCACTGATCGCCGCAGTGCTTTTCGCCGGTCTTGGGCCGCAGCAGGGCGGCGGTGCGGCAGGTCAGGTGTGCGCGGCGGAG
>DJPP01000155.1:5281-5706 GCA_002438575.1 Oscillospiraceae bacterium UBA6409 | reverse complement strand
TAGGCCGCGTCCAGCCGCCCGTGGTGCAGCCGGCGCTGGAGGAAATCATGAAGCTGTCCGTCCAGCGCCGTCAGCAGCTTGGGAAAGCGCACACAGCGATCCGCAAAGTGCGGCGGGAAATCCTCCGCCAACGCCTGCCCCCGCCGCAAAAGCGCCGGACAGGCGTCGTTGAAGGCGTTGTACGTATCGGTATAATGGGTCTGCCAGCAGTCGCCCCGCAGGGGGCAGTCCCGGCATACCTGCTCCGCCGCCCGGTCGAACAGCACGGCGGGGTTTTCCGGCCGCAGCAGCGGCGCGTGATCCTCCAGGCTCTCATACACCGCCCGGAAGGCCGCCGCAGGCGCCGCGGCCTCCGGAGACGCCTCTCCGGGGGCCGTCAGCAGCGGCCCCTCCTTTTCCGGCAGCAGCAGCCACACACCGGCAGC
>DJPP01000155.1:313-5163 GCA_002438575.1 Oscillospiraceae bacterium UBA6409 | reverse complement strand
AGCCCTGCGGCAGCGGACGCGGCGACGCACAGCACCACCGCCAGATACAGCTCTCCCGTGCCGCACAGGTCCAGCGTCAGCCCCGCCAGCGCACCGGCGGCAGCCGCGTCGGGCACCGGCGCGCGCCCCACGAAATACAGCAGCAGCACCGCTGTCAGCACAGCCGACGGCGAAAAGCCCATCACCGTCCAGCCCGCCGGCACGGCGCATACCCCCAGCAGCAGCAAAAACCAGGCCCGGCGCTTGTCCGCCTGCTCCGCCGCCGACTCCGGCAGCAGCTCGGGCAGCAGCGCCGCCGCGCCATACAGCAGCGCCAGCGCCGCCATACACAGGGCCCACTGCCGTCCGCCCCGCTGGATCAGATATGGCAGCTGGGTCAACCCGGCGGCGCACACAGCAGCCATAGGCCGGAAGCGGGGCCGCCGGTACAGCCGCGTATTGCACAGCGCCGTGTTGGCGCAGAAGATCAGCAGCGCCGCGGCGGTATGCCGCAGTCCCGGCTGAAAGTCCATGAACAGCAGGGCGCCCAGCCCCGCGCAGACCACCGCCAGCAGGCCCGGCCATCCCACGCCGGCCACCGCCACCGCCGCCAGCGCCCAGGGGGCGTACTGCCCGCCGGGGGCGGCGGCCGTCAGCAGCAGCGCGGCGGCACAGCCGCCCACAGCCGCCCAGGGAATACGCAGGGCGGTGCGCTGTACCGCCGGGAGCAGATGTTTCATGGCTCGTCCCTCCTTTTTCCGTTATTGTAAACGGCCAAAGGCGCGGTTTTCGTCGGGAAATGGCAAAGGGCTTTGATTTTTCGCCCCGTGGGCGAAATACGGCGGGCCTCCCTTGTAATTTTCCGTCGTATCTGGTAGAATAGCGTAAGCTTAAGGGGAATGCCGTTCCCCACACAGGAGGTAACGCTATGATAAAGAAGCTTGCAGCCCTGACACTGGCGCTGCTGATGGCCCTGTCCCTGGCCGCCTGCGGCAGCCAGAGCGATGACCAGGCCGGCGGCGCCGTGACCCCCGGCGTGACCGACGACGCCGTTCCCGATATGGGCACCGTCAGCGGCGGCACCTACACCAACCGCTTCGCCGGCATCAGCTGCACCCTGGACGACAGCTGGTACTTCTACACCGATGAACAGATCGACGAGCTCAACGGCTTCGTCCGCGAGAGCACCAGCGACGAGGACCTGAAGGCCCGGTTGGAGAGCAGCAGCAGCGTGCAGGATATGTACGCCGCCTCCACGGACGGTCTGATGACCATCAACGTGGTATTCACCAACATGGGTCTGCTGGGCGGCAGCACCGTGACGCCCCAGGATGTGGCCGAGCTGTCCGTAGAGCAGGTCCCCACCGCGCTGGAGAGCTATGGCTTCACGGACGTGACGGCCCAGCTGACCACCGTGGACTTTGCCGGTCAAAAGAGCGTCCCCGCCGTGGCCATATCCGCCATGAACGGCGACATCGCCATGTACGAGCTGCTGGTGTGCCTGAAGGCGGGCAACTACTCCTTCAGCGTGACGCTGTGCAGCCTCACCGAGGATGTCACCGCCGACATGGCCGCCCTGTTCACCGCCGCGCAGTAACGCCGCCAAAGAAAAAAGACCGTGCCTCTCGGCACGGTCTTTTTTTGTTACCATGTGGCGCGGGCAGTCAGCACATTGCGCCTGTACGTGATGCGGAAATAGATATACTCCGCCGCGCCGGTAAGTATCCAGGAGAACATATACAGCAGATACAGGGACGTGATGGTGTGGAAGTAGGCAAAGATGGTGTAGATCCAGACGACCCGGAACACACAGGAGCCCAGAATGACCATAATGGTGGGGGCCACGCTGCGGCCCAGCCCGCGGGAGGCGGCGATGCTGGCATCCATCAGGGGGCCGATCCAGTAGGAGAAGGCCATGATCCGCAGGCGATCCACACCGGCGTCGATGACCTCCGGCTTATCGGCGAACAGGCCCAGAAACTCCCGGCCGAAGACGGTCAGCAGCACACCGGCCAGCGCGCCCACAACGGCGGCGTACAGCATACTGATGTAGTAGCTCTTGAGGATGCGCTCCTTCCGCCCCGCGCCCCAGTTGCGGCTGACAAAGCTGGCGCAGGCGGTGTAAAACGCGGCCATCATGTTGAACACCAGCGTATCGGCATTGGCGGCCGCCGCCGCGCCGGAGACGGTGATCTCATCAAAGGAGTTCAGTCCCGCCTGCACGAACAGGTTGGCCACAGCGAAGATGGCGTTCTGCAAGCCGGAGGGGATACCGATCAGCAGCACACGCTTGGAGGCCAGGTGGTGCAGCCGCAGCTTGCGGATATCCAGGCGGCAGGCGTCCTTGCGGTGCAGCAGATGGATGATGATGAGAAGGGCAGACACCCACTGTGCGATGGCGCTGGCGATAGCCACGCCCTCGGCCGCCATGCCGCAGCCGATAACGAACACCAGGTTCAGTATCACATTCAGCACACCCGCCACCGTCAGATACAGCAGGGGCCGCTTGGTGTCGCCGGTGGCGCTGAGGATACCGTTGCCGCAGTTGTAGATTCCCATGGCCGGCAGGCCCAGGGCATAGAGCTTCAGATACAGCACCGCGCCGGGGAGGAATTCCTCCTTGGTGTGCAGCAGCCGCAGCATGGGCTCGGCAAAAAACACGCACACCAGGCACGTCAGCACGCCCATCGCCAGGCAGATCAGGAAGGAGGAGTGGGCGGTGTGCTCCACGTCCTCGTCGTTGCCCATGCCCAGCCCGCGAGCCACGGCCACATTGACGCCGCCGCCCAGACCGATCAGCAGTCCCGTGAACAGCGTGACCAGCGTGGTGGTGGAGCCCACAGAGCCCAGCGCCACGTAGGTGTTGTACGCATACTTGCCGGCGATGGCCACGTCGCTGAGGTTGAACAGCACCTCCAGCACCTGGGTCATCATCAGCGGCAAGCTGAACAGCAGAATATTTTTCCAAAGTGAACCGGAGGTCATCTCCACAGCGAGAGCCCTCCGGCGTGTTGCAGTCTTCATGCCCGCACCCTCCTATACAATACATATCACATAGAAACATCCGAACGTGATTGCCAGTATAACACGGCGCATTACACAAAACAACCCCCTTTCGACACAATATTTTTTTATATCCAGCGCTGCGCTTTTTGTGCATAGTGCATAGATGTGATTTCTGATTTTGGGCACATCGTCAAATACAGTGCTTTGTCCCCCGTCTCTCGACGGAATTTGACAGCCACGGCAGTCTCCGCTATAATGTTAAGGAGTCTGGCCGCCCCCTTTTTCGGCGGCCGCAAGGAGGTCCCCCCTTATGAAACGTATGCTCACCACGGTGCTGGCCCTGCTGCTGGCACTGTCCCTGTGCGCCTGCGGCGCGCAGGATACGGACGACACGCCCACCTACCCCGCCGCCTTCTCCGGCTTGGAGACGCTGATCGACGCCGCCCGCGAGGAGGGCCGCCTTACCGTGTGCGGCACCGGCGACGAGGCGTATATGACGGCCCTGTGTGAAAAATTTGAGGAGCTGTTCGACATCAAGACCACTTACCGCGCCATTACCGCCGCCCAGGCGGGCAGCGCCCGGGGCGACGTGTGGTTCGGCGGCAGCGCGGATGCCTGCCGCACCCTGGCCGCTGACGGTAAGCTGCTGGCCTATACGCCCGTCCATGCCGCCGACCTGACCGACGCCGCCTACGGCGATGCGGACGGCTATTGGTACGGCGTATCCGTCGACGCGGTCGTCTTTGCCGTCAACAGCGACGTGCTGCGCCGCATGACCATCTCCGCCCCCAAGGACTGGGCAGATCTGACCGATCCGGTATACCAGGAGCTGATCTGGCTGCCCGCCTACCGCAGCACGGAGATCGGCCGCCTGACCGCGTACAGCGCCGCCCTGCGGCTGGGCCGCGACAAGGGGCTGGACTATCTGACGGCGCTGGATACCAGCGTGCAGTTCTATACCGCCGCCGATGACACCTTTGTCAAGTGCCTGTCCACCGGCGAGTGCGTCGTCGCCGTGGGCTGGCTCCGCGACGGGCTCTCCGCCCTGTCCGCCGACACCTCCGGCGACCTGCGTCTGATACTTCCCGCCTCCGGCACCTTCGGCCAGGTCACGGCCAGCGCCATTCTGTCCGGCGCCAGCCACACCGCCGCCGCCCAGCTGTGGCAGGAGTTCGTTCTCTCCCCGGCCTGCGCCGATCTGGCAGAGGCACACGGCGACTATCGCCTGCCCACTATCGGCAGCGCCGACCTGGTCCAGCGCACCGGCGTGACGCTGGACCCCGCCCTGCTTTCTCCCACCGGTGACGCTGACGCCATCGAGGATAAGGAGACGCTTATCTCCGACCTCCTCCAGGCGCTGACCGACGCCGGCATCGACACCGAGGATACCGCCCGCTGGAATGTGGCATAGCCGGAATATGGCATAGCTGCCCGCAATCATAACCACCAGTAAACTGGTGGTTTGACCTGCCCCTAAAAGGGGCTATTACGACCGTAGCCCCTAAAAGGGGCGTTGAAGGTTTGACACCGCATTACCATTTCAGGCAGCCGCTTCAAGCGGCTGCCTTTTTATGCCTTCTTATTCTTGTCACCCGTAAACGGGTCTACATATTCTTTGATGCTGATCTGATCCGCAGCGTAGTCCTCCTCAAGTTGTTTTCGGATATACTCCGCTATGATCTTTTTGTTGCGTCCCACAGTATCCACATAGTACCCTCTGCACCAAAAATTCCTCGACCCATACTTGTACTTCAAATTCGCGTGCCTGTCGAAGATCATCAAACTGCTCTTTCCCTTGAAAAATCCCATGAACTGTGCTACACTCAGGTACGGTGGAATACTCACCAGCATATGTATGTGGTCTA
>DJPP01000155.1:0-127 GCA_002438575.1 Oscillospiraceae bacterium UBA6409 | reverse complement strand
TGCTCTTTATTTCGTTTCTTTCGTCTTTCTTAATCTGCATAAAACCTCCTATTGCTATGGTAATGCGGTCGCCAAACCTTTACCAGTATACCGCAATAGGAGGTTTTACTCATGCTAAAGCTATTTT
>DJPP01000025.1 GCA_002438575.1 Oscillospiraceae bacterium UBA6409 | reverse complement strand
AGGCCCTCTCCCGGGTGCAGCGGCGGCGCAGGCGTACCGCACGGCCAATTCCACTCTTGCGCTCCGCCATTTTTCGCGGTACAATAGCACCACAAAAAAAAGGAGGGCAATGCCATGATCTATCGTGATTTTCAGGACCTGCACCTGTCCCTGCTGGGCTTCGGCACCATGCGTCTGCCCACCACGGCGGACGGCGCCATTGACGAGGACACCACTCAGGCGATGGTGGACTATGCGCTATCCCACGGTGTCAATTACTTTGACACCGCCTGGCCCTATATGCAAAATCTGTCCGAGACGGTGGTGGGGCGCTGCCTGAAAAAGCATCCCCGCAGCAGCTTTTACCTGGCCACCAAATACCCCGGCCATATGCTCACCGGCGACCCGGACCCGGCGGACACCTTTGCCCAGCAGCTGGAGAAGTGTCAGGTGGACTACTTCGATTTCTACCTGCTGCACAACGTCTATGAAAACGACGTGGATATTTACACCGATCCCCGGTGGGGCATTATCGACTATTTTGTGGAGCAGAAGCGCCTGGGCCGCATCAAGCACCTGGGCTTTTCCACCCACGCGGACCTTCCCTGCCTCACCGCTTTTCTGGACCGTTACGGTAAGGAGATGGAGTTCTGTCAGATCCAGCTGAACTATCTGGACTGGACCATCCAGCGGGCCAGGGAAAAGTACGAGCTGCTGGAGAAGCACCATATCCCCGTCTGGGTCATGGAGCCGGTCCGCGGCGGCAAGCTGGCCGCCCTGGACGCCGACAGCGAGCAGCAGCTCCACGCTCTCCGCCCCGGCGCCAGCATTGCCTCCTTCGGCTTCCGCTGGCTTCAGGGACTGGATAACGTCCACATGGTCCTCTCCGGTATGTCCGATATGGCGCAGATGATGGATAACGTGGCCACCTTCGAGCACCTTGACCCCCTCTCCCCCGCTGAGGAAACAGTCCTCTTTGCCGCGGCGGAGAAAATGAAGAATTCCATCCCCTGCACCGCCTGCCGCTACTGCTGTGACGGCTGTCCCCAGCAGCTGGATATCCCGGATCTGCTGCACAAGTACAACCAGCTCCGCACCGGCAGCGGCGGCACCATCAAAATGCAGCTGGACGCGCTGCCCAAGGACAAGTGGCCCCACGCCTGCCTGGGCTGCGGCGCCTGCGCCGCTGTCTGTCCCCAGAAGATCGACATCCCCGGCCAGCTGGCCGCCTTTGCCGCCGAGCTGGACAAGCTGCCCGACTGGGTGGAGGTCTGCCGCCAGCGGGCGGTGGCCGAGGCGCAGGAGCGCGCCTCCCGCGGGCTGTGAGCGCATAAGAAGAAGTCCCTCCCGGCGGGAGGGACTTCTTTTGTTTACACCTGATATTTCGCCGCGCAGCGTTGGTACTGCTCCCGGAAGTCCGGGTCCCGGCGCCGCGCCGCATCCAGCGTGGCGTGCATATTCAGGTCGTGGTGGGCGGCGTCGATCACACACCCGGCGATATTGGAGCAGTGGTCCGAGGTGCGCTCCAGATCCGTCAGCAGGTCGGACCAGACAAAGCCTGCCTCGATGCTGCACTGTCCCTGCTGCATCCGCAGGATGTGCCGGGTACGCAGCTGCTCCTTCAGATCGTCGATGACCTGCTCCAGCGGCTCCACCTGACGGGCGGCGGTCACATCCTGCTGCCGGAAGGCGTCCAGCGCCCGCATGAGAATATCGCTGACGGCGGCGGACAGCACGCTCAGCTCCCGCTTCGCCTCGTCGCTGAAGGCCAGTCCCTTCTCCCGCAGCTCCTCCGCCGATTCCAGCACGTTCACCGCATGGTCGGAGATACGCTCGAAGTCGCCGATGGCCTTCAGCAGCTCCGCGGACTCCTCGCTCTCCTGCTCGCCCAGCTTCTGGGCGCTGAGCTTTACCAGATAGGTGCCCAGCACGTCCTCATAGTGGTCGCAGCGGCTCTCATCCTCCCGGATGGCGGCAGCCAGCGCTTCGGTGTAGTGGTCAAAGCTCCGCAGGGCGTTTTGCAGCGCCCGCACGGCCACCTCCGCCATTTCGCAGGTGACGACCCGGCAGCGCTCCAGCGCCACAGCCGGCGTGGTCAGCAGGCGCTGGTCCAGCTCCACCGTTTTATCGGCCGCGTGGGCCTTGTCCGGCACCAGGCGGATCGCCAGCTTCTCCAGCAGGCCGCCGCAGGGCAGCAGCATGGCCGTGCACAGGATATTGAACACCGAGTGGGCCACGGCGATGCCCGCCATAGACGCCGCCTCGTTCAGCAGCACCGGGGCAAAGATGGCCTTGACGATACAGAATACCGTCAGGAGCACCGTCACGCCGATGACATTGAACATCAGGTGCACCATGGCGGCGCGCTTGGCGTTTTTGTTGGTGCCCACACAGGAGATCAGGGCGGTGACGCAGGTGCCGATGTTCTGACCCATGATGATGGGCACCGCGGCGGCGTAGCTCACCTGGCCGGTAGAGGCCAGCGCCTGCAAAATGCCCACCGAGGCAGAGGACGACTGGATGACCGCGGTCAGCACGGCACCCACCAGCACGCCCAGCAGCGGGTTTGTGAACATCAGGAACAGCTCCGCAAAACCCGGCACATCCTTCAGCCCGGACACAGCGCTGCTCATGGTGTCCATGCC
>DJPP01000134.1:188-5700 GCA_002438575.1 Oscillospiraceae bacterium UBA6409 | reverse complement strand
TTGCCGGCGCCCAGGCCGAAGGCGCCCTCACGGTAGGACTGGGGCACGGTCTTCAGGCTCTCC
Source organism: Oscillospiraceae bacterium UBA6409 (assembly GCA_002438575.1). GTDB lineage: Bacteria > Bacillota > Clostridia > Oscillospirales > Oscillospiraceae > Vescimonas. The sequence continues at coordinate 5,637 of DJPP01000134.1, read as the reverse complement.
TGCGTGGTACGCATGATAGTGGGCAGGTTCATAATGACCAGGGTCATAGCGCCGGCGAGGAGGGATTTCTTCATGCCCAGGAACTGGCAGAAGAACATCTGGCCCACCAGGCCGTAGATAATGGAGGGGATGCCGGACAGCGTCTCGGCGGCGTACTCGATGACAGCCACTACCCGCTTGTTGGCGGCATACTCTGTCAGGTACACGGCGGCGCAGACGCCCAGGGGCAGCACCACCAGCAGCGTGGTCAGCACCGTGCAGACGGTGGTGATGATATCCGGCAGGATACCGATGGAGCCGTCCAGATAGCTGGGCTTGGTGCTCAGCAGCTGCCAGCTCAGGTTGGGCACGCCCTTGACGAGCACATAGACGATGAGAAACACCGCCAGCGCGCAGGTCACAGCGGCGCAGAGGACCATCAGGCCCCGCATGGTCCCGCCCCAGATACGACGGCGGGCGGAGAAGTTGCTTTTGTCCATAGGTCAGTTCTCCTTACTGCGCTTGAGGAAGAAATTGAGCGCGGCGTTGATGAGCATGATGAACAGGAACAGCACCAGGGCGATGGAAAACAGCGCCTGACGCTGCAGACCCGCCGCCGCGTAGCCCATCTCGCTGGCCACGGCGGTGGTCAGGAACCGAACGCTCTGGAAGAGAGAGGGCATATTGGGCACGTTGCCGGAGACCATCATTACAGCCATGGCCTCGCCGATGGCGCGGCCTACGCCCAGCACCACCGCGGCGGCGATGCCGCTGCGGGCGGCGGGGACAGACACCTTGAACCAGGTCTCCGTGGCGGTGGCGCCCAGCGCCAGAGAGGCGTCCTCGTACTCACGGGGCACCGCCTCCAGGGCCGTCATGGCCACGTTGATGATGGAGGGCAGGATCATAATGGCCAGCACGATGATAGCCGCCAGCAGGCCGGAGCCGTCAGGAATATGGAAGACCTGGCGGATACCCGGCACCAGCACCAGCATACCCACCAGGCCGTAGACCACGGAGGGGATGCCCGCCAGCAGGCTCACCGCGGCGGAGACGGCGGTCTTCAGCTTCGGCGGTGCCATTTTGGCCAGGAACACGGCAGTCATATAGCCCACGGGCACGCCCAGCAGGATCGCACCGGCGGTGCCGTAGATACTGGTAAGGATAAAGGGCAGGATGCCGAACTGGGGCTCTGCCGCGTTGGAATTCCACGCGGGGCCGAAGAGGAACTTGACCAGGCCGATCTCACGGATAGCGGGGATGCCGGAGACGACGAGGTAGACGGAGATCAACAGCACACAGCCCACCGTCACCAGACCCATCAGCAGAAAGAAGCCATGGATGGCGTTCTCCATAAATCGTTTTGCTTTCATATATGCACCTCAGCAGATACGGGGCAAGGCGGCACCCCGCGTGGGGATGTCGCCTGTGTCCGTGCCTTACTTGTTAACCTGCAACTGCCACGGCACCGGCCTTGGCGATGATGGAAGCTGCGTCGGAGGAAGTGGCGTAGTCAAAGAACGCCTGGGCCGCGGGAGAGAGGGCCTTGCCGTCCACAGTCACCAGCACGAAGGGACGCTGGACCTTGTAGCTGCCGTCCTTGACGGTGGCTTCGCTGGGGGTGACGCCATCCACGTTCAGAGCCTTGACGGTGTCCTTGATGGAGGCCAGAGAGGCATAGCCGATGGCATCGGGGTTCTGGCTGACGGCGGTGATCACATCACCGGTGGAGGTCAGCTCCTGACGATACTGGCACTTGTCCTTGGTGCCGGTGATGGACTCGAAGCCATCGCGGGTGCCGCTGGCAGCCTCGCGGCCGATGAGGACTACCTCGGCGTCATTGCCGCCCACGTCCTTCCAGTTGGTGATCTCGCCGGTGTACAGCTTGGCGATCTGCTCAACGGACAGGTCGCTGACGGGGTTGTCGGGGTGAACGATGATGGCGATGCCGTCATAGGCCAGCACCGTCTCCTTCAGGCCGGCGGACTTCTCCTCGTCCTTCAGCGCACGGGAGGACAGGCCGATGTCGCAGGTGCCCTCCTGCACGGCGGTGATGCCGGAGCCGGAGCCGGTGGGGTTGTAGTTGACGGTGACGCCGCCGTTCTGCGCCATGAAGGACTCGCTCAGGGCGCCGATGACCTTCTCCATGGAGGTGGAGCCGTCGGTGGAGACGGTGCCGGTCAGCTCAGTGGTGGTCTTGTCCTCGGTCTTGTCGGTGTCGTCGGTCTTGGTCTCGCTGCCGCAGGCCACCAGGCTCAGAGCCAGCAGGGCGGTCAGGACCAGTGCAATGATCTTTTTCATATGTATTACCTCGTTTCTTTCGTCGTTTTGGATAACTCCCTTGTACGGTTTTTATTGTAAGTGCCCAATGTAAAGGGAAAAATCCCGCTTGTGTAAAATCCATGTAAAATAAAAACCGGGAAAAGCTTGCGTTCAGCCGTGGAATACGGTACAATGGCCGTACAGCAAGCACCGGAAATGTGCAAAAACGCTGAAAGGAAGGAATAAGGAGTATGAAGAAAAAACTGCTGTCCTTGCTGCTGGCCCTGGCCATGGTGTTCACCCTGGCGGCCTGCGGCGAAAAGAAGCCCGACCCCGGCAAGGACGCCACCGCCACGGAGCCGGTGGTCATCCTCCACACCAACGATGTGCACGGCGCTGTTTCCAACTACGCCAAGGTGGCTGCGCTGGCCAGCCAGTACGAGTCCGAGGGCGCGTATGTGCTGATCCTGGATGCCGGCGACTTCAGCCAGGGCGACACCGCTGTGAGCGTATCTGAGGGCGCAACGGCCGTGGAGCTGATGAACATGGTGGGCTATGACGCTGTGGCGCTGGGCAACCACGAGTTCGACTACGGCTTCGAGGCACTGAAGAAGAACATGGAGAACGCCCAGTTCCCCGTGCTGGCCGCCAACGTGAAGTACAACGGCGAGCTGGCCTTTGACGACGCTGCCGTGTTCACCACCCCCGGCGGCACCAAGATCGGCGTGTTCGGCCTGGATACCCCGGAGACCGCCACCAAGGCCCACCCCGGTAAGATCCAGGGCGTGACCTTCGCCGGCGGCGAGGAGCTGTACCAGATCGCGCAGGATATGGTGAAGATGCTGCGTGAGGACGAGGGCTGCAATTACGTTATCTGCCTGGGCCACCTGGGTATCGACGATGAGACCGCCGCCACCGGCAACCGTTCCATCGACCTGCTGAACAAGGTCACCGGCATCGACGTGTTCATCGACGGCCACTCCCACTCCACCGAGGAGGAGATCGTTGAGAAGACCAACGCTGACCGCAAGGTGGGCGACACCATCCTGACCTCCACCGGCACGAAGCTGGAGAACATCGGTGTCATCACCATCAAGGACAGCGCCATCACCTCCACGTGCGTGCCCACCGAGGGCATTGAGGTGGCCGCCGACGACGCCATCGCCGCCCGCGCCGCCGCCATCATCGCTGAGATCGAGGCCGACTACGGCACAGTGTTCGCCAAGACCGAGGTGACACTGAACGGCGAGAAGGACCCCGGCAACCGCACGCAGGAGACCAATCTGGGCGACCTGATCACCGACGCGCTGGTGTGGGGCGCAGAGCAGCAGGGCGAGACTGTTGACGCAGCCATCACCAACGGCGGCGGCATCCGCGCCACCATCGAGGCCGGCGACATCACCAAGAAGGACGTCAACACCGTGCTGCCCTTCGGCAACACCCTGAGCATCATCAAGATCACCGGTACGGAGCTGCTGGAGGTGCTGGAGGCCTCCACCTTCTGCACGCCGGAGGCCATCGGCGGCTTCCCCCAGGTGTCCGGCATCGAGTTCACCGTGGACACCACCAAGGACTATGACCAGGGCGACGAGTATCCCGGCACCACCTACTTCGCGCCCAAGTCCATCAACCGCGTGACCATCCAGACCGTGGGCGGCAAGGACTTTGACCCGGCGGCCACGTACACCATCGCCACCAACGACTTTATGGCCAGCGGCGGCGATACCTACTACCGCTTTGTCAACGCCACCGCCAACTACGACCTGGGCATCCCCATGGACGAGGTGGTCATGGACTACATCACCACCGTGCTGAACGGCACTGTCACCGCCGACAAGTACGGCGAGCCCGCAGGGCGCATCCACGTGCTCGTTTCCTGACAGAGCCGCACATAGAAAGGACCGCCTTACGGCGGTCCTTTTTCTACGTAAAAAACACCCTTCGGCGTGAGCCGAAGGGTGTTTTGCACAGCTGCAATTACTTGCCCATGTTCATCTGAGCAGCGACCTCGGCGGCGAAGTCCTCCTGCTTCTTCTCGATGCCCTCGCCGGTCTGGAAGCGAACGGCGTCCACGAACTTGACGCTGCCGCCCAGCTTCTTGGCGGCGTCGGCGATATACTTCTCCACGCTGCCCTGGAAGATGTCGCTGCGGACGAACTCCATCTGCAGCAGGCAGTTCTCCTCGTAAAACTTGTTCATCTTGCCCATGACGATCTTCTCCTTGACGGCTTCGGGCTTGGAGGCCATCTTGGGATCGGTATCCATCAGCGCCAGAGCGATCTTCTTCTCCTCGGCCAGGACCTCGTCGGTGACCTGGGACTTGTCCCAGAAACGGGGGTTCAGGGCCGCGATCTGCATGGCGACGTTCTTGCCGATCTCGGTGGCGTCGATGCCGCCGTCCACGGCCAGGTTCACCAGCACGCCGATCTTGCCGCCGGCATGGACGTAGCCCACGCTGGTGTTCTCGGCAAAGCGGACGAAGCGGCGGATCTGCAGGTTCTCACCGATGGACATGACCTTCTCGGGCATGGTCTCGGAAACGGTCAGGTCGGAGCCGACATACTTGCAGTTCATCAGGGCCTCCACATCGGCGGGATCCTGCTCGGCGATGACCTTGGCGATGTCCTTGACGAAGGCCACGAACAGGTCGCTCTTGGCGCAGAAGTCAGTCTCGCAGTTGACCTCGACCACGACGCCCACGCCGTTCTCGGTCAGGGCATAGGACATACCCTCGGCGGCGATGCGGCCGGCCTTCTTGGCAGCCTTGGCCAGGCCCTTCTCGCGCAGCCACTCAACAGCCTTGTCCATATCGCCGTCGCACTCGACCAGCGCCTTCTTGCAGTCCATCATACCCACGCTGGTCATCTCGCGCAGGGTCTTCACATCAGCAGCAGTAAAAGCCATTTGTATTTCCTCCTGTAAAAGTTGAATTAAAAGGGGCAGGGACACTTCCCTGCCCCGTGCGTTACGCGGTATCTATCGAGTTGGCTTACTCGGCGTCCTTGGCCTCGGCAGCCTCCTCCACCTGCTCGCCCTGACGGCCCTCGATCATGGCGTTGGCCATCACGGAGGCGATCAGCTTGATGGCGCGGATGGCGTCGTCGTTGCCGGGGATGGGATAATCGATCTCATCGGGATCGCAGTTGGTGTCGGCGATAGCCACAACAGGAATGCCCAGACGGTGCGCCTCGGCGATGGCGTTGCGCTC
>DJPP01000134.1:0-167 GCA_002438575.1 Oscillospiraceae bacterium UBA6409 | reverse complement strand
TCCTTGCGGGTGTCCACGATGAACAGGGCGCCGGGCAGCTTCTTCATTTCCTTCACGCCGCCCAGGTACTTCTCCAGCTTCTCGATCTCGCCCAGGTGCTTGATGACTTCCTTCTTGGGCAGCATATCGAAGGTACCGTCAGCCTGCATGGTCTTCAGCTGGTTCAG
>DJPP01000033.1 GCA_002438575.1 Oscillospiraceae bacterium UBA6409 | reverse complement strand
CCGGCAGCTCCTCCGCCAGCCGGTGGATATCGCTCTCGGTATAATGGATGTCGTGCCACGGGGCCGTGCGGATCCCCAAAGACTCCATCATCCGCTTCGTCACGGACTTATCCATGGCCATGCCGCTGCTCAGATACCCGGACCCGGTGTAGGGCACGCCCAGCAGGTCCAGCGTGGCCTGTATGCGGCCATCCTCGCCGCAGCTGCCGTGCAGCGCCAGAAATACTACGTCCGCCATGCGGCACACGGTCAGCACATCCTTGCCCAGCAGGCTATGGCTCTGGTCCCTCCGGCTGCGGCGCACCGCCTCCAGGTCCGGCTCTATACGCTCCACCCGGCTCTGACCGCACAGGCCATCCGGCGCGTCAAAAATGTCCTCCAGCGCGCCCTCATAGTCCTCCAGCCCCAAAAACATATCCACCAGAATGGCCTTGTGTCCTCTCTCCCGCAGCGCCCTGCATACGCCGGTGCCGCTGGTCAGCGCCACCTGGCGCTCTGTGGACAGTCCGCCCGCCAATACCACGATCTTCATAAGCGTACCCTCGCTTTCAGGCGGCACAGCGAAAAAACGGCCCTGTGCCCCCATGATTTGATATTCCATTATAGCACAGCGCCCCGCCGATTACAACCGATTTTGCCCGCCTGTGTGTAAACAAACAAAGAACGCCCCGGCGCAGCCGCGGCGTTCTTTGTTGTCTCTCTTATCTCAGCCAGTCGGGCTTCGCCCGCCCGTGTACGCCGGACACCAGCCCCATACAGGCAAACAGCATCACCAGCGACGAGCCGCCGTAGCTGATAAAGGGCAGCGTCAGTCCGATGACCGGCATCACGAACAGGCACATACCCACATTGATGATGACCTGAAAGATAATGACGCTGGCCACGCCGATGCAGGCATAGCCCTCCAGCCGGGTCTTGGCATGCCGCGCCACATACAGGCACCGCAGTATGATGGCCGTCAGCAGCGCCAGCGTCAGCAGGCAGCCCACCAGTCCCAGCTCCTCGCCGATCACGGAGAAGATAAAGTCCGTGTGCCGATGGGGCAGGCTGGACGCCGCCTCGCTCTGGGTCTGCGTGCCGCGAAACAGCCCCTGCCCGAATATCCTTCCGCCGCCCAGCGTCAGCAGGCTCCGGGTCTGCTGCCAGCCGGTGTTCAGCGGGTCATAGCTGTGGTCGAACAGGACGATGAACCGGTTTTTCATGTAGGTATCCAGCAGATCCAGGTCCCACATGGCGTAAAACAGCAGCCCCGCCGCGCCGCCGCCGATGAGGAACCACCGCAGCGCCACCCCCGCCGCAAAGCACATACACGCGAAGATGAACAGGAACACCAGCGCGCTGCCCATGTCGGAGGATATCTTGTAGTACAGTACAAAGATCACGCCGAAGTGGGCCGCCAGCATAGCGATGGAGGAGATGGACCGCAGATCCCGGTTCTCCTTCAGCCACGAGAGCTGCTTGGCCAGCACGATAATAAACGTCAGCTTCACGATCTCCGCCGGCTGCACCTTCACCGGCAGAAAGGGAAATTCCAGCCACGCCTTGTTGCCGGTGTCCCCGGCGATGCCAAGGGGTGTGGCCAGCAGCAGGATAAACACCACGCCCACCAGGAATATCCACTTCCAGTATTTCGCCAGCTCGTTCAGGTCCACCTGCGACACCACGATATACAGCACCACCCCGATAAGCAGCGCCGCCGCCTGCACCAGCACCAGCTTGTTGGTATGCATATAGCGTGTGGCACTGGCGATCATCAGTATGCCGAACAGCGACGTGCCGCCGCACAGTGCCAGCAGGACCAGATCAGCCTGTCGGAACACATCATTAAAAAGCTCCCGTATCCGTCGCAGCACGGCGGCACCTCCCTTCCCTCGCATTTTCCCCGCACGGTGCATATCCCCGTTCCCGCATAGTGTACCACGATTTCCCCGCCCTGTAAACCACCGGATTTCTATCAGAAATGTTACTGCTGCCGGACGTTGCTTTCACAGCCCTGCTGCCGCCTTTACAGCCCGGCCACCAACAGCGCTATCACAGAAAGGCCGCCCACCGCCAGCGCATAGGGCGTTGTCGCCCGTATGGTGGTCAGGTTGGAAACGCCCGAGCCGGCGGTGGTCATCAGCACCGCGTCCGCGTAGAAGCACAGACTATATCCCAGGGTAACGCCACTCATCACCGCGGCGATCATCAGCGGCGCAGCCACCCCGGCAGCCAGTCCCATCGGGATGAACACAGGAATAGCGATGGTCATCACCGCCCAGCAGCCACCTACGGCAAATACGGTCGATCCCACCAGCACAAACGCCAGCGGCGCGATCAGGCAGCGGGGCACCGCCCCTCCGATACCGTTGATGAGAATATCGAACAACCCCAATGTACGGTTGGCGTCGCTGAGCATCAGGCCAAAGCCCACCACCACAGCGATAGTGGTCATGCCCTTAACGCCGGAGAAGAAGCGGGCAAAGTATTCTCCCACCGTCATACGCTTCTGTATCACATACAGCAAGAACTGCACCACCAGGCACACGATGATGCCGTGGAGCAAATCATTGTCAAACAGCACCGTGCCGCCCACCAGCGCCGCCAGCGGGACGATCGCGTTCCAGGCCGAGGAGACATTGTGCTCATCCACCTCGTCAATGTCCACCAGCTTCTCGTCCTTCTCTCCCGGTTCAAAGGCTGCGCCGCCGGAGGCCACCCGGTGATACGCCTGACGCAGCACGCCCACTTTCGGAAACCACCCCAACGCCAGCAGCAGGCTTACCAGCATCATCGCCAGCGAATAAAACATAAAGGGCACCGCCTGAAGGTAATCCGTGAACTCCAGGTCAAAGTCGGAGATCAGTCCCACGCTGAAGGCCGTCCAGCTGGTAAAGGGCACCGTCACGCACAGGCAGCAGGCCATAATGTTGGTCTGCACCGCCAGATGCTCCCGGGGCAAGCCGTTTTTATCGGAGACATCCCGCAGGCAGATGGTGGTGGTCAGGGCATTCAGGTACTCGTCCACGAACATGACCACAGACAGCAGCCACGCCAGCAGCAGCGTTCTGCGGGGCGTGTTGGCCGCCTTCGCCAGCAGATCCCGGAAGCCCATGAGCCCGCCGGAGGCCTGAAGCAGCGAGATCATTCCACCAAAGCCCAGAATACTGCACAGCGCAAACTGATAGGAGCTGTTGCCCAGCGTGGCATACATGGCGTCGTCGATCAGCCCGGTAAAAAAGTGCTGACGATGGACCAGCAGCACGGCCAGCAGGGTAGCCAGGACCATTGCATCCGCCATTTTGCGGGTCTTTAGGGCATATACG
>DJPP01000130.1:1637-2569 GCA_002438575.1 Oscillospiraceae bacterium UBA6409 | reverse complement strand
TTCGGCGGCGAGGTGGAGCGTATCCTGAAGATGGTCAACGGCGTCATCCTGCTGGTGGACGCCGCCGAGGGCCCTATGCCCCAGACCCGTTTCGTGCTCAGCCGGGCGCTGGAGCTGGGCCACCGGGTCATCGTGGTCATCAACAAGATCGACCGCCCCGACCAGCGCATCCACGAGGTCATCGACGAGGTGCTGGAGCTGCTGCTGGACCTGGACGCCACCGACGAGCAGCTGGACAGCCCCATGCTGTTCTGCTCCGCCCGCAACGGCACCGCCAGCTATTCCCCCGACGTGGTGGGTACGGACCTGAAGCCGCTGTTCGACACCATTCTGGATTACATCCCCGCGCCGGAGGCCGACCTGGACCAGCCCTTCCAGATGCTGGTCAGCTCCATCGACTACAACGAGTTCGTGGGCCGTATCGCCATCGGCCGCATCGAGCGCGGCGTGCTGAAGCAGAACCAGGAGATCGCCGTGTGCAACTACCATAACCCCGACGCCCCGGCCAAGAAGGCCAAGGCCGTCAGTATGTACGAGTTCGCGGGTCTGGGCAAGGTGCCTGTCACCGAGGCCACGGCGGGCAACATCATCGCCCTCAGCGGCATCGGCGACATCACCATCGGCGACACCATCTGTGCGCCCGACTGCGTGGAGCCCCTGCCCTTCGTGAAGATCAGCGCCCCCACGGTGGAGATGACCTTCTCCGTCAACGACAGTCCCTTCGCCGGCCGCGAGGGCAAGTTCGTCACCAGCCGCCAGCTGCGCGACCGCCTGTTCCGTGAGACGCTGAAGGACGTGTCCCTCCGCGTCAGCGAGATCGAGGGCGTTATGGACGCCTTCAACGTGGCGGGCCGCGGCGAGATGAGCCTGTCCATCCTCATCGAGACCATGCGCCGCGAGGGCTACGAGTTCCAGGTGTCGCCCCCCCGTGT
>DJPP01000130.1:0-1516 GCA_002438575.1 Oscillospiraceae bacterium UBA6409 | reverse complement strand
GTGGGCGCGGTCATTGAGAAGCTGGGCGCCCGCAAGGCGGATATGCAGGAGATGACCCCCATCGGCAGCCGCATGAAGGTGGAGTTTCTGGTGCCCAGCCGCGGCCTGTTCGGCTACCGCAACGAGTTCCTGACGGATACCCGGGGCGAGGGCATTATGGCCAGCGTGTTCGACAGCTACGCCCCCTATAAGGGTGAGCTGACCCGCCGCAATACCGGTTCTCTGGTGGCCAGCGAGACCGGCGAATCCATCACCTACGGCCTGTTCAACGCCCAGGAGCGCGGCGTGCTGTTCATCGGCCCCAACGTGGGCGTGTACGAGGGCATGGTGGTGGGCATCAGCCCCAAGCAGGAGGACATCGTGGTCAACGTCTGCAAGAAGAAGCAGCTGACCAACACCCGTGCCGCCGGCAGCGATGATGCCCTGCGTCTGGTGCCGCCCCGGAGGATGAGCCTGGAGCAGTGCCTGGAGTTCCTGGCGGATGACGAGCTGCTGGAGGTCACCCCCAAGAACCTCCGTATCCGCAAGACCATCCTGAACCACGAAAAGCGCATGAAAGCCCAGCACGGCAAGAAGAACTGAAATGATGTAAACCAAAAGACCGGCTAAGCCGGTCTTTTGGTTGTCGTGGTATGCGGGACGTCGTACCCCAAGGGCATTTGTTCCACTGCGTTCCACGGCAGGACGCCGTCCCCTACGAAGTATCTCCGGCAGGTAAACTTGTAGGGCGGGACACACGGACCCCGCCCTACGGGGCGTGTACGGTGTGAACCGCTTGTAGGGGGCGGCGTCCCCGCCGCCCCGCCGCACAGGAAACGATGGTACTGTCGATGAACGGCGGCAGAAATGAGTTGACATAATGCGGGAATTACGTTTCTGATCTGTTGACATTTCCCGGCGGGTGTGGTAAAAGAATAGAGACGCGTAGCGCACTTGTGTGCCTGCGAAGCGTATCGCCTTTCGGCGGTGCGCTTTTTATTTTTATGGAGGAAACTGCAATGCCAAAGAACAAAACACAGGGGATCATTTTCGGGCTCATCATGTCGTACAGCATGGCCATCGGTATGGAGGTATACAACATGGCCCTCAAGGCCGGGATACAGGCCCTGCCCGGCGGACTGAGCAGCATGACCTACGCCATTTTCTGGGAGGCGCTGAAGGAGGCCGCCTATATGGGCCTGATCGTGTTCCTGTTCTCCAACCTGTGGGGCAACCGGCTGGGCGCCCGCTTTGCCGCCAAAGTCAGCGACCCACAGCGGGACAACCCCTATTTCTGCCGCCTTATGCGCCAGGCGGGAACCGTGTCCGTCATGTGCCCCACCATGAGCCTGGTGGCCTCGATTTTGTATCAGGTGGTGCTGGGCGGCGCGCCGGTATGGCAGCTGCCCGCCATCTGGGTGGGTACGCTTATCAAGAACTTCCCTATGGCGTTCTTCTGGAATATGTTTGCCGCCGCGCCCTTCACCAACTGGGTCGGCGGAAAGCTGTTCAGATAAGTTCGGGAAGGGACAGCTCC
>DJPP01000040.1:2673-2957 GCA_002438575.1 Oscillospiraceae bacterium UBA6409 | reverse complement strand
CGCGCAGCGGCGTAAAACGCCCCCGTCCCCGCCGCAGCGGGCTATTTCGCGCCCCGGCGCGAGTGCATTATTTGTCTCCGACGGGGATAATTTCGCGCCCCGGCGCGAGCTACTTTTGCCTCCGGCGGCAAAAGTAGCCAAAAGCACCGGCAGAAACTACGTTTCTGCACTTCCTCAGCGCGCTATACCTGCTTGTTGCCGTCCGCTTTTTCCTCACGCAACCGGCATTTTCTTGCTCGTTGTCGTTCCACCGACTGTGCCAGCACAGCTTTCCGCTGCCGCTG
>DJPP01000040.1:2456-2610 GCA_002438575.1 Oscillospiraceae bacterium UBA6409 | reverse complement strand
TGTTACGGGTCAAAAAACATATTATATCCTGTGCCCAACGGGCACACCAACCAAAGCCGCCCTCCGGGCGGCTTTGGCGCGATTTGATAATCGCCCACTCGGTAGAAGAAAATAACCCCTACCGTGGCTGCAGCAAGCGGCCGCGCCAGCCTCC
>DJPP01000040.1:0-2398 GCA_002438575.1 Oscillospiraceae bacterium UBA6409 | reverse complement strand
CAGTCCTTTTGACCGACAGCGATAACAAAAGGCTGTGTTCGCGAGGATATTTGGCAAATCACAGCCGACCATAGCGCGCCAAGGGATTCTTAGACCGTAGGTCTAAGTGGTTTTCTTTGGTAGCTTTCTTTTTACAAAAAAAGAAAGCTACTCGCGCTCGGAAGCGCGAAACCTTCTCCATCCCCCGCCCGCAGGCGCAATTCCCCCGCCGGGGACAAAAGTCACTCGCCGCCCGCAGGCGGCGAAACCTCCCCCGCCCGCGCGAAAAAGACAGCACCCCACACGGGGTGCTGTCTTTTCTCATTTCTCGCTGACGGTCACGCTGCCGTCCTCGCCCAGCACGGCGGGCACAATGGTGCTCCGCGTGTTCCGCGCGATGTTGTCCAGCCGCAGCCGGCTGGGGAAGTCGCTGAGCAGCGTGTACGCCACGCCGTGCTTTTTGGCCCGTCCCGTCCGGCCGATGCGGTGGATGTAGTACTCATTCTCCTCCGGCACCTCATAGTTGAACACCGCGTCCACGTCGTCCACGTCGATTCCCCGGCTGGCCACATCCGTGGCCACGAACACCCGCAGCTTTCCGTCCCGGAACCGCTGCATGACCTCCTCCCGCTTCCGCTGGGGAATGTCCCCGTGGATGCACTGGGCATCCACGCCCCGCATCTGCAAGAACTTCGTCAGCCTTTCCGTGCTGCCCTTGGTGTTGCAGAAGCAGATCACCCGGTCATAGCTCTCGTGCGATAGTATCTTCGCAATGGCGTCCACCTTCCCGTCGGAGGGCACCTCCAGCCGGTACTGCAAAATGTCCGGCTTGTTCTCCTTGGTGGCCTGCACCGTGATCTCCTCCGGGTCCCGCTGGTACACCCACGAGATGTCCATCACCTCCCGCGAGATGGTGGCGGAGAACATTCCCAGGTTTTTCCGGCTGGGGATCTTGTCCAGAATACGCGTCACATCGTGGATAAAGCCCATGTCCAGCATCCGGTCCGCCTCGTCCAGCACCACCGTCTGCACGCTCTTCAAATTCACGGTCCGCCGCTTCATGTGGTCGCTCAGCCGCCCCGGCGTGGCCACCACGATCTGCGGCCGCCGCTTCAGCGCGTCGATCTGCTTGCCGATGGGCTGTCCGCCGTACAGGCACACCAGCCGCACGCCCTCGTGGCACACGGCGATCTCCCGCATCTCGTCGGTGATCTGCATGGCCAGCTCCCGCGTGGGGGCCAGAATGACCGCCTGCACCTCCTCGCTCGCCCGGTCGATGCGCTCGATGATGGGGATGCCGAAGGCCATGGTCTTGCCCGTGCCGGTGGGTGCCTTGGCGATCACGTCCTTCCCCGCCAGCATGGGGGGGATGCACCCGGCCTGCACGGGGGTGCTGACGGTGTAATGCTTATTTCGTATGGCGCGCATGGTGGCCTCTGACAGGCCAAAGCTCTCAAACGGTGCGCCCTGTGTTACTTCCATAGTCGTTTCCTCATTTTTCCGCATAGTATACCAATAAAGGATTATACCATATCTGTCAACGCCTTGCAACCGCGCAAAAAACCGTCCCCGCCGGCGGGGTAGCTCCGGCAGGGACGGCGCGGGGGAAACGGAAACATGGAGAGTGTGAAGAAGATCGTGGTATCATGGCGGCATAGTGGTCAGTTATGCCGCTGTGTCCGGGCCGGTATCAGCCCCGGTTGCCGAAGAAGTAGTTGTAAAACTCCTGCCAGTTCTCGGGGATCTGGCCGCTGTAGCCGCCGTTATTGCCGCCCTGAGAGGAAGTGTCCTCCTCCGTGTCGGTGCCGGTGGTCTGCGGCTGCTGGTCGAAGGTGATGTCCGTGGTGATATAGCTGCCGCTTCGATACACCGTCAGCGTCGCGGTGTCGCCGGCGCGATAGCCCTTCATGGCCGCCGACAGATCCTGCCGGCTGGTGATGGCGGTGTCGCCCATTTTGGTGATCACATCGCAGCGCTCCAGCCCGGCCTTGTCGCCGGCGCCGCCCTCGACCACCGAGTACACGAACACACCCTGGTCGATGTCGATGCCGAACTGCGCGGCCAGCTGAGAATTCATGGTGCCCACGGTCACGGCCATGTATGCCTTGCCGGTGACGGCGCCGTTCTCCATGATGTCGGTGATGACGCTCTTCACGTCGCTGATGGGGATAGCGAAGCCCAGGCCCTCCACGGTGGTGGTGGAGTACGTGGAGTACTTGGCGGACACGATGCCCACCACCTCGCCGTACAGGTTCATCAGCGGGCCGCCGGAGTTGCCGGGGTTGATCGAGGCATCCACCTGGATCATGGTAAAGGGCGTGCCGTCCACGTTGATGGCCCGGTCGCAGCTGGACACGATGCCCTGGCTCATGGAGAACGTCAGCTCGCCCAGAGGATTGCCGATGGCCAGCACGGTGTC
>DJPP01000019.1:6475-8170 GCA_002438575.1 Oscillospiraceae bacterium UBA6409 | reverse complement strand
AAGAACAGCAGGCAGATGGCCACGAACTTGGCACCCAGGCTGGCACCGAATACGGAGCCGAAAGCCGTCTGGGCCAGGTTGGTCTTGCCGATGGTGGCGGTGATATCGCCGAAGTAGCCGTTGGCGAGGGGGCCGTCAGCGGTGTACAGGGTGCAGATGATGACCAGGGCGTTCAGGGTCAGGACGATGAAGGTGTCGATAAACACACCGATCATGGCCACAACACCCTGATCGTGGGCGTGAGCCACGTTGGCCTGGGCGTGGGCGTGGGGCGTGGAGCCCATACCGGCCTCATTGGAGAACAGGCCGCGCTTGGCACCCTGGGAGATCGCGGTCTTGAGGGCGTAGCCAATACCGCCGCCGATGATGGCCTGAGGCTGGAAGGCATACTTGAAGATCATGCCGAAGGTGGCGGGGACGTACTTGATGCGGGCACAGAGGATCACCAGGCCGCCCAGCAGGAAGATACCGGCCATGATGGGAACGATCTTCTCGGTAACGGCGGCCAGACGCTGCACACCGCCCAGGAAGATGATGGCGCAGATGATGACCAGGATGATACCCACGATCCAGGAGGGGATGCCGAAGGCGGTCTGCATGGTGGAGCCGATGGAGTTGGACTGGACCATGCAGCCCATGAAGCCCAGGGCCAGAATGATGGAGACGGCGAAGAAACCCGCCAGGAACTTGCCGAAGCCGCCCTTGAACGCCGTGGTGATGTAGTAGACCGGGCCGCCCTTGATGTTGCCGTCAGGCTCAACGATACGGGTCTTCTGGGCCAGGGTAGCCTCGGCATAGATGGTGGCCATGCCGAAGAAGGCGATGATCCACATCCAGAAGATAGCGCCGGGGCCGCCGGTGAGGATGGCGCCGGAGGCACCCACGATATTGCCGGTGCCCACCTGGGCGGCGATGGCGGTGGCCAGCGCCTGGAAGGAGGTCATGCCGCTTTTCTGGGCGCCGCCGCGGAGGTTCATCTCACCGAAAAACTTTTTCATGCCCTCGCCGAAGCAGCGGACCTGGACAAAGCGGGTCTTGATAGAGTACCACAGACCCACACCCACCAGCAGGAAGATGAGGATATAGTTGCTGAGGTACTCATTGATCTTGGATACGATGGGGAACAATACGCTTTCTAACATCTGCTTTCTCTCCTTGCATAAAAAATAGAGCTGCCGAAAACGGCAACTCTGGAGAAGTCTGGTCAAGCGAAAAAACTCGTCTGCTCCGTCCTTTTGCCTGAGAGATTCGGCGCTTGCACGCCTTGCACCTTCGGCACCCAACTGAATGGGATTCTCCAGAGTCCCCTCCCCGTCCGGTCTTTCCATTCCGGGCGGTTCATCGGGCTGTATCTAATTGATGGACGTATGTTACCACAGAAAAGACAATTTGACAACCCCCTTTTTGAAATTTTTATGAATAGACGCGCACATTCCTGTTTTGCGGTGAAAAAAGCACCCCGTAGCGGGGTGCCTTTGCTTACTTTTGCAGGGTGAAGGTCATCTGTACCGGATTGTGATCGGAGTAGGCAAAGCCCGTATCCAGAACGGAGGCGCTGTCCACGGCGACATTGGGCGTGGTCAGGAAGCCGTCCACGGTGAGGACATACTGACCGTCGTGGTAGGGACCGTCGGCATTGCGGCAGGAGGGCACAGGGTCGTTCTCGTCCAGCGGGGCGATCAGCTGCACAGCATA
>DJPP01000019.1:0-6364 GCA_002438575.1 Oscillospiraceae bacterium UBA6409 | reverse complement strand
TCCTTGTTGAAGTCGCCGCCGGCCACACACCAGCTGCCCTTTTCGTATTCCGCCTGCATATCCGCCAGCAGCAGCGCCAGCTGCTCCGTGGCGATGGTACCGTCACTGGTGTAGGCGGAGAGGTGCAGGTCATAGAGCACCAGCTCACCGCCGCCGGAGACAGGGACACGGCTGACGGAATAACAGCGGTCCAGGTCCAGAAGCTTCATAAAGCCGGACTCCACCGGCAGCTCCACGCGGCCGGCTGCGGTGATATTCGCCGGGGAGAAGGTCAGCAGGCCGGACCGGGAGGCTCCGTGGGGGTCGGTCAGCGGGTACAGGAGGTAGGGCGAGTCGTAGTTTTGGCAGAAAACGCTGCTCTTATCGAAAAGGGCGGCGTACAGCGGCTCGCGCTCGTTCACATGGTAGGTGCGGGTGGCGTCGATGTCCACCTCCTGCAGCAGGCAGAAGTCGGCCTTCTGCTGCTTCAGGTACCCGGCGATGGCGTCCAGGTTAGCCGTCAGGCGCTCCTTTGACCAGGCGCGGGACTCCGTGCCGCCATCCATGAAAAAGCCGTAGTCGTCCTCGTAGGCACCGAAGCCGATGTTCCAGGACACGACCGTATAGGCCGTATTCGTATCGACGGACCGGGCGGCATCGGTGGACTGCACCGGCGTCAGCGGCTGGTCGCCGATACGGTGATAGTCGATAAACACATAGGCCACATAGCCGCCCGCCAGCAGCAACAGCGCCAGCAGGACGCAGAGAACGATCTTTACCCATTTTTTCACGGCACAGGCCCTCCTTGGTTTACTTTTTTCTGAATATATAGTATACTCTTTCCAAACGCATTTGAAAAGAGGTATCCCGCTTGAAAAAGATCGTTATTCGCTTCAACGCGCCGGTGATATTGTCCTTCGCCCTGCTGAGCCTGATCGCCCTGCTGCTGGGCAACTGGACCAACGGCGCCGCCACCGCGCAGTATTTCTCCGTATACCGGTCCTCGCTGGCCGACCCGCTGACGTACGTGCGGTTTTTCGGCCATGTGCTGGGGCACTCCGGCTATGACCACTACATGGGCAATATGCTGCTCCTGCTGCTGGTGGGCCCCGGTCTGGAGGAGAAGTACGGCAGTGGCACCATGGTGTGGATGATCGCGCTGACGGCGCTGGTCACCGGCCTGGTGAACTTTATCTTCTTCCCCCACACGGCGCTGCTGGGCGCCAGTGGTGTGGTGTTCATGATGATCGTGCTGTCCTCCTTCACGGCGGCGCGGAAGGGCGAGATCCCCGTGACGCTGATCCTGGTGGTCATCTTCTATCTGGGCGGCGAGATCATGGACGGACTGTTCAAGCAGGACAATGTCTCCCAGATTGCCCACATCGTAGGCGGCCTGTGCGGTCTGGTGTTCGGCTTTACCGTACGGCGGGGGCGGAGGTAGCGGATGTACATAGCCATCGGCATTGCGGCGGCGCTGTTCGCCGCCGACCGGGTACTGAAATACCTGTCCCGCACAGGGAAGCTGAAGCTGGAGAGCAAATACCTCCGTCTGACCCATCTGGAGAATCGGGGGTTCTTTCTGGGGCTGGGACAGAAGCATGAGAAGCTGCTGCGCTGGCTGCCGCTGGGCGTGTGGCTGGCGGCGGCGGTGTGCCTGCTGCCGGAGCTGGGCAAGCGGACCTTCGCGGCACAACTGGGCATTCTGTCGGTGCTGCTGGGCGGCATCAGCAACCAGTGGGACCGGCTGCGGCGGGGCAGTGTGACGGACTATCTGCAATTTCCCCACCGAAAGGTCAAAAAACGAGCGTTGGTGTGGAACCTGGCGGACTTTATGCTCATCGGCGGCGTGGTGCTGACCGGTGTCGGACTGGTGAAGGAACTGCTGAAGAAATAAAAAACCGGGCCATGGCCCGGTTTTTTATTTCTCCTTGTAGTACAAACGACAGTGGCAGTAGCCCTCGAAGTTCGGGTCGGCGATCTGGTCCTTGAACTCCTTGCACATACACCTGTTCTCCTCGGTGCGGGCAAGACGGCAGGGGCAGTAGCCGCCGGTGCGCTTCAGGCCCTCGCGGATGGTCTTGACGATCTCGGGATCGTCGTTGAGACGGACTTTCACAGAACGGCCTCCTTCTTCTCTGTGGTAAAAAGGCCCGCAAAGCGGGCCTTTTATGTATTTAACCGTGGGAATTGAACCAGTCCTCGCAGAACTTGGCGATGGACGGAACGATATCCTTGACGAATCGCTTGGTGGTGTTGATGCACAGGTCGTAGGAGCCCTTGTCGCCCCACTTGCTGTCGCTGTACATCTGGTGGTGCTGGGCGCGGTTGCGGTCGATCTGCTTCATGCGGGATTCGATCTCCCGGGGCGTCAGGTGCTCGCCCTGCGGGGCGCGGCGCTGGCAGCGCTCGATCTTGGAGTCCTTATCCGCATAGACAAAGATGTTCAGCGGGTCGTAGTCCTTGAGGATAACGTCAGCGGCGCGGCCCACGATGACGCAGTCGCCCTGCTTGGCGAAGTTCTCGATGATCTGGCGCTGGGCCACCGCCACACGGATGGGCTGCTCCATGATCTGGAAGGGCTGCATACCGAAGCGGTGCCCGATGGTCAGCGGGTAGGCGGCCTCGATGCTCTTTTCGGCCACATTGGCCACATAGTCCTCGTTGAAGCCGTTTTCCTTGGCGATCATCTCGATGATCTCGTGGTCGTAGCACGGAATGCCCAGCGCCTCAGCCAGACGCTTGCCCAGCTCGCGGCCGCCGGAGCCGAACTCACGGCTGATGGTAATGATCCTGCTCATAGTTAGGATACCTCCCTTATTGCTCAATATTCATAGCTGCTGCCGCCCACGAACTCGCGGACGATGGAATTCAGCGGCACATAAGGCGTGTGCAGAGGCGGGACGCTCTCCACCACCTCCACCAGGTCGGTGAGATCGTGCTCCCGCATATATTCCGGCGTCAGCTCCTGCCGGAAGTTGGGGATGTTGGCCAGGCACTTGGCCAGGATACAGGGCTCATAGTCGTGGAAGGAGTCGATGTGGATGGCGGCGTTGCTCTTAAAGGGCCGGATGTAGTTGACCTCGCCGGCGTTGACGCTCTCGGCGCGCTCCACCGTCTCCCGCAGGGAGTGGCCCCGGGTGTTGTAGTCACGGATGAGCCGGCGGGCCACGCGCAGCTGCTCGGGACGGACCACGCGGTCCCCGTTGGTGAGGATACGGGTGCGGGGCGCCACGTAGATACCGGTGGCCGCGCCGCGGATCTTATCGAAGATCAGAGGGTTGAGCATATGGATGCCCTCAGCGATGACGATGCAGTCCTTGTCGCCCTGCATGGGCTTGTAGCCGCCGGTGGTGCCGGTCTTGAAATCGTACCAGGGGATATCCACCTGCTCGCCGTCCAGCAAACGGCCGATGCAGCTGACCAGCAGGTCCACGTTGACGCAGTAGGGGGACTCCCAGTCGGTGGCCTCCGGCGGACGTTGGTCCAAGGGCAGGAAAAAGTTGTCCATGCTCAACAGGCAGACCTTGACGCCCAAATTCTCCAGGTAGTCGCGCAGGCGCATAGCGGTGGTGGTCTTGCCGCTGCCGGAGGGGCCGGTCAGCGCCACGATGCGGCGCTCACGCCCTGCGGACAGGACAGCCGCCGCGGCGGAGGATACCTTGTCGTGGAAAACCTCCTCACAGCGCAGGACGAACTGTGTCTCGTTATTCATGGCCTGGTTGATGGTCTCCAGATCAATGATACGCATAAAGCCTCTCCTTTCAAGAGGGTGTGATACTTTATCCCGTATTATAGCACGGTATGCCCGCCGCGTCAAAGGGGCAAAGGCGCAAAAACGCCGCAAAAAATGCGGCGCGCAATATCGCGTCCGTGGCGCAATACCACCAAAAAATGTTGCAAAACGCCGAAACTTTCGTTGCAATTTGCCGGTATTTGTGGTAGTATGATGTTAGGAATTTAACAATACTGCACAAACCCGCGTACTTCTGTGGCATAACCGCCATTTTGCTTTGAAATGACGGCGGCGGGTAGCACGAAAGGACGTGAGACTTGTTGGAGCACTCCCCCAAGATCATTGCCGTCGCCGGTAAGGGCGGCGTGGGCAAGACCTCCATCTCCGCCGCCTTTGTGCGGCTGCTGACAGAGGCGTACCCCGACAGGCGTATTCTGGCCATCGACGCCGACCCGGCGGTGGGACTGTCCACCGCGCTGGGCGTTGAGGTAAAGGAGACGCTGGACGACATCCGCAAGAGCATCGTGGCCTCGGTGGAGGACGGTGCGCCCCGGGAGGCCATCGAGCTTCTCAGCGAGGCACGATACCGCATTTTTGACACCATGGTGGAGCAGCAGCGGTTCTCGTTCCTGGCCATCGGCCGGCCGGAAACGGCAGGCTGCTACTGCAAGGTGAACGCCTATCTGAAGGAGGTCATCAACCTGCTGGCCAATGACTTTGACTATGTGGTCATCGACGGCGAGGCCGGCATCGAGCAGATCAACCGCCGGGTGATGGAGAAGGTGACGCATCTGGTGCTCATCACCGATCCCAGCCGCAAGGGCACACAGGTCATTGACACCATCAAGCGGGTGGCCGATGACCTGGTGATGTATGACCGCTGCGGCGCCATCGTCAACCGGGTCACGGACCCGGCGCTGATCCCCTACATCCATATCAACGGCACGGAGATACTGGCCACCATCGGCAGCGACCCACAGCACGCCGCCAATGATATCCAGGGTCTCAGTGTTTTTGACTTGCCGGAGGAGGCACCCGTCCTCCAAGGCGCACGCGAAGCCCTGACCAAGCTGGAGATCTTATAATTGAAATACATTAGGAGAGAGGTGTAATTCTTGAGAGACCTGAAGCATCTGATCTACTTCGAGAGCCTGTTGGAGAACGCCGACAATGATCTGGTGAAGCAGGCCCAGGCGGAGGGGAAGCTGGCGATCGGCTATACCTGCTACCATATGCCTGAGCCGCTGCTGAACCTGCCCGGCTGCTTCTCCGTCCGGCTCCGCGCCCCCCGTACCGGTTCACTGGACATCGCTACCTACTATATGTCCAACTATACCTGTGAATATGCGCGCGCCCTGGTGGAGCGCGGCATGGAGGGCGGCTACCAGTTCCTGGACGCGCTGGCCGGCGTGGACGCCTGTTCCATGATGAACCGCGCCATGGAGCACTTTGAAATTTTGCAGATGAATGACAAGCCCAACTTCTTTGTCACCCACTGCGACATCCCCTACAAGATCACCGACTACACGCTGGAGTCCTACGTCAAGCAGATGCGCCGCCGGGTGCTGGATCCCCTGACGGAGAAATACGGCGTAGATACCTCCGACGCAGCTATTCGCCAAGCCGTGAAGGAACACAACGAGGTCTGTTCCATCATCAGCGAGATCGGCGAGATGCGGAAGGCGGAGAACCCGGTCATCACCGGCTATGAGTTCCATGTGCTGAACCTGGTGAGCTTCACCTGTCCCAAGTACCTGATCCTGCCCTACCTGCGGGAGACGCTGACGGAGCTGAAAAAGCGCAAGCCGGATCCCAAGCCCGCCTTCCGCGCCCGCGTGGCCATCGTGGGCAGCGAGATCGACGACCCCCAGCTGACGAAGCTTATCGAGGGCTGCGGCGCACTGGTGGTGTCTGACCGCTACTGCTTCGGCTCCACCCCCGGGCGGGAGATCATCGAGCTGAAGGACGACGAGGAGGCCCTGCCCCAGATCTGTATGCACATCATGCGGCACTCCGAATGCGCCCGCTACATCGCCGACGAGAAGGTACTGCAGCGCCGTGAGACGGCGGATCGTCTGGCAAAGGAATACCACGCCGACGGTATCATCTATGAGCAGATGAAATACTGCGACTACTGGGGCTTTGAGCGCGCGCTGGTGAGCCACATCATGCACGAGGAGTATGACTGGCCGGTGCTGAGCATCGACCGTCTGTACAACAACGGCAACTCCGGCCAGCTGCGGACCCGCGTGCAGGCCTTTGTGGAGTCGCTGGAGATCAAGAAGCTCCACAAGCAGAACGGAGGTGCCAACTGATGGCTGACAAGAAGAAATTTCCCAACCCCGAGTTCTTCCGCGCCAAGACCGAGATGGACTGGAAGGCGCAGGCCGCCAACCTGAAGGAGTTTGGCTCCATCGCTCTCGATCTCATCAAGGAGACGGACTGGAGGGCCTTCGGCAGGAAGCAAAAGGATCATCTCCTTGACAATATGAACCGCGTGGCGCGGGAGGCCAAGGCTGTGGCCAGCATGACCTGCGCGGAGCGCAAGGACCTGCTGCTCAACGGCGAAAAGCGGCTGGGCGACCTGTACCGCAAGGGCGACATGGCCACCGTGCGCCGGGAGTGGAAGGGCGTGGAGAGCACGCTGATCGA
>DJPP01000029.1:14504-16052 GCA_002438575.1 Oscillospiraceae bacterium UBA6409 | reverse complement strand
CCGCCCCGGACCTTCACGTCCTCCAGCTCCGGTGCCCGGCGGGCCAGCGCCTCGTCCAGCACCCGGGGATGAATGGCGCAGAAGCCGTAGTCCACCCAATCGCCGGATTTGATGACCTTCACCGCCTCGTCCGCGGTGGTCAGTTTCTGCTTGTACAGCGCCTGAAAATCAGCAAAAGCCATGTCCTGTTCCTCCCTGTTCTTTCCTGTCCCTTCCGACGAAGGCTGAATTTTCTAATTGTTAATTTTACCACAATGCAGCCCGCTGGGAAATTGACGAAACCCACAAGAATTCCCGGGAATGCTTGTGCAAAAATGAGCAGACCCGGCATGGATATCATCCACTCAGCTCCTCTACCTCCTCCGACATGATCACCCGTATCTCGTTGACCGCCGTGTCGCTGTTCTTTTCGCTCTGGCACATCTTTGCCGCTGTCCCCACCAGCGCCTGTAGGATACCTCCCAGCTCCTTGACCTCCTTCAGGCTGCCCTCTCCGCTTTCCAGCCGTTCCGTGGCTCCGGCAGCCGCCGTCTCCAGCAGCTTTGCCGTGGCCATCAGGCATCGCCGGAGTATCTGCTTTTCCGCGTCCTCCCGGCCGATCTGCCACTGCCCCTTGACCGCGTGCCGCCACACCGTCTGCGTGCACACATGGTACTCCTTTGCCAAGCGCTGATAGGTGTACATTCCCGACTCATACTTACGCCGTACCTCTCCCCAGTTCACATCTGCTCTTTTCATACGTGCTCCCCCCTTTCTGCGGTCTGGTTCTGCCCCTATGCCAAAAAAACGGGAGAGTTGCCCATAAACAGGCAACCCTCCCAAAATTATTTTTCTTTTCCCACCGGCAGAGGGATGTTTCGCGCTCCGGCGCGAGCTACTTTTGTCTGCGGCGAACCGTGGAGCGAAGCGGAAGAACCGCCCGTCCCCGTAGGGGGCGATGCCCACATCGCCCCGCAGGGTGCAAAAGAGCATCCTGCGGGTGCTCTCTGTTCACTTGCTCTTTTTCTTATGCATCGCTTCCAACGACAGCTCCCCCGCCAGCTTGAACAGCGCGTCCGCCATAACGCGCTCCGGCGAAAGGCCGCCCGCACTGACCGCTATTTTCCTGTAAAATTCGTACACCACATCATCCACTACGATCTCTGTCTTTTTCATTATTTGTACCCTCCTTCCCGAAGTGGACTAAAACCAGTCCCATTATAACGCCTGTCCACCATACAATCAAGTAAAAGTTGGACTGTTTTTGGTTCTACCGGAGGATGAATAATGCAAAAGATAAAACAGGATGCCATCGACATCGGTGGAAATATCCGCCGCATACGGCTGAGCCGCGGCATCGGACAGACCGAGCTGGTACGCAAGCTGCAGCTGGACGGCGTGGACATGACGCGAGAATCTTTGGTAAAAATCGAGAGGGGCATTCAGCACATACAGGCCACCCAGCTTCGCGGCATACGCGATGTACTGCACACCACCTATGATGAACTGCTGAAATAACCTCCCCTCTTTGCCACGCCTGTCCCCTTTCGTACGACGCGGCGTCCCCGG
>DJPP01000029.1:8383-14378 GCA_002438575.1 Oscillospiraceae bacterium UBA6409 | reverse complement strand
AAGACAAGAAAAAAGAACCCCCTCCGCTGCCTCAAAGGCAGCGGAGGGGGTTTACCATTCAATTACTCTTCGTCCTCGTCCTCGTCAGCGGCGGGAGCCAGCAGCGCGCGGATGGACAGGGAGATCTTCTGCTTCTCCTCGTCGATGGCGGTGATCTTGGCGTCCACCATCTCGCCCTCGGTCAGCACGTCGCCGGGCTTCTCGATGCGGCGGTCCGCGATCTGGGAGATGTGGATCAGACCGTCCACACCGGGCACGACCTCGGCGAACGCGCCGAAGGTCATCAGCTTCACGATACGCACGTTGGCCACATCGCCCACGTGGTAGGTAGCCATGAACTTATCCCAGGGATTCATGCTGCGGTCCTTCACGCCCAGAGAGATCTTGTGCTTCTCGGGATCGAAGGAGATGACGTACACATCCAGGGTATCGCCCACGGACACGACCTCTGCGGGGTTCTTGATACGGCTCCAGGACAGCTCGGAGATATGTACCATACCATCCACGCCGCCGATGTCCACGAACACACCGTAGGAAGTCATGGACTTCACGGTGCCGGTATAGCGCTTGCCGACCTCGATGTTGTTCCAGATCTCCGCCTGGGCTGCCTGACGGGCCTCATAGGTCACGGCCTTGATGGAGCCGACGACGCGGCGGCGGGCACGGTTGACCTCGGTGATCCGCAGGGACACGGTCTGGCCGATCATGGTGCTCAGCTCAGCGCCGCGGGGCAGGCCGGACTGGGAAGCGGGCACGAACACGCGCACGCCCTTGACGTTGACGACGATACCGCCCTTGTTCTCCTCGGTGACCTTACCCTCGAGGGTGGTCTTGTCCTCACGGGCCTTCTCGATATCCTCCCAGACCTTGACAGCGTCCAGACGCTTCTTGGACAGCATGGCATAACCCTCCACGTCGTTGACGCGGATGATATAGGTCTCGATCTCGTCGCCGACCTTGACGACGTCCTCAGGCTTCACATTGGGATCTGCGGACAGCTCGTCCACAGAGATATAGCCCGCCTGCTTGCAGCCCAGATCGACCTGCACCTCGGTGGGGCCGATCGCCGTTACGATACCGGTTACCTTCTCTCCTGTATTCAAAGTCTTAAAAGATTTTTCCAGCATTTCCTCGAAGCTCTCTTCCGTAGCTTCCATGTTCTTGATCTCTTCGCTCATCGTTGCATATACCTCCTTAATGATGCCCGCAGGCGTGGACGCGCCGGCTGTAAGCCCCGCCACAGAACATCCGTTAAGGGACCCGACCCGCAGCTCCTCCGGCCCTTCGATCTGACAGACCCGGGCGCAGCGTGTGCTGCAGATCTCCGCTAAATGTCTGGTGTTGGCACTTTTACGATCTCCGACCACGACCATAACGTCCACCCGCCCGGCGATATCCGCCGCCTCGGATTGACGCTTTTGCGTAGCATCACATATTGTATCAAATATTTCGGCGTTTGTACACTGTTTTTTTAAAAAATTTACGCACTCTTTCCATATCGAACGAATACAGGTCGTCTGTGCGGTAACCAGCAAATCCATGTCCCGCCGCGCTGGGTCCGCCGCCACCCAATCGGCCAGCTCTTCCGCGTTTTCCAGCACCACGCTGCGCTCGCAGCGGCTGGCGGCGGCCATCACCTCCGGATGGTGCGCTTCACCGATAATGATGGGCGTCCGTCCCTCGCGGGCAGCTCGCTCCACCAGCCGGTGTATCCGCAGCACGTGGGGACAGGTGGCATCCACAATGCGTACACCCCGTTCCTCCAGCAGCTGCAAAGCCTCCCGTGTCTCGCCATGGGCGCGGATGATCACCGTCTCCCCCGGCCACACCTGCTCTGGGCTGTCCGCCTGCCGCGCACCCAGCGCCTCCAGTGCCGCGATGACCCGGTCATTGTGTATGATACTGCCCAGCATGACGCAGCCGCCCTCCCGGGCTGCCGCCTCCGCCATACGCACGGCCCGTTCCACGCCGTAGCAGAACCCCGCCGTCTTCGCCAGTATCACCTGCATTCGATCCCTCCCAGAGCATAGGCCCGCCGCATGACCTCATGGGCATTGGCGGTGTACTCCTCCGCCGTACCCTTGCGGCCGGTGTACTCCGGCGCAAAGGGCTCGCCAATGATGATGGGCGTCTTGCGGAATATACGCTTCTTCGTGCCGATATACACCGGCGCCAGCTTCACCCCGGCACGGATAGCCATCATGCCCGCGCCGGACTTGACCTCCGCATGGCCGGGGTCTTTCACCCGCGTTCCCTCCGGGAACAAAAACAGGTTCCACCCGTCCCGCAGGCTCTGTATAGCGGTCTTCACCGCCCCAATATCACTGTTGCCCCGATCCACCGGAAACACGCCGATCGCCCGCAGGAACCCGCCCACGATGGGGATGGAAAACAACTGCTTCTTAGCCATGATCCGCACGTTAAACCGCTGAGGCATGGACAGCACGAATAGGATAGGGTCCCAGGCGCTGGAGTGATTGGCACACAGCAGCACCGGTTCCCCGTCCTCCAGGTGCTCCGTTCCCCGCAGGTCCACCGGCAGGAAAAACAGCACCAGCGGGCGCAGCACCCGCCAGGCCGCCGCGTAAAACTTGTTCCTCACGTTTCTGTCCGCCCCCGTATCACATCCAGCAGCAGCTCCAGGCTGGCCGCGAAATCCATATCCGTGTTGTCGATCATGATGGCGTCATCCGCCGGCCGCAGCGGCGCCGCCGCCCGGTGGGTATCGTTATAATCCCGCTGCTCCATGTCCCGCAGCACCTCGTCAAAGGGCTTCGGCGTGCCCCGCTGCTCCAGTTCCAGAAAACGCCGCCGCGCCCGCGTCTCCACATCCGCGCACAGAAACACCTTCACCTCCGCATTCGGCAGCACCACAGTCCCGATGTCCCGTCCGTCCATGATGACGCTGTGCTCCCGCGCCAGAGACCGCTGCAGCTCCATCAGGAACGCCCGAACCTCCGGTATGGCCGACACGTCTGAGGCGTACTTCGATATCATCGGCAGGCGTATCTCCTTCGTCACGTCCTCGCCGTTGAGATACATCCGCTGCAAGCCCTCCTCGTCGTACCGCAGGGCCACCGTGATCTCCGGCAGCGCCGCGATCACCGCCGGCGCTGCCGTGGGCGCGATGTCGTGCCGATACATATACACGCCGATGGTCCGATAGATGGCTCCGGTGTCCACATATAGGATATGCAGCGCCTCTGCCGCCGCCCGGGCCAACGTGCTCTTTCCCGCACCGGACGGCCCGTCGATGGCCACCGCATACTGTCTCTCCGTCATGTCGTCTCCTCGCTTTCTGCGGCGCTCAGCCCCGCCAGATACCCCGTCGCCCACGCGATCTGCAAATTAAAGCCCCCGGTGTAGGCATCCACGTCCAGCACCTCACCGGCAAAATACAGTCCCCCCACTTTTTTCGACGCCATGGTGTTGGGCGTTACCTCCCCCACCTTCACGCCGCCGGCGGTGACGATGGCTTCGCTGACGGGCCGCGGCCCGGTGAGTTCAAGCGTAAAATGCTTCAGCACCTGCACCAGCGCCCGCCGCTGTTCCTTCGTCAGGCTGTTGGCCTTTTCGCTTCCGGTCAGCCCCGCCCGGCGCAGCACCACCGGCGCCATGCTGTGGGGCACCAGCCCCGAGACGATGGTACCCATCTCCCGGTTGGGATTTTCTCCGATGTCCCGCAGCACCCGCGCGTCCAGCTTCTGCTCGTCCAGCGCCGGCTTCAGGTCGATCTCCATCGTATAGCGCTCCCCCTCCCAGCGCCGCAGATGGGCGCTGGCGGACAGCACCAGCGGTCCGGACACCCCGAAGTGGGTAAACAGCAGCTCGCCGAAGTCCCGGAACACCGCCTTTTTCTTCCCGTTGTACACCGTTACCGCCACGTTCCGCAGGCTCAGGCCCTGCATGGCCGGACAGTCCTCGCCAGCGCACACCAGCGGCACCAGTGAGCCCCGCGGCGGCACGATGGTATGCCCCAGCGCCTCCGCTATGCGGTAGCCGTCCCCCGTGGACCCGGTGCCGGGATAGGACACCCCGCCTGTGGCCAGGATGACCGCCTGCGCGGGGTACGTCTCCTTCTCCCCTTTTACGGCGCATACAGCGCCCTCCGCCGTCTCCACCGCTGCAGCCCGGTCACGGACCCACCGCACCTTCCGGCGCTTCATCTCCCGTTCCAGCGCATTGGTGATGTCGAAGGCACTGTCGGACACCGGGAACACCCGGTTCCCCCGTTCCACCTTCAGCGGCACGCCCAGCGCCTCAAAGAACGCCATGGTGTCCCGGGGCGTGAACCGTGTCAGCGCTCCGTACAGAAACCGCCCGTTGCCGGGAATGCTGTTCAGCAGCGTCTCCCGGTCACAGTCGTTGGTCACATTGCACCGGCCCTTGCCGGTGATATTCACTTTCTTGCCCAGCCGTTCGTTGGGCTCCAGCAGCGTCACCGCCGCGCCCTGCCGGGCCGCGGTGATGGCCGCCATCAGACCGGCGGCGCCGCCGCCGATCACCACGATCTCCTTCGCCATATCACTCGTCGTCTTTCCCGAAAATGCTGTACCTGGACCACACCTGCTCCATGTCCGCCAGCGTGGCGGAAAGGTCATCCCGCCGCTGCTGTCCCACCGCCAGTATCAGCGCGTTCAGCAGGCTCAGCGGCGCGGCCATTGAGTCCACAAAGGAGATCATGTCGCAGGGCGCCAGCAGTGACACCGCCGCCATACCATACAGCGGTGACACGGCCGAATCGGTGATCGCCACCACCTCCGCACCCCGCCGGCAGGCAAACTCCACCGCGTGGATGGCCATTTTGGAGTACCTCGGGAAGGATATCCCCAGCAGCACGTCGCCCCTGCCGATGTGGGCCAGCTGCTCATAGATCTCACCGGCGGCGCTGGACTGCACCAGCGTCACGTTCTTGAAGATCAGGTGCAGGTAGAAGTTCAGATATCCCGCCAGAAATGAAGAGGACCGCACGCCCAGTATGTAGATGTGCTCCGCCTCCAGCAGCTTGTCCACCGCCCGGTTGAAGGCATCGCGGTCCAGCTGCTCGATCACGTTGTGTATGCTGTTCATATCCCGCTGCATCACGCTGCCCAGAATGTCCGCACCGGACATCTGATCCCGCGACACCTGAATTCGCTGGATGGAGGTCAGCTTGCCCCGTATCAGCTCCTGCAGAGCCTTCTGCATCTCCGGATAGCCGTCGTAGCCCAGCTGCGCGGCAAAGCGCACCACCGTGGACTCGCTGACGGAGGCCGTCTCGCCCAGTCGCGCGGCGGTCATAAACGCCGCACGGTCATAGTTGTCCAGTATAAACGCCGCGATGCGCTTCTGTCCCTTGGAAAAGGTATCCATCCCGGCCCGGATGGTCTGTAGCACGTTTTCATTCATGTTGATGGCTTCCTTTGATAGATTGCAGCTCCGCCGCCGTCAGATACCGCCACTTCCCCGGCGGCAGGTCGCCCAGAGCGATTCCGCCCTCCGCCACCCGGCACAACCGGGTCACGGTCAGTCCTACGGCGGCGCACATCCGCCGGATCTGCCGCTTCTTACCCTGGTGGATCACCACCCGGTATTTCGCCGTACCGTCCTTCCGATACAGCTCTGTCACCGCCGCCGGCACGATGAGCTGTCCGTCCAGCCTGTCCACCGCCGACAGCTGCCGTGCGCTGTCCGCTGCCGCGCCGGTGACCGTGACGATATACGTCTTGTCCACCTGGTGGCTGGGGTGCAGCAGCGCATGAGTCAGCGCCCCATCGTTTGTAAACAGCAGCAAGCCCTCTGAGTCCAGGTCCAGTCTCCCCACGGGATATACCCGTGTGCCGCAGTCTCTGACCAGCGATGCCGCCGTAGGACGGCCCCGTTCGTCAGAGAGGGTGGTCACATAGCCCCGCGGCTTGTGCAGCATCAGATACACGTGCTGTGCCGCACCCCGTAGGGGCCGTCCATCCACCCGGATATCGTCCGTCTCCGGATCCGCCTTGCCGCCCACCCGGGC
>DJPP01000029.1:0-8291 GCA_002438575.1 Oscillospiraceae bacterium UBA6409 | reverse complement strand
GCGGCCAGCAGCTTCTGTATGCGCTCGGTCATGGCGTTACCTCTCTCCCGTTTTCCAGCGCGCCGAGCAGGCGCGCCTTTAGCGTCTCCTGTATGCCTGTCAGCAGAAATCCCCAGCGGTACAGTGCCTCGTGGTCGTTCCAGTCGTCCCCGTCCCGCAGCGTCACCGCCACCAGCCGCCGGCCCGCCTGCTCCGCACAGGACACCAGCGTCCGCCCTGCCGCCTTCGTGTACCCGGTCTTCAGCCCCACGCACCCGTCCAGGCGGCTCAGCAGCTTGTTGTGGTTGGTCAGCGTCCGCCCGCCGATGACCGCCGTCCGTGTAGAGGCCATCCGCCGCAGCGTCGGCTCATTCACCGCCGCGCACCCCAGCAGCGCCATGTCATAGGCGGTGGAATAGTGTGCCTCGTCATCCAGTCCGTTGGGATTGGCAAAATGGCTGTCTGCCATTCCCAATGCGGCGGCCTTTTCGTTCATCCGTTCCACAAAGGGCGCCGCACCCCCTGCACACTCCGTCAGCGCCAGCGCCGCGTCATTGCCCGAGCACAGCAGCAGCCCGTACAGCAGCTCCTCCAGCGTCAGCTTCTCCCCCGGCCGCAGGTACATGGACGACCCCTCCGCCATGTGTGCGGCAGTCACAGTGATGACCTGCGACGGCGTCCCCTGCTCCAGGGCCACCAGCGCCGTCATCAGCTTGGTGGTGCTGGCGATGCGCATCCGCTTGTCCCCGTTCTTTTCATACAGCACCTGCCCCGTGTCCGCGTCCATCAGGACGCAAGCCGTGGCGGAGACCTCCACAGCCTCCGCCACAGCGGGTATGCACGTCAGCACGGCCAGTGCGGCGCACAGCGCCGCCAAGATCCCTCGGGTCACAGAAAGCCCTCCTCATCACAGGATGCTCTCAGTCTATTCCCGCGCTGCTTGTCTTCTTGTCTGGTATCAGAAATCCTTGTTCCGCTTCTTATCCACGAAGCCCTCGACACGGTCCAGCAGCTCCGGCACCATCTCGATGACCCGGTCCACGGTGGTGATAGCCGGCGTACCCACCGGCAGCATACGGGTCACGCCGCCCTTGACCACCAGGAAGGCCATGGGCTCCACCCGCACGCCCGCGCCGCAGCCGGCGCCGGAATGCTCCTTGTTTTTGCCGTAGTCCCCGCCGCCGCAGCCGAAGCCGTAGCTCAGCCGAGAGATAGGGATCAGCGTCACGCCGTCCGGCGTGGTGATAGGCTCGCCCACGATATTGTTGGCGTCCACCATCTCCTTGACCTTCTCCATAGACTCCACCATCATGCTCTTGAGGTCATTTTTCTTCTCGGTCATTTCCATTGTCAGCTCTCCTTTGTCGAAGTTGATGTGGTCGTATGTCCCGCGCCGTCCGGCGCTGTGTGTACTGTTTCACGCTGCTGCGCGGCGCTCTGCGCCGCCCGCGTCTTCTCCGCGGCGCTCTGCCGCTTCCGCATGGCCAGGAACCACCGTATCACCGGCCCGGCGAAGGCTCCGCCGATGGCGAACAGGTCCCGTATCTGCAAACTCACGCCCAGCCGGCCCGTAAGCCGCAGCTGCTCACTGTCAAAGTCCACCTCCACGTGGAGGCCGGGGGCCGGTATCCGCGTCAGCTGCTCCAGCTGCGGCATCACCGTCCA
The DNA here is from genome assembly GCA_002438575.1 of Oscillospiraceae bacterium UBA6409. Classification (GTDB taxonomy): domain Bacteria; phylum Bacillota; class Clostridia; order Oscillospirales; family Oscillospiraceae; genus Vescimonas. The sequence continues at coordinate 6,647 of DJPP01000029.1, read as the reverse complement.
CATTCCGGCGTTGATATAGCCGTACAGCTCCGCCGCCCCCGCCGGGTCCATGGCTCCCGGCAGCACCGCCGACAGCTCCAGCGGGTCGATCAGCAGCCGCTGCCGCGTCTTTCGCAGTCCGCCCTTCAGGGACGCCCACACCGCAGGCAGCAGCGTCCTGATATCCTGCGCCGACAGGGACAGCTTCTTCTTTTCCTCCCCCTTGGCGCTCTCCTCCCGCGGCGTCTTTTTCTTCTTCTCTTTTTTCGGTTTTTGGGGTTTGTCCGGCTTATCCGTTTTGGGAAGCACCTGTATCCGCGCAGGCCCCGCGATCACCGTGACGCTTGTGTCCACAAGGTCGCCCGTAAAGTCTGCCCGCACGCCGATACGCAGCAGCGACAGCAGAAAGAAAAACAGCAGAATGCCCAGTATGATGTACACCGCCGTCATCGTGCTCCCTCCTCCCGCGTTGTCTCTCCCGTATGCTTACAGCGCCTCCGCGCCGTTTTCCCCGTCCGCCGGTACCGCATCGTCGTCCAGCCGCAGCTGTCCGTCCGCCTCCATTCCCGGCAGCTGAGGCAGCTCCTCCAGCGAATTCAGATGGAACGCCCGCAAAAACGCCTGTGTCGTCCGGTACAGCCGCGGCCGCCCCGGCACCTGCAGCCGTCCGCACTCCTCGATCAGGTGACGGTCCAGCAGCAGCCCCACCGTGTACGAGCTGTCCACGCCCCGTATCTGGTCCACATAGGCCCGGGTGGTGGGCTGATAGTACGCGATGATGGTCAGCACCTCCAGCGCCGGCTGGCTGAGCTTGGCGGGCTTGCGTATCTCAAACGCCTTGCGGATCTGGTCGCCGTACTCCGGCGCGGAGCACAGCTGCCAGCTGTCCTCCATCCGCAGCAGCCGCACGCCCCGTCGCTCATAGCTGTAATAGTCCTGCAAATGCTGCAGCACCAGCTCCACCGTGGGGCGGTCCATGTCCAGCGCCACGCAGATGCGGTCCACAGCCACCGGCTCGCCGGAGGCAAACAGTATGCCCTCTACGGCGGCCTCGATATCCTTCATCTCCAGTGTATCCATAGGTCTCCCCTTACATCAGTTCTTCCGGTGCGTCGCCCTCTGCGGTGACGGTGCAGTCGCTGGCCGCGCCGGCCAGCTTGATCAGATTGTTCCGGCACAGCTCCAGCACCGCCATGAATGTGGCCACCAGCTCGCTGCGGGTCTTGCTGCCGCGGAACAGCAGCAAAAAACGCGTGATGCCCACATCCTTCAGCCGCCGCAGGATCTCCTTCGCCTTCGTCTCCACGGGATACGGCTCCCGCTTCACGATCTCGTCAAAGGCCCGGATGGGCGGCGCCTCCGGCGCGCCCCGTCGGTCCGTGACCTCCTGCATGGTCAGCACCAGATCCGCCGGCTCCTGATCGTACTCATAGATCTTCCCGCGCTCCATGGGCTCCGGCGGCCGGGTCAGGATATTCCGTCCGAACTCGCTCAGGGGCGCCAGCCGTTCCGACAGCATACGCACCCGGGCATAGGCCTCGCCCCGCTTGCGCTCCTCCAGCGACTTGATGAGGGCATCCATCTCACTCTGGGCCTCCTCGTCCTCCAGGTTCAGCAGCATACGGGTCTTGATGAACATCAGCTGGGCGGCCATGGTAATGAACTCGCTGGCCACCTCCAGATCCATCTGCTTCCGCTTTTCCAGATAATCCTGGTACTGCTCCAGTATCAGCGCGATGGGGATATCCTGTATCTCTATCTTATTTTTTCCCAGCAGGTACAGTATCAGGTCCAGCGGCCCCTCGAAATCCTCCAGCGGCTCGTCGCCCCGCGTCTGTACCACCTTTTCCAGCTTAAAAATAGGATCGTCCAAATCTACACCTCAAAACCGACCAGCCTGCACAGCAGGGTAAATGTCCAGCGGATGGCGCTGTCCAGCGCATTGCTGCCGATTCCCACGGAGATGACCACCAGCAGCACCAGCATACCGAAGCGCTCATAGCGCATGAGCCAGCTGTACGCCCGGTCCGGCAGCAGCACTGCCAGCACCTTTGACCCGTCCAGCGGCGGGATGGGCACCAGGTTGAACAGCCCCAGGCCCACCGACAGCGACGCCGTATCCACCAGGAAGGAGAACCATGTACCGCTGAAGCTCCCCGTAGTCACCGCCCGGAGGAACTCGCCCCGGGCGATCAGCAGCAGCAACAGCGCCAGAAGAAAGTTGGATACCGGCCCGGCCAGCGCCGTCAGCGCCATGCCCTGCTTGGGCCTCTTGAAATAGCTGGGGTCCACCGGCACCGGCTTGGCCCAGCCAAAGCCAGCCGCCACCATCATAATAAGACCCAGCCAGTCGATGTGCCGCAGGGGGTTCAGACTCAGCCGGTGCGCCCGCTTGGCCGTAGGGTCGCCCAGCGCATAGGCCGCCAGGCCGTGGCACGTCTCATGTATGGTCAGGCACAGGAACACGGACGCCACGCGGAGCAGTATGCTCTCCAGCGAGCCGAAGTCCAGCGCGTTCCAAAGATTTGTCAAATATTGCAACAGAAGCGCCTCCGAGAGATAAAATGACAGCTTTCCTGCATTATAGCAGAAACCGGCCGGAAAGTCTACACCCATTGTCACCGTTCCGACCACTTTGTAACCATTTTGTATCCGTCTTTCCACCGGTTCGTAGCTTTTCTGTAAAGATGCGTACCACTACATATGGTATGCTGTAAGCACAGAAGGAAAAGAACATTCCCACACCATGAAAGGAGAACAACTACTATGGATAGAACGAAGCTCATCACCTCTCTGGTCATCCTGTGCCTCGCCTCCGCTGTGGCCGCATTCCTGCTGCCGCCCGCCCACGGTGCGCTGCTCTCCTTCGTGAGCATCGCGTCGGCGGCTGTCATCGCTGTCCTCGCCGTTATCACGCTGGTGCGGATGCTGATGCAGCGCCGCGCGTTTTAACATAGAGGGCGCAAGTCAACTGTGTTATCGAAAGTAAGCCGTCAACCGGACCGTATGTAGGAAGCCGTCCATCATAGCCATGTGCGCTTTCTCAGCGAAGCGTATCTGTTCCCCGCCATATTTTCTCCTCAACTACGACCAACAAAGTGACAGACCCGCAGGCGGTGCCTGCGGGTCTGTCACTTTTTAGGGCTGCCGGTTTATCCCTTCAGCGCCGATACCGCCGCCCGGGCGGCCGCCGCCGCGTCCTCCGTGTACACGTCCGCGCCGATCTCGTCGCAGAAGCTCTGGCTGATAGGCGCGCCGCCCACAAATATCTTCACCTGGTCCCGGATACCTGCCTCCCGGGCCAGCGTCACCACCCGGCGCATCTCGCCCATGGTGGTGGTCAGCAGGGACGAGCAGGCGATCACACCGCAGTGCTGCCGCTTCGCCGTCTCCACGAATTGCTCCGGCGTCACGTCCACGCCCAGGTCGATGACCTCCACACCGCTGCCCTCCAGCATGATCTTCACCAGGTTCTTGCCGATGTCGTGCATATCTCCCCGGACGGTACCGATACACGCCCGGCCCACCGTCTTGGCATTCCCGCCGGTCATCAACGGCTTCAGCTCCCCCAGCGCCGCCGTCATGCACCGGGCGGCCATCAGCATCTCCGGCACGAAGGCCCGGTTGGCGGAGAAGGCCTCACCCAGATCGTTCATACCCCGGATCAGCCCGCCGGACAGGATCTCCTGCGGCGTCCGACCTTGGTCCAGCGCCTCCCGGCACAGAGCCAGCACCTTTTTCTGCTGCCCCTTTTCCAGCGCTGCAGCCAGGCGGGCCAGCACGTCGCCGTTCTCGACAGCGGCGTCCACCGTCTCCTGCCGCACAGCGGCAGCACGTACCCGGCGGGGTACCGGCGGCAGATCGAACCGCGGCACGTGCAGCTCCCGGTTGTAATCCGCGATAGCCCGGTCGATGTGCTCGTCCACCTGGGGATACACCGCCCCCGGCAGGCCGTAGGTGATGGAGGGGATATAGTGTCCCCCCGGGCAGCACCGCCGCAGGGTATCCATGGCATAGCCGTAGATCTCCTCCGGCGCGGCGTCCGCCCGGTCGATGGCGGCGCCCATGCCGCCCATCAGCACCAGCCGCCCGTGCAGCTTTTGCTGGAGGGCCGGTATATCGTTCTCCGGCAGTACGCCCTGCCACACCTGAATGCCGATCTCCGCCATGTCCTCCACGATCGGGACCAGATAGGAGTCCGCGTGGTGGATGGCGATCACGCCCCGGGACCGGATATAGCCGTAAAACCGCCGGTACGGCTCCTTGAAGAATTCCCGCCACATCTCCGGCTTCATGAACAATGCGTCCTTGGTGCCCCAGTCGTCGTGAGAGAAGATCACGTCCGGCTGCAAATTGTCGATGAGCAGCTTCACGTACAGCAGCCGGTACGCGGTGATGCAGTCAATAAGCGCGTGCATCTCCTGCGGGTGCTCATACAGGTTCGTCAGCGTGTCCTCGAACCCCATCAGGAAGTGGCACTGCTCGAAGATACCGGTACCCATAAAGCCCGCCAGCAGCTTCTTCTCTCCGCAGGCCGCCCGTGCCGCGGCGCGGCACGCCTCCCAGCCCTCCGTGCAGGCGGCGATATCCGGCGTGTGGACCGTCTCCCGCCAGCGGGTAACGTCCGGACACACCGCCAGGCCGTCCGTGGTGACGGGCATAGGCCCCGGCGCGTCGGCAGGAAAGCTGATGGTGGTGCCCCACCGATCCCTGCTGACGGTCCCCCGCTTCCGGTTGCCCCGCAGATAGGTGTTGATGGGGTCGTTCAGGCACATATGCAGCGCCTCATACTGGCACAGCTGGCGGTCCGGCTGTCCGTTGGGCTTCAGCAGCTCCAGAAAGTTCTCCTTTGGCGTCATCATATCATTTCACCTCTTCGGTATAGAGTAGGCACGATGTATACGTCATGGTCCGCGGTCCGTAGTTATACGACAGCCCGGACCGCAGACACACGTCCCCCACCAGCAGGCCATAGGCCTCCATGGAGGACATCCGCTTGTCCGGGAACCGGCAGGGCCGGTCCGGGCAGGTACACCGGCGGCACACGGTGCACGCCCCCGCTGACAGGGGCAGGCAGTCCGGCAGCAGCCGCCGCGCCTGCCGCGCAAAGTCCGCAAAGGCCCGCTTGTGCCGCCGCTGGATCGCCTCCATCCCCTCGTAGTCGAAGTCGTCCGTCAGTGTGCCGGTGGTCTGCACCAGTATTCCTGCGTCAAAGCGCTTTATATCCGCCGCGGTGTCCTCCAGCGTCCCGCAGCCGGGCGGACAAGCCCAGTTGGCGTTCCACTGTCCGCACCGGTCCGCCCGGCACATCTCACGCACCTCCCGCCGGGGCGTCAGTGCGTTCATGTCCACCGGCGCGGCGTGGGAGAACCCGTTTTCCGCCGCCAGCGTCATCAGTTTCGTTCTCATGGCAAATCCTCTTGACAAAGCCGCCCCGGGCTGATAAAAGTAGTAGTGGAATTATTATAAAAAGGGGTGTTGCCCGTGTCAAGTATCCGCGTGACCCGCGGCGGAGATGTTTTTCGCCTCCCCTGCAATGATACCGATACCCTGCTGGCCCTGCTGCGCCGCGCCGGCTGTACCCTGCCCGCCGCCTGCGGCGGCCACGGCCGCTGCGGCAAATGCCGCGTCAGCGTCAACGGCGTGCCGCGTCTGGCCTGCCGCGTGGTGCCGGAGGACGGCGACGAGATCGTCCTCCCTCCCGCCGCCGGTGGGCGCATCCTCACCGAGACGCTGGACCCCCCCGCCGTCCCCACCGGCGAGACAGGCTGCGCCGCCGCTGTCGACCTGGGCACCACCACCACGGCGGTCCGGCTGTACGACCTGGCCACCGGCCGTGCCCTGGCCACCTGCGCCGACTGGACGGCTCTGGCCCCCTACGGCGCGGATGTCATCACCCGCATCCAGTATACCATGGACCACCCGGACGGCCTCGCCCGTCTGTCCGCCCTGCTCCGCGAGCAGCTGAAGGCCCTTCTCACCCGGGCGCTCTCCCAGGCCGGGCGTCAGCCCGCCGAGCTGAAGCGCACCGTGACCGCCGGCAACACCGTCATGCAGAGCCTGCTCGCCGGTGTGTCCGTCCGTCCACTGGCCGCCGCCCCCTTCTGTCCGGAGACCCTGTTCCGCCGGAGCCCCGACCTCACGCTGCTGGGCGCGCCGCTGTACTGTGTTCCCTGCGCGGCGGGCTTCGTGGGCGGCGATATCACCGCCGGTCTGCTGGCCTCCGGTCTCTCCCAGCGCGCGGGCCATTTCCTGTTTCTGGACATCGGCACCAACGGCGAGATGGCCCTGGGCGGCAGAGACGGCTTCACCTGCTGCGCCGTGGCCGCCGGCCCCGCCTTCGAGGGCGCGGGCATCGCCTGCGGTATGCTGGGCGTGGACGGCGCGGTCAGCCGCGTGCGGTATAACGGTGCCTTCGAGATGAACGTCATCGGTGGCGGCGAAGCCGCCGGCCTCTGCGGCTCCGGTCTCATCGACCTGACGGCCCTCCTGCTGCGGCTGGGTGTCATTGACGAAAGCGGCCGACTCCTGCCGCCGGAGGACGCGCCCGAGGCGTTCCGCCGCTATTTGACCCGTGACGAAAACGGCGGCGTGTTCCACCTGACGGACAGGGTATACCTCACCGCCGCCGATGTCCGGGCGCTGCAGCTGGCCAAGGCGGCGGTGGC
>DJPP01000013.1:845-2692 GCA_002438575.1 Oscillospiraceae bacterium UBA6409 | reverse complement strand
CCCCTGTCCGACTTCACCGAGACCACCGTCACCAGCCGCGGCTATACGCTGCACATTGCCGCTGAGGATGGCGCCGTCTCCGTGACCGACAGCGACTGCCCCACCCGGGACTGCGTCCACACCGGGGCTATCTCCCGTGCCGGGCAGTCCATCGTGTGCCTGCCCGCCCAGGTGGTCGTCCACCTGGAGGGTGCGTCCGCGTCGGACGCCCCTGATGTGATCGTGGGGTGAGCACATGAAGTGGACAACGAAGAATATCGCCCTCTGCGCCGTGCTGGCAGCGCTGGCGCTGGGGCTCAGCACTCTGGAGGGGCTGTTTCCCATCTCCCTGCTGGTGCCCCTTCCCGGCGTGAAGCTGGGTCTTGCCAACATCGTGACTGTGTTCGCCCTGTATCAGCTGGGTGCCGGCGCGGCACTGGCCATTCTGCTGACCCGCTGTCTGCTGGGCGGACTGTTTGCCGGAAACCTGTCGGCCATGCTGTTCTCCGTGCTGGGCGGACTGACCGCCATGCTGGTGATGATATGCCTGCGGCGTCTGCCGAAGCTCAGCGTCTACGGTGTGTCCATCGGCGGCGCGGCGGCGCACAACGTCGGCCAGATGGCTGCGGCGGTCATCACCCTTGGCAGCACCATGGTCCTGGGCTATCTGCCCTTCCTGCTGGCCGTGTCCCTTTTCACCGGTACGCTGACCGGCTTTATCACCGCGCTTCTGCTGCGTGCCACGCGGCATATCCGATTTCACTGAGAGGTGCCACTATGGATAAGAAAGATCAGATCATTTTGCAGCAGCTGGATGTGATACGCTCCATGACGGAGAACAACGTCCGCCGCATGGGCAGCGACTTCTGGGGCACGCCCTTCCAGGACGTTGGCAAGACCCCCGCCGCCCCCGAAAAGCCTGCCGAGCCCGAAAAGCCCGTCCCCCCCACCGCCGACGCCAAGCCCGGTGACGCCGCACCCGAAAAAAACGAGGCGCTTCCGCCTCCAGAAAAGATCGAGGACCTGCTCGCCGAGCTGGACACCTACATCGGCCTGAACGTGGTCAAGGACGAGGTCCACGACCTCATCAACATGGTCCAGGTCTACAAGCTCCGCGAGCAGCACAACCTGCCCACCACCGATATGTCGCTCCACATGGTCTTCACCGGCAACCCCGGCACCGGCAAGACCATGATGGCCCGCATGATGGCCCGCATCTACCGCAGTCTCGGCATTCTCAGCAAGGGCCAGCTGGTGGAGGTGGACCGCAGCGGTCTGGTGGCCGGCTACGTAGGCCAGACCGCCCTCAAGACCCAGAAGGTCATTGAAAAGGCCATGGGCGGCGTGCTGTTCATCGACGAGGCCTACGCCCTCAACGGCAAGTCTGAAAACGACTTCGGTCAGGAGGCCATCGACACCATCCTCAAAGCCATGGAGGACCACCGCGACGACCTGGTGGTCATCGTAGCGGGCTACACGGAGCTGATGGACAAGTTCATCCACTCCAACCCCGGTCTGGAGAGCCGCTTCAACCGTTTCCTGCTGTTCGAGGACTACACCCCGGAGGAGATGTTCGAGATCTTCAAAATGCGCTGCGGCAAGGGCTACGTCCTCGCGCCGGAGGCCGAGCCGCTGGTCCGCGACTACATCGCCGAGGAGAGCGCCGACCCCAGCTTCGGCAATGCCCGCGGCGTCCGCAATCTGTTCGAGCACATTCTGGTGGCCCAGAACAACCGTCTGGCCAAGCTGGAAACCGTCACCCGCGAGGACCTGATGACCATCATCCCCGACGATGTGCTCCACGCCCGCGGCAAGCTGGACAACTGACGCAAAAAAAGAAAGCCCGCACGGGCTTTCTTTTTTTGTTG
>DJPP01000013.1:0-809 GCA_002438575.1 Oscillospiraceae bacterium UBA6409 | reverse complement strand
CTTAGTGCCGCTTCTTGCCGACCCACGCCATCCCGGTCACGGACAGCACCGCCGTCACAGCGTAGATGCCGATGCCGGCGTCAAACGTCTGGGGTGCGGTGGTCTTGCCGCCGATGGTGAAGTCCATGGAGACATTGCCCGCCGTGGACAGGATGGTCACGGTGTGCTTGCCCGCCGCCAGCGTCCTGAGGTACGCGGCCTTCAGATAGACCTCGGTACCGCCGTTATCCTCCACGGTGTAATTGCCCTTGGCCAGCGCCTTGCCGTCCACCTGTACGCCCTGGAAGCCGCTGTAGGAAGCGGTGGATCGGAAGATCAGACCGTAGTCGCCGGAGGTGTAGTCCGTGGCGGACTTGTTGGGTCCGTTCAGCACTGCGCTGATGCTGGGGCCGTAGGAGTAATAATGGGGCGCAGAGTAACTGACCGTCCACACGTTGCCTTCCTTGCTGCTCACATAGTAGTTGTTCTGCAGCGCACCGGAGGGGTCGGTCAGATACACGCCGTCGATCAGATTGGACTTTGGGAGGACGGTGTAAACATAGTTCACATCCGCGTTGCCATCTCGCTTGACGATGCGCTCCGTCCCATTCTCGCTGACATAGTTGCTCGGATTATTGTCAAACGTTTGTGCCTTATACTGACCGTTTCTGTAAGTGCCGCCGGTGATGAACGGTTTACCGCCGTTGAAATTCTTGGCACACCCATTCACCTCGACGAGTCTTGCGAAGTCGCCACCGGTGATCTGGCAGGACATACCACTGCAATCCCTCTCCGATCCATAGGAGAAAATATACAGGCTCCGCTTCATA
>DJPP01000063.1:5469-5703 GCA_002438575.1 Oscillospiraceae bacterium UBA6409 | reverse complement strand
TAGGGCGACGGCACCATCACCGTGGGCTTGCCCAGCGCCGTCAGCTCGCTGATGGTGGAGGCCCCGGCGCGGCACAGCACCACGTCCGCCGCCGCCATCACCACATCCATGTCATAGATATACTGCCGCACGTCCAGACGCGGGGACCTGGGCAGTCCCAGCTCCCGCAGCTTCTGCTGCATGGCCTCCCAGCCGCCCTTGCCCACCGCGTGGATGTGGCGGAAGGGATAGCCC
>DJPP01000063.1:4537-5256 GCA_002438575.1 Oscillospiraceae bacterium UBA6409 | reverse complement strand
TGTAGTGCTGCCGGCAGTCCTCAAAGCCCACCATGATGACGTCGGCGTAGTTCTCTAGCATCTTCGTGGTCAGCCCCGGCACCATGTTGCTCTCGTGTACCGCCGTGGGGATGCCCGCCCTGGCCGCTGCCTTCACCATGGGATAGCTGGCGTAGCCGCCGGTGCCCACCACCAGGTCGGGCCTGAAGTCCCGCAGTATGGCCCGCGCCTGCCGCCCGGAGGAGGCCAGCACCCGCACCGTGTGCAGATTGTGGCGTATGCCCGCCGCGTTCAACTTCCGCTGAAAGCTGCTGACCTCCACCGCGGCGTAGTCGTACCCCGCCTTGGCCACCAGCTCGCGCTCCATGCCCGTGGGCGTGCCCACGAACAGCACGGCGGTATTCGGGTCCTTCTCCTTCATATATCCCGCCAGCGCGATGGCAGGGTTTACGTGTCCCGCGGTGCCCCCGCAGGTAAATATCACTCTCATTCTGCTGCTCCCTGGAACCGCCGCGACGGCGGTCCGATCTCTATATTTTGATACAAATAGTAGTTTTTCTGCAATATAATACGCTAAGTTGTCGAATTCTGCGGTGTTATCCCGCCCGTGCCGCCGGTATCTGCCGCGATACGCTCAGCACCATGCCCATCTCCACCAGCTGCAGACACAGTGCCGTGCCGCCGTAGCTGAAGAAGGGGAGGGAGATGCCCGTGGTGGGGACAAAGCCGGACACCACGGC
>DJPP01000063.1:2713-4438 GCA_002438575.1 Oscillospiraceae bacterium UBA6409 | reverse complement strand
CGGTCCCGGGCGTGCAGGGCGATCCAGAAGCCCCGCAGGATCAGCATGGAGAAGATCAGCATGATGACGCACGCGCCGATCAGCCCCAGCTCCTCGCAGACCACGGAAAAGATAAAGTCGTTGTACTGCTCCGGCAGGTACAGGAACTTCTGCCGTCCCCGGCCCAGTCCCACGCCCAGAAGGCCGCCGGAGCCGATGGTGATCAGGCTCTGTGCCAGCTGGTAGCCGTCGCCGTAGTAGTCCTCCCACGGGTTGTGCCACATTTCGATACGCGCTGCGCCGTATCGGATGACGCCGGCCTCTGCCAGCTTCACGAACAGGAAGGCCAGTACGCTTACGCCGGTGACGCCTGCCGCCACCAGCCATCGTTGTATGCCGCCCACGATCATCAGCACCGCGCCGGTGGCGAAGATCAGAACGGTGCCCGACAGGTGCGGCTCCAGCATCATCAGCACGCCGATGACCGCCAGCAGCGCCACATAGGGCAGTATGCCCTGCCGCCACGTCAGCATCTTCTCCCGCTTTTTGGAGATGGTGTCGGAGAAGTACACGATGACCGCCAGCTTGGCGATCTCCGACGGCTGGAACTGGAACACGCCCTTGATGCCCAGCCACCGGGTGGCTCTGTTGGCGGTGATGGCCAGCGGGTTGTGGGGGATGATGACCAGTATCAGCAGGAACAGCGCCAGCCCCACCAGCAGCCGTCCCGCGCCGCGCCAGCGCTGATAGTTGATCTTGCTGACCACGAACATGGCCACAAGACCCAGCGCCGCGAAGGCGGCCTGTCGCTTGAAGTAGTAGGTGCCGTCCCCGGTGTCGTAATAGGCACGGGGAAAGCTGGCGGAAAACAGCATGATAAGTCCGATAGCCGTCAGCAGCAGCGTCAGGATCAGAAAGGGGAGGTCCATCTGTCCCTTGGCGGCCTCCTTGTGCCGCCGTTCCACCTGCCGCATCCGGTCCTGTTGGGCCTTCCGGGCACGCTGTTCCTCTCGGGTCATGGTCCCTCCTCCTTTCCTGAAAGATCGATGATGTCAGATGTCAGAAGCTGAAGCGCTGGCACACGGCGAAGTATGCGATCACACAGCCGATCACACTGACGGCGGTGAACACCGCCACTACCTTCGTCTCCTTCCAGCCGCACATCTCAAAGTGGTGGTGCAGCGGCGCCATCTTGAAGATGCGCTTGCCGTGGGTCAGCTTGAAATACGTTACCTGAATAATGTCGCTCAGCGTCTCGCAGATATACACGATGCCCACCAAGATCAGCACCAGCGGCATATCATAGGCGAAGGCCAGCGCCGCCACGGCGCCGCCCAGAAACAGCGACCCCGTGTCGCCCATGAACACCTTGGCGGGGTAGTGGTTGTACAGCAGGAACCCCAGCAGACCGCCCACCAGCGCGCCGGAGAACACGCCCAGCTGCTCGAAGCCGGGCCAGATCACCGCCATCACCAGGAAGAACAGGCCCACCGGCACGGTCACGCTGCTGCTCAGCCCGTCCAGACCGTCCGTGATATTCACGGCGTTGACGGTGCCCACGATCACAAAGGCCGCGAACACCAGATACACGATCCACGGCAGCACGATGTGGGTGTTCCAGAAGGGAATATACAGGTTGGGGCTCAGCATCCCCTCGTACCGCATCAGGCACAGGAACGCCACCGCCGCCGCCAGCTGCAAAACGAACTTCTGCGGCGCGGTCAGCCCGGTGTTCTGGTGGTGCTT
>DJPP01000063.1:0-2599 GCA_002438575.1 Oscillospiraceae bacterium UBA6409 | reverse complement strand
ACGAAGCTGCCGGCCATCATCCGCCGCCAGCCCAGCACGACGATGGTGAGGCCGATACCGATGATGAACATCAGCCCGCCCATGGTGGGGGTGCCCTGCTTCGTCATGTGCCAGGCGGGTCCGATCTCCTTGATGGACTGTCCCGCCTTCAGCTTTACCAGCGCCGGTATCAGCAGCTTGCCTGCGATGGCGGTAACGATAAAGCATACCGCGATAGGCAGCACGATCTCCATAATTCCCATACTATCTTGCTCCTTCCCCCCGCGCCGTGCGGAGGTCTTTTCTTTATTTCTGCGTTTCCTTCAGGTGCTCGGCCACGATGACTCTCTCGTCCATGGGATAGTGCTTGTGGTCGATCTCCTGGTAATCCTCGTGGCCCTTGCCGGCCAGTACGATCACGTCGCCCGGCTGGGCGTGGTCCATGGCGTAATGAATGGCGGCCACCCGGTCGGGGATCACCGCATAGGGTGTGTCATAGCCCTTCAGTCCCACCAGAATGTCGTCAATAATGGCCTCCGGCTTCTCCGTCCGGGGATTGTCGCTGGTGACGATCACGAAGTCCGCCAGCCTTGCGCTGATCTCGCCCATCACGGGGCGCTTCGTCTTATCCCGGTCGCCGCCGCAGCCGAACAGCGCCACCACCCGGCCCTTGGCAAAGGCCTTGGCGGATTGCAGTACCTTTTCCAGCGCGTCCGGCTTGTGGGCGTAGTCATTGAGCACGGTGTAGCCCGTTCCCGGCGTGGGGATGATCTCCATCCGGCCCTTCACGCCGTGGTTCTTCGCCAGCGCGTCGGCGCACTCCGCCAGCGGCACGCCCAGGTTCCAGCAGCAGGCCATGGCATCCAGCGTGTTGTACACGGTGAACAGCGCCGGTATGCCCACATGGACGTGGCACCACTCCGTGTCCGCCTCCGCGTCAAAATCCACGCTGCCGGGCTCCAGCGCTACGTTCTTCGCCATCAGGTCCGCCTGACCGTTTACGGCGTAGGAGAACCGCCGCCGGCAGGCGGCGTGTGCCATCAGCCGCTGCGCCCACGGGTCGTCGGTGTTGTAGATGCCCACATCGCACTGCTGCATCAGCAGCGCCTTGGCATCGCAATAGGCCTCCATGGTCTTGTGAAAGTCCAGATGGTCCCGGCTCAGGTTGGTGTAGATGCCCACCGCGAAGGGTATGCCGTACACCCGGTCCAGCATCAGTGCGTGGGAGGACACCTCCATCACCACGTGGGTGCAGCCCGCGTCGGACATCTCCCGCAGCAGCTTCTGCAGCGCAAAGGACTCCGGCGTGGTGCGCTCGGTGTGCAGCACCCGGTCGCCGATCATATTCTGTATCGTGCCGATCAGGCCCACCTTGGCCCCGGCCTTCTGCTCCAATATGTTCTTGATGAGGTAGGTGCTGGTGGTCTTGCCGCTGGTGCCGGTGATGCCGATCATGGTCATCTCCCGCGCGGGGTGATCGAAGCGGTTGCCGCCCACCACCGCCAGCGCCCGGCGGCTGTCCGCCACCCGGACGAAGGGCGCGCCGTCCTCCGGCGCGCGCTCGCACAGCACGCACGCGGCGCCCTTCTCCCGCGCCATGGGGATATATTTATGCCCGTCCGTCTCCGCGCCGGTGACGGCGATGAACAGATCGCCCGGTCCCACCAGCCGTGAGTCGTACTGTACCTCGTGTATGTCGGCCTCCATATCCGCGTTCGTCTCCAGGATATCCAGCCCGTTCAACAGCTCGCGCAGCTTCATCGTCAACTCTCCTTTGCGTCTGTGCGTAATGGTATACACACTATTCTACCACATTTCATCCGCGGACAAAAGGGAACCGTGTGCCCTGTTGGGCGCAAAACGTGTGGCGTCAGTCCGTCACGGACGTGTCGCCCAACTGCACGGTGATGACCGTGCCGGCCTCCACCTCCGTGCCCTCGTCGATGGACTGGCTCAGCACCCGGACGGAGCTGGATTCGCTGCCCGTGGTGCCGGAGAACCGTATCAGCAGCCCTGCCGCCGTGGCCGTGGTATTGGCCTCTGAGGGCGTCTTACCGATGAGATGCGGCACCACGCACTTGTCCGCGGGCTTCTCCTCGCCGGCGTACAGGATAACGTTGGACTTGCCGGGGATGATGGCGCCGCCGGCCGGCGTCTGGTCGGTGATCGTCTCACCGTCGCCCACGATCTTATAGCTCAGCGCGCGGTCCTTCAGCTTCGCCTTGGCCTCCTCCACGCTCATGCCGATAACGTTGGGCACCGTGGTGTCCATGCCCAGCAGCTCCTCTGCGGAGTAGCTGGGCTCCACGCCCAGATAGGGCAGGATCTCCGCCATGACGGTGCTGGCGGTGGGTGCCACCATGTTGCCGCCGGAGACATAGGTCCCCGTGGCGCGGCTGGGGGTGTCCATGGTGATGAGCATGATGACCTGCGGATCGTCCGCCGGCGCGAAGCAAAGGAACGACACCACCACGTCGCCGGTCTGGCCCTTATCGGCCGTGCCGGTCTTGCCGCCGATGCGGTAGCCCGCCACCTGGCCGTTCTTGCCGGTGCCGGAAGCCACCACGTACTCCAGGCACTCCCGGACGGTGGCGGAGGTCTCCTCGCTGATGACCTGGCG
>DJPP01000088.1 GCA_002438575.1 Oscillospiraceae bacterium UBA6409 | reverse complement strand
CGGGTGCTTCTTTTTTGCGCTTTATTCGGTTTTTTGCTTTACGGGGAAGTCAATCTGGGCCAGGAGAACGGCGGCGAACATCACGGCACAGCCGACGTATTCCCGGACGGACATCTGCTGCTTGAGGATAATGGCACCGGCGATAACGGCGAATACGCTTTCCAGGCTCAGCAGGATAGTGACCACCGTGGGGTTGGAGTCCTTCTGGGCCAGGATCTGCAGGGTGTAGCCCACGCCGCAGGAGAAAATGCCCACGTACAGCAGGGGCAGGATGCAGCTCCAGATGGCGGCGAAGTCCACCTCTTCGAAGAGGAACATACACACAGCGGAGATAACGCCGGCAAACAGAAATTGCAGGCAGCTGAGCTTCACGCCGTCGCAGTAGGCGGTGAAGTGGTCAATGACCAGGATATGTACCGCAAAGCACACGGCGCAGATCAAAATCAGCAGATCGCCGGGGGAAAGGGAGAAGCTGCCCTTGATGCACAGCAGATACAGGGCCAGCACGGACAGGGCCACGGCGATCCACACGGGTAGGCTGACCTTGCGCCTGAAGAACAGGCCGAACACAGGCACCAGTACCACATACAGGGCAGTGATGAAGCCGGCCTTGCCGGAGTCGGTGCCGGCAACCATACCCGCCTGCTGAAAGTTGGAGGCACAGGCCAGGGCAACACCGCAGCACAGGCCGCCCAGCCACAGCTGCTTGTTGGCGGCCTTTTTCTGGATGGGGGAGAGGGTGGGCTTATCCTTCTTCAGACCGTCGCTGATCAGGATGACCACCAGCAGGGCCAGCACGGCAATGAAGTAGCGGGAGGCGTTAAAGGCGAAGGCGCCGATACTGTCAGCACACATATCCTGCGCCACAAAGGCGGTGCCCCAGATAAAGGCGGCCAGGATGGGGAACACCACCTGCCGCATCTGATTATGTTTCATAGCGGTGATTTCCTTTCTCTATTTGTCATTTTTGGGTGCGCCGGCGTGCCATTGGAATTTGCGTTCCTGATGACGCAGCAGGCGTGCGATATTATCGCGGTGGCACCAGACCACCAGCGCGGCGATCAGGAGGGCCAGCGCCGTGTAGAGGATGCTCCTGTCGCAGAAGAAAAATGTGGTGACGGGCATGGACACAGCGGCGCTGACGGAGCCGAGAGAGACATATCTCGTCAGCAGCCACAGCGCGGCGAACAGCGCCCAGGCGATGAGCCCTACGCGCCAGTCCAGCAGCCACACCAGCGTGCCGCCGGACAGGATGCCCTTGCCGCCCTTGAAGCCGAAGAACACCGGGAACATATGGCCCAGCTCACAGCCAAGGCCGCCCAGCAGTACGCCCAACGTCCAGTCACCGGCCAGATAGTCGAAAACTGCACCGCCGATCAGGCAGGCGATCATGGTCTTACCCATGTCGAAGAGAATGACACCCAGTGCGTATTTGGCCCCGTAGGTGCGGTAGAAGTTGGTCAGGCCCGCGTTGCCGCTGCCGTGCTGCCGCACATCGTCCTTGATGATAAAGTGGCTGACCATTACCGAGCCGTTGAGACAACCTAAGAAATAGCCCAGCAGCAATATGACCAGCGAGGCCAGCAGTATAGCGCCGATGAGATGGTTCAACCGTCGTCCTCTCCCTTCTGGCGGATGGTCAGCACGATGGGGGTGCCCTCCAGACCGAACACACTGCGTAACTGGTTTTCCAGGTACCGCTGGTAGGAGAAGTGGAACAGCTTTTTGTCGTTGCAGAAGATGACGAAGTGGGGGGGCTTGACGCCCACCTGCGTCATGTAGTAGATCTTCAGGCGGCGTCCCTTGTCCGTGGGGGGCTGAACGCGGGTCTGGGCGTCTGCCAGGACACTGTTCAGCGTGCCGGTGGTGATGCGCATGGCCGCCTGATCGTTGACATAGTTGATCAGCTCAAAGAGACGGCCTACCCGCTGGCCGGTCAGGGCGGAAATGAACAGGATGGGGGCATAGGGCATATAGCTCAGGTCCCGGCGGATGTCCTCACGCATACGGTCCATGGTCTTGCCGTCCTTTTCGATCAGGTCCCATTTGTTCACCACGATGATACACGCCTTGCCCGCGTCATGCGCCAGACCGGCCACCTTGGTGTCCTGCTCGGTGACACCCTCCTGAGCGTCGATGAGAATGAGACAGACATCGCTGCGTTCAATAGCCATGGTGGCCCGCAGGACGCTGTATTTTTCGATATTGTCGTCTACCTTGGACTTTTTCCGCATACCGGCGGTGTCGATGAAATTATACTTGCCGTACTGGTTCTCAAAGTAGCTGTCAATGGCGTCGCGGGTGGTACCGGCCACATTGCTGACGATAACGCGTTCCTCGCCCAGAATACGGTTGGTCAGGCTGGATTTGCCCACATTGGGCTTGCCGATGATGGCCACCTGCACCACGTCGGAGTCGTCCTCCTCGTCCGATTCCGGCGGAAAATACTTGATGCACTCGTCCAGCAGGTCGCCGGTGCCGTGGCCGTGAACGGCGGAGACAGCCACGGGATCGCCCAGACCCAGGTTGTAGAACTCATAGAAATCCGGGTCGACCGCGCCCACAGAGTCCATCTTGTTCACCGCTAGCACGATGGGCTTGCGGCTGCGCTGAAGCATACTGGCCACCTCCTGGTCGGAGGCAGTCAGGCCGGTCTTGATATCCGTGACGAAAATAATGACGTCGGCGTTGTCGATGGCGATCTGGGCCTGCTCCCGCATGAAGGACAGGATCTGGCTGTCCGTGTTGGGCTCGATGCCGCCGGTGTCCACCAGGCGGAACCGGCGCCCCACCCACTC
The DNA here is from genome assembly GCA_002438575.1 of Oscillospiraceae bacterium UBA6409. Lineage (GTDB taxonomy): Bacteria > Bacillota > Clostridia > Oscillospirales > Oscillospiraceae > Vescimonas. The sequence goes on along the minus strand of DJPP01000088.1, from coordinate 2,722 downwards.
GCTCTCACCGTAGATACGGTCACGGGTGACGCCGGGGGTGTCCTCTACAATGGACAGCCGCCGGCCGATGATCTTGTTGAACAGCATGGATTTGCCCACGTTGGGCCGCCCCACGATAGCGATCAAAGGCAGTGCCATAGTTTATTCCTCCCTATCCAGCATGGCGTCCAGCAGGTCGCCGCCGTCTATCCCCACGATCTGCACCGGGCAGCCCAGCTCGGCGCTGAGACGCTCCACGGTGTAGTCGTCCAAAAATACGTTTTCGCCGTGCCGCAGCATATGCAGCGGCAGCAGCACCCGGCCCAGATCCGGGACCTTTTGCAGCTGGGCTGACAGGTCCTGACCTGTCAGCAGACCGGCCACGTCGATGGTGTGGCCGAAAAAGTCGTTCTCCACGGCGATGACCTGCCCCCGCAGCGCCGGGAACCAGGCGCTGGCCTGCTCCAGCAGATAGCGCATAAAGGGGGCGGCGGCAGTGCCGGTGGCGATGGTGAAGGGCGCAGGGGTCTCGTCGTGTTCCTCCAGCCGCATGGCGCTGAGAAAGTCCTGCTCCAGTGAGCGCAGCATACCCACGCCGTTTTCCAGCTGCCGATAGCCCTCGTAGTAGTCCTCCTGGGGCAGCTCCAGCCCCGCCCGCAGGAACAGCTCGTCAGCACAGAAGAACCTGCGGGTGCCGAAGCGGTGCAGATTTTCCTGCCCGAATTCCTCGGCGATGGCGATGATGTCCCGGGCACAGTCCCTGTCCACGGGCCGCAGCTTGGCCAGACCCTGGCGGTACTTGGTGATGCCCACCGGCACAAGGGAGCAGCTGGAAAAGTGCCACTCGGTCAGGTCCCGCAGGGTGCGGCGCAGCTGGTCGCCGTCGTTCCAGCCGGGGCAGACCACGATCTGCCCGTTCATGACGATACCGGCCTTGCAGAAGGCCTGGATATAGTCCAGCGACCGGGCGGCGTTCTTGTTGCCAAGCATGGTGCAGTGAAGCTGTGGGTCGGTGGCGTGGACAGAGACATTGATGGGGCTGATGTGCAGGTCGATGATCCGCTGCGCCTCGCGCTCCGTCAGGTTGGTGAGAGTGATGTAGTTGCCCAGCAGAAAGCTCAGCCGTGCGTCGTCATCCTTGAAGTACAGCGTGGAGCGCATACCCGGCGGCATCTGGTCCACAAAGCAGAACAGGCAGTGGTTGGCACAGGAACGCATTTCGTCCATCAGATACGTGTCGAAGTTCAGCCCCAGGTCCTGCCCCTCGGCCTTGCGGACAGTGACGTGCCGTACATCGCCCACTGTCGTTTTCAGTTCCAGGTGCGACAGGGGATCGTAGCCGTAGAAGCGATAATCCAATACGTCCACAATGGGGTGACCGTTAATGGTCAGCAGCTGCTCGCCCACCTGCACGCCGGCACGCTCTGCGGGGCTGTGCCGGTCGATGGCGGTGATAATGGTACTCATAATGCGTCCTCACTCATGCAAAATGCGGCCTTATCCACAAAAGGACATAATACCACATGATAATCAATTCATTATACCGTTTTTTGCCGTGAGACGCAAGCACAATATAGTATAACCGCCCACGAACATAAAGTAAAACGATGGATTTTGATATTTCCCATGACAAAAAGTGTGGGAACAGTAAAAAACAAGAGGGAAGCAGCGCTTCCCTCTTGCAAAGGCACAACAGAACTTATTTCGCGGCCACAGACTTGACGACCTTGACCTCGCGGCCGTTGTAGCTGCCGCACTCCGGGCACATTCTGTGGGGGAGATGCAGCGCGCCGCACTTGGCGCACGCCACCAGCGTGGGAGCTGCCAGCTTCCATACGGAAGAACGTCTCTTATTGCGTCTTTGCTTGGATACTTTTCCCTTAGGGACTGCCATGTTGACACCTCCTTGGTCTTAATTGCCTGAGCAGCAATGTAATACAAAAGTAATTCACTCATCCTTCTGCAGCAGCTGCGCCAGCTTCGCCAGACGGGGATCCACTGCTTTTTTGCATCGGCAGCTCTCCCGGTTCAGGTTCACACCGCAGCCGGGGCACAGCCCCTTGCAGTCCTCTGAGCAGAGAAACTTCGTGTCCATATCGAGGATAAAGGCGTCGCGCGCCAGCTCCTCCACGTCCACCTCGTCGTTATCCAGCAGGATGATGTCGTCGCTTTCGTCAGACTCACGCTCCTCCGCCAATACGCAGTCGTAGCGTGTTGTCTTGTCCGCGTCGTACGCTTCACCGCACCGGTCACAGATACAATGCAGCGTGGTGGTCAGCGTCATCCCGCACAGCAGCAGCCCGGCCTTATTCTCCAGCCGGCAGTCCACAACAACCGGACGGGAAACGGGACAGGAACCGCCGAATTCCAGGTCGGACAGATCCATTTCAAAACGGATGTCCTGCCGGGCGTCGGGGGTATGCAGCAGCTTGTTGACGTTCAAACGCATAGTACACCTCACAATGGCACGTGTAGTATTATAGCCGACACAAAATGCCTTGTCAAACATTTTCTTACAAATATTTTGACTTTTTTCAAAAACACGGTACAATAAGCAGAGAAACACAGGGGAGGACGCCGTTATGCGGGAGCTGACCATCGGAAAAAATGACGCCGGACAACGGCTGGACAGATTTCTGTCCAAGGCGCTGCCTCTGCTGCCGCCTGCCTTGGCCCAGAAGTATATCCGCATCAAGCGGGTGAAGGTCAACGGCGGACGTGCCCAGCGGGACCAGCGGCTCTG
>DJPP01000142.1:8309-8769 GCA_002438575.1 Oscillospiraceae bacterium UBA6409 | reverse complement strand
ATTTGCCAGACCTCCCGGTCAGGCCACACGCTCCAGTGTCAGGGTATTGAGTTTCAAACGCGTCTCCTTAATAAAATGTGTATTGCGCCCTGTGGGCACTGACAACAGAGTACTCTCCGCGCCGCCGTTTGTCAAGAGCCTACGCGTGCCTGAACACCTTTTTCTCCAGCGCAAAGATGCGCGGACTGAAGGTGTCCGGCTCCATCGTATCATACGTCTCACGGTAGATCTCCATACGGCTGTCCACCGCGTCGATCAGGCTCAGCAGTTCCGCCTCGGCGCACAGCGGGCGCACCGCCGCGCCGAACTCCGGCTCACCGTGGTGGGAGAGGATCAGGTGCTGCAGCAGCACGGACTTCTCCTCCGGCACGCCCAGGCGGGCGGCAGTCTCCGCCGCGTCCTGCGCTCCCATGACCAGGTGCCCCAGCAGCTGCCCCTTAATAGAGTAATCCGTGGCCAG
>DJPP01000142.1:1822-8230 GCA_002438575.1 Oscillospiraceae bacterium UBA6409 | reverse complement strand
ATCGTCTCCGGGTACATCCCCGCCAGGAAGTCCGCGATCTTCACCATGTTGGCGGTGTGCATCAGCAGGCCGCCCAGGAAGGCGTGGTGTACGCTCTTGGCGGCGGGGATGGACGCGAGCGTCTCTCCGTGGGCCTCCAGCATGGCCTCGGCCACGGCGCGGTAGTCCGGGTCCGTGACAGACGCCGCCGCGCGGCGCAGGTCCTCCATCGCCGCACCGCAGTCGATGGGCGCGGTGGGCACCAGGGCGGACACATCCACCGGATCCTCCTGGACCGCCTGACGGATACGCGCGGCGGTAAACTGCGCGGTGCCCCGATACTCGCCCACGGTGCCCCGCACCTTGACCACAGTGCCCTCGTCGGCAGCGGTCAGCGGCCCGGTATAGTCCCAGACCTTCAGCTCCATGGCGCCGGTACGGTCGCTGAGCGCACCGGTCAGGAACGGCTTGCCGTTGGCGGCTACCTTAGGGTTGGCGGACTTGAGTATGTAGTAGCCCTCGACCTCGTCGCCGGGGGTCATGGCGTTGATGGGCTTGTTGTATTCCACAGGCATATCCTCCCTTTCTCCTATTACCGTTATGATACCACGTTTGCCGAAAGCGGGCAAGTGCCCGAGAAATTTTGCCGCTTCTCCGGCAACGTTACCGCCAGACAAAAATTTTGGTGGGCAAACACCGTTTGTATTTTGGTTCACGGCAGGAAAACTTGCAGAAACTCCTCATTGTTAAGGACTTTTACAAGTTTCCTTTTACGGCAATTCTTTACAGGTTCCGACATTTTATTTATGACATTTTTATGTACTCGCCGCAAAGATTAACGTGCAATTTATTTACGCAGTGCTATAATCTGAACATGATTTTTCGGGACGATCCGGACGTTCCGGAAAGAGAAAATCCACTTTACAAAGGAGAGTGTGTTTTTGTGCTGACATTCATCATCGGTCTGGTCATCCTGATCGGCGGCGCAGCCCTCTACGGGCGCTTCTGCGAAAAGGTCTTCGGGCCTGACGACCGCAAGACCCCCGCCTATACCAAGGAAGACGGCGTTGACTATGTCCCCATGAAGGGCTGGAAAAACAGCCTGATCAACCTGCTGAACATCGCGGGCACCGGCCCCATCATCGGGCCGATCCAGGGTATCCTCTTTGGGCCCATCGCGTTCCTGACCATCCCCATCGGCAACATCATCGGCGGCGCCATGCACGACTATTTCTCCGGCATGATCTGCCTGCGCGACGGCGGCACCCAGATGCCCGAGATGATCCGCCGCTACTCCACCAAGGGCGTCTACAAGTTCTACAACGTATTTGTCTGCATCATGCTGCTGTTGGTGGGCGCCGTGTTCATTTACACCCCCGGCGACATCGCCGCGACCCAGGTCTTCAACCTCAGCGGCAAGGCCAACGATCCCACCACGTGGATCATCTACGGTGTCATCTTCCTGTACTATCTGATCGCCACCGTGTTCCCCATCGATGCCATCATCGGCAAGATCTACCCCATCTTCGGCGGCATCCTGCTGTTCTCCGCCATCGGTGTGTTCATTGGCATCTTTGCCACGGGTATGCCCCTGCTGAACATCTGGGACGACTGGTCCTCTCCCGTGCTGGCGCTGGCCGACGGCACTCCCTTCACCTATGCTGAGTATTTTGAGACCAAGCACTTCCTGCCCATTTTCTTCGTAACGGTGGCCTGCGGCATTCTGTCCGGCTTCCACTCCACCCAGACCGCTATCATCTCCCGCACCATGAAGAGCGAGCGTCAGGGCCGCAACACCTTCTACAACATGATGGTGCTGGAGGGCTTCATCGCCATGGTCTGGGCTGCCGGTGCTATGGGCGTATACAACCTGGCGCTGCAGGAGCCCAATGCATCTCTGGCCACCAGTACTGTCGGCGTGGTCTGCAAGTACCTGCTGGGCAACGTGGGCGGCATCATCGCTCTGATCGGCGTTATCGTCCTGCCCATCACCTCCGGTGATACGGCGCTGCGCGCCCTGCGTCTGAGTCTGTCTGAGACGCTGCACATCGACCAGTCCACCAACGGCAAGCGCATCAAGCTGGCGCTGCCTATCTTCGCGCTGGTCATCGCCATCCTGGTGTTCGCCAAGATCAACAACGACGGCTTCATGATCCTGTGGCGTTACTTCGCCTGGGCCAACCAGACGCTGTCCCTGTTCGCCTTCCTGTGCATCACCGCGTGGATGTTCGAGAACGGCAAGGGCAAGTGGGCCTGGATGCCCATGATCCCCGGCGGCTTCTACACCTTCATCTGCGTCACTTACATCGCCAATGCCCAGATCGGCTTCCATATTCCCTGGACGTTTGCCTACATTATCGGCGTGGCCTGCGCTGTGGCGTATGTGGTAGCCTGCTGTATGTACGGCAAGAAGCGCGCGGCTAAGCTGCTGGCCAAGTAAGCTCTCTCCTCTCCTCAAATCGGTTTGGCAATTAACGTACAAAACATGAGGGACGGCATACGCCGTCCCTTGTGTTTTTTTCTCCCGGCTGGTATAATCCCCTTATCAAAACGAAGGGAGCGCGCTCCATGAAACGCTGTCTTGTCCTCTCCGACTCATTCAAAGGCACGCTGTCCTCCCCGGACATCTGCCGCATCGCCCGCAGCCTCCACATCCCCGGCTGGCACATCGACGCCCTGCCGGTGGCCGATGGCGGCGAGGGCACCACGGACTGTTTTCTGGAGGCCTGCGGCGGGCAGCGTATCGCCGTTCCCGTGTCCGGTCCCTTCGGCGATACCCTCGACGGCTTCTACGGCCTGCTGCCCGACGACACGGCGGTGGTGGAATGCGCCGCCGCGGCAGGCCTGCACCAGGCCGAGGGCCGTCCCGACCCGGAGGCGGCCACCACCTACGGTGTGGGGCAGCTTCTGGGCCGCGCGCTGGATCACGGCGCAAAGCGTCTGACCCTGGGTCTGGGCGGCAGCTGCACCAACGACGGCGGCTGCGGCGCGGCGGCCGCGCTGGGCGTGCGGTTCTCTGACCGACAGGGCCGTCCCTTCGTGCCAACCGGCGGCACGCTGACAAACATCGCGGCTATCGACCTGTCCGGGCGGCACCCCGGCCTGCGGCCCGGTGTGCTGACGGTCATGTGCGACATCGACAACCCCCTGTACGGCGAAACCGGCGCGGCATACATCTTCGCCCCGCAAAAGGGCGCGGACGCGGCGTGCGTACAGCGTCTGGACGCGGGGCTTCGGCACCTTGCCGCGGTGCTGCGTGAGCAGCTGGGCGCGGAGGTGGATACCCTCCCCGGCGGCGGTGCCGCCGGTGGCTTCGGCGCGGGCTGCGCCGCGCTGCTGTGCGGCACCCTGCGCTCCGGCATCGAGACGGTGCTGGACACCGTGGACTTCGACCGCCGCGCGGCAGACTGCGGCCTGGTGGTCACCGGCGAGGGCTCCTTTGACGCCCAGAGCCTGGGCGGCAAGGCCATCAGCGGCGTGGCAGGCCGGTGTCAGCGGCTGCACGTCCCCGCAGCCGTACTGGCCGGACGGGTGGCGCTGACTCCGGAGCAATGGGCACCGCTGGGCCTGCGGGCGGTCCGCAGTATCAACCCCGCCGGGGTGACACTTGAGGAGGCCAGGACCAACGCCGCCGCCTATTACCGGGCGGCACTGGAAGCACTGCTGAAGGAGTGGAAGTGATATGGCACAGGTCATTGAGATACACGACTTTTCCGACCCGGCGCTGGACGTCTACGCCCGGGCCACGGAAAACCAGCTGGTCAACCGGGCCGACCCGGCCAACGCACTGTTCATCGCCGAGAGCCCGCTGGTCATCGGCCGTGCGCTGGACGCCGGGTGCGTGCCGGTGTCGTTCCTGATGGAGCCGCAGCACATCACTGGCAAGGGCGCTGAGATACTGGGCCGCTGTGACCCGGACCTCCCTGTCTACACGGCTTCCCTGGAGGTGCTGACGAAGCTCACCGGATTCCACCTGACCCGCGGGATGCTGTGCGCCATGCGCCGCCCTCCCCTGCCCTCCGTGGCGGAGGTCTGCGCCGGGGCACGGCGCATCGCCGTGCTGGAAAACGTAATGAATCCCACAAATGTGGGCGCCATTTTCCGCTGCGCGGCGGCGCTGGGTATGGACGCTGTCCTGCTGACCACAGCGGGCAGCGATCCCCTGTACCGCCGGGCCTCCCGGGTGAGCATGGGCAACGTCTTTCTGGTGCCATGGACCTATCTGCCGGAGGGCGACTGGACGGCGGCACTGCACGATCTGGGCTTCACCACCGTGGCTATGGCCCTGCGGGAGGACTCCCTTCGGCTGGATGACCCGCGCCTGTTATCGGCGGAGAAGCTGGCGGTAGTGCTGGGCACCGAGGGCGACGGGCTGGCCGACGGCACCATCGCCCAATGCGACCACACGGTAATGATCCCCATGACCCACGGGGTAGACAGTCTGAATGTGGCTGCCGCGGCGGCTGTGGCCTTCTATCAGCTGGGCCTGCAGTGTCAATAGGCGAAAACTATCCCCCCGGCTCCGCCGGGGGGATACACTGTATTTACAGGAACTTGTCCAGCTCCCGTTCCACATTGTCCATTTTCTTCACCTGGGGATGGTCCACACGATAGCCGGACTTGATGACCATATCCAGCGTCTGCAGGGCGGTCAGATCGGCCAGTGGGTCCGCCGCGCAGACGATCATGTCCGCGCACTTTCCCGGCGCGATGGACCCGGTCTCACCGGCGATGCCCGCCAGCGCCGCGTTGCCCAGCGTAGCGCTGTGCAGCGCGAATTCCGGCGTCACGCCGCAGTACTTCACAAAGTAGCACAGCTCGCGCCACATATCGTAGTGGGTGATGTAGGGGCAGCCGGTGTCGGTGCCCAGCCCCACGGGGATACCCTCCGCCAGACAGGCCTTCGCCATGGCGATGATGCCCTCGAACACCACCTTGCCGTTCTCCTGCTGCTCATAGGTGGCGTGGGAAATACTGCGGTCGAACAGCGCATAGGGCACGGCGGGCGAGATGGTAGACACCTGGAAAGCACCGCACTCCTTACACAGCTGCATGATGTGCTCATCCGGCTTCGCGCCGTGCTCGATGGAGTCCACGCCATTCTCCAGCGCCACCCGGACACCCTCCGGGCTCTCCACATGGGCGGCCACCTGCATTCCCAGCGCGTGGGCCTTATCGCAGGCCGCCTTGACCAGCGCCGGCTGCATCCGCAGCACGCCCGGCTCGCCCACCACCTCGGCGTCCATAACGCCGCCGGTGATCATCAGCTTGATCAGGTTGGGCTTCTCCGCCGCGATCTTCTCCACGAAGGCCGCGGCCTCCTCCGGGGTGCGGGCCTCATAGGCCAGCGACCCGGCCATGTGTCCGCCGGGAACGGACGCCGCCATATTGGATGCCACCACCCGGGGCGACAGTATCTCGCCCCGCCGGGCCGCATCGCGGATGATCGTATCAAAGTCCGCCACACCGCCAACGGTGCGGATGGTGGTCACGCCGGACAGCAGCTCCGTTTTGGCGTAACCCTCGCACATCTTCACGCCGATACGGCGCATCAGGCCGTTAGAGGTGATGAGCTTCACCAGCTTCTTGGGATCGGAGGGCTTCTTTCTCGGCTTGCCGGAGGCGGGCAGATGTACGTGCAGGTTGATCAGCCCCGGCAGCAGGTATTTGCCGCCCAGGTCCACGCGCGCATAGCCCTCCGGCACATCGGCCGCGCCGCAGACAGCGGCAATGCGGTCCCCGTCCACACAGACGGCCAGCCCCGTCCGGGGCGCCATGTCCCGCGTGCCGTCCAGCACCACGCCGTTCACCAACGCATACTTTCCTTGATTGATGTACATATGCATCCCTCCTGTTGGGAAATTTTTTCGCATGATACCACAACGCGGGGGAAATTGCAACAGACAATTTCCCCCGCCAGCCAAAGCAAATGATTCGCGTTTGACGTTCTCAGAATACGACCACCAGCAGCATTTTGAACTGCTCCTGTCCGTACACCGCGTGGGGGTGCCGCGCCGGCATAAGGATGGACTCGCCGGTGTGCAGCACATGGGGCACGCCATCCACGGTCACGCGGCCCACGCCGTCCAGGCACGTCACCAGCGCGTCGCCGCCGGACTCGTGGGTGCTGATCTCCTCGTCCTTGTCGAAGGCGAACAGCGTCACGCTGACGGCGTCGTTCTGGGCCAGCGTCTTGCTGACCACCTGCCCCGGCTGATAGGCCACCTGCTCCCGCAGGGTCAGCACAGTGGACACATCGAGGTTTTTCATCATAGCGATACACTCCTTTTTATTGGGTAAACGGGGGCGGCAAAGCCGCCCCCGCTATCGAAAAACTCACTTGCCCAGGGCGGCCTTCAAGGCCTCCACACGGTCGGTCTTTTCCCAGGAAACACCCAGGTCCTCACGGCCCATGTGGCCATAGGCCGC
>DJPP01000142.1:0-1769 GCA_002438575.1 Oscillospiraceae bacterium UBA6409 | reverse complement strand
GCGGTGGGCCGCAGGTCAAAGACCTTCTCCACCGCGGCCTCCAGCTCGCTGTCGGACACCACGCCGGTGCCGAAGGTCTCCACCAGCACGCTGACGGGCTTGGCCACGCCGATGGCGTAGGCCAGCTGCACCTGGCACTTGTCCGCCAGGCCGGCGGCTACCACATTCTTGGCCACCCAGCGGGCGGCGTAGGCCGCGCTGCGGTCCACCTTGGTCGGGTCCTTGCCGGAGAAGGCGCCGCCGCCGTGGGGCGCGCTGCCGCCGTAGGTGTCCACGATGATCTTGCGGCCGGTCAGACCGGTATCGGCGGCGGGACCGCCGCTGACAAAGCGGCCGGTGGGGTTCACATAGATCTTCGTCTCGCTGTCCAGCAGTCCGGCGGGCACGGTGGGCTTGATGACCAGCTCGATCATATCCTTGCGGATCTGCTCCAGCGTCACGTCGGGGCTGTGCTGGGTGGACAGCACCACGGTATCCACGCGGACGGGCTTGCCGTCCTCGCCGTATTCCACGGTGATCTGGGTCTTGCCGTCGGGACGAAGATAGTCCACCAGGCCCTGCTTCCGCACGTCGGTCAGACGCTTGGCCATCTTCTGTGCGATGGAGATAGCCAGGGGCATCAGCTCCGGCGTCTCGTTGCAGGCATAGCCGAACATCATGCCCTGGTCGCCGGCGCCGTTGTCCAGCTCGCTCTTACCGGTGGATTTGGCCTCGTAGCTCTTGTCCACGCCCAGGGCGATATCGCCGGACTGCTCGTCGATATTGGTGATAACGGCGCAGGTGTTGCCGTCAAAGCCGCATTCGGAGGAGTTGTAGCCGATGTCCAGCACCACCTGGCGGGCGATCTTGGGGATATCCACATAGCAGCTGGTGGTGATCTCGCCCATGATGTGGATCAGGCCGGTGGAGGCGCAGGTCTCGCAGGCCACGCGGCCATTGGGGTCCTGCTCAAAGATCGCGTCCAGCACCGCGTCGCTGATCTGGTCGCAGACCTTGTCGGGATGCCCTTCGGTAACGGACTCAGAGGTAAACAGATGTCTTGCCATGATTTTTTCTCCTTTCATCTCGCGGATGGTCATTGAAAAAAGCGCTCTGCCGAACCGACAGAGCGCTGTGCTTCTTTGCTCATCCTCATCTTTCGATTCGTTCGCCGGATTTGGCACCTTGAAAAAACAGGTTGCCGTGGCTTCATCGGGCCGGTCCCTCCGCCACTCTTGATAAGGTATTTACTTGTACAGCATATTGTAACAGTTTTTTTAGCATTGTCAATAGCATTTCCATGATTTTTGCAAATAATTCAACTGTACGGAAACTTTGCCATTGTTCAAAAAAATGACATGACTTTTCCGCCGTTATGCGTTATACTGAACACAATTTGTACACAGGAGGACACTCCCCTTGAAAAAACTCTATGACGGGGTGCAGCGCTTCTGCGCCGCCCATCCCCGGTTCGGCATCCCCAACCTCATGCGTGTCATCGTCATCGGCAACGCGGCGGTCTATGTGCTCATGCTGCTGACCCAGGCCAACGACGCCAACGCCCTGAGCTTCCTGACCTTCAATCTCAACGCCCTGCTCCACGGTGAGGTGTGGCGGCTGGTGACCTTTGTGTTCGTGCCCGGCTACTCCAGTCCCCTCGCCCTGCTGATCAGCCTCTATTTCTATTACTGGATCGGCTCCACGCTGGAGCGCCAGTGGGGCACGGCCAAATTTAATCTGTACTACATCAGCGGCGCGCTGCTGACGGTGCTGGGCGTGGTGCTGGCCAG
>DJPP01000062.1:5103-14580 GCA_002438575.1 Oscillospiraceae bacterium UBA6409 | reverse complement strand
ACGCGGGGCTTGAACAGCTGGAAGCCGCCCACCACCTTGTGCAGGAACTCGCGGAGCATACGCTCGGTCATGTCGTAGTCGGAGATCACGCCCTCGCGCAGGGGACGGATGGCCACGATGTTGCCGGGGGTACGGCCCAGCATGGCCTGGGCCTCGGCGCCCACCTTCAGCAGCTTGCCGGTATTCTTGTCAATGGCCACCACGGACGGCTCGTTCAACACGACGCCCTTGCCCTTTACGTACACCAGTACGGAGGCGGTGCCCAGGTCGATGCCGATATCTTTTGCAATGGAACACATACTACTGCACCTCTATCTTGTCTTTCGTTTCGGGCGGGTGCGCCCGTTACCCTCTGATTTATCTATTATACCGATTGAGAAAGAATATTGCAACTGCGAAATGAAAATCGCGGTATTTTCTGTATTCTATACGGAAACGCCGAAGTCCATACCTCAATTATCACGGGCCATGGCCAGCGTCAGGCAGACCACGTCCGCCGCCCCGGCGGCCTTCAGCACCCGGACGCACTCGGTGAGCGTGGCGCCGGTGGTGATGATGTCGTCGATGAGCAGGAAGCGCTTACCGGCGATACGGTCCGGGTCCACCGGCTCGTAAGCGCCCAGCACATTGGCCCGGCGCGCCGCCGGGTCGTCGATGCCGGACTGGGCCGGGTTGTCCCGCACCTTACGCAGCGTCTCCTGCGGCTCCGTGTGCCAGTCCACGCACAGGCTGGCGCACAGCATACGCGACTGGTCGAAGCCGCGCTTTTTCAGGCGCTGCCTGCTCACCGGCACCCAGGTAACGGCGTCGAAGCGATCGGCGTAGACCTCCGCCGCCTTTTCGGCCATCAGCACACCGTAGGCGTTCAGGTCCTCGATGCGCCGCTTGAATTTGAAGGCCAGAACAGCGTCGCGGACGCGGCCCTCGTAATACAGCGGCGCGGCACATTCGCCGAAGGTGCCGGTGCGGACCTTATCGCACCGGGGCAGCGATGCCTTGCACGCCGCGCACAGCAGCTCCCGGCCCGCCACGCGCCCGCAGAAGGGGCACTTGCGGGGGAAAAAGAAGTCCAACAGCCCCCGTTGGGCCTTGTCCAGCGCGTCGTTGATATTGCCGTTATTGCTCATGGTATCCCTCCTTCAATCGGCGGCGCAGGCCGCTGTACCGGCGCTGCTGCTTGTTGTTGGCGGCCATCTGCGCCAGGACGGCATCGTCCCCGGCGAGGATGAGCAGCCTGCGGGCGCGGGTGATGGCGGTGTACAGCACGCCGCGCACCAGCAGCGACGGCGCGGCGGACGCCGCGGCCAGTATCACCGCCGGGTACTCGCTGCCCTGGGATTTATGTACGGTGACGGCGTAGGCCATGTCCAGCTGACTCAGCAGGTCGGCGGTGTACACCGCCGTGCGGTCGTCGAACCGCAGGGTGATGAGCTCGCCGCCGGGGTCGATATCCTGGATCACGCCCACGTCGCCGTTGAAAATACCGCTGCCGCCGGAGCCGTCATCCTTCTCCCACAGCACATCGTAGTTGTTCCGGGTCTGCATGACCCGGTCGCCCACCCGGAACGTCATGTCGCCCCACTGCTTCTGGCGCTTGCCGCGCTCCGGCGGGTTCAGCGCCGCCTGCAGGGCCCGGTTCAGCGCCGCCGTGCCGCAGGGGCCCTTCCGGGTGGGGGAGAGCACCTGTATCTGCTCGGCGGGGATACCCATGTTTTTGGGCAGACGGTCGCGGCACAGCTCCACCACCGTCTGCACCAGGCGATCCGGCGCGCGGCGGCGCAGGAAGAAGAGGTCGCCGCTGCCGCTGTTCTCCAGCGGCGGCAGCTCGCCGCGGTCCACGGCGTGGGCGGCGCGGATGATGGCCGACTGCTCCGCCTGACGGAACACCTGGGTCAGGGACACCGCCGGCACCACGCCGCTGCGGAGCATATCCCCCAGCACGCTGCCGGGGCCCACGGAGGGCAGCTGATCCGGGTCGCCCACCAGCACCAGGCGGCTCCCCGGCCGCAGGGCCTCCAGCAGGGAGCGCATCAGCTCGATATCCACCATGCTCATCTCGTCCACAATGACGGCGTGGACCTCCAGCGGGTCCTGTGCGTTCTTCTTAAAGGCCGTCTGGCCGGTGAGCTCGTTGTAGCTCATGCCCAGGGCACGGTGGATGGTCTGGGCCTCCCGGCCCGTCACCTCGCCCAGGCGCTTGGCGGCACGGCCGGTGGGCGCCAGCAGCGCCACATCCAGCCCCATACGCTCGTACAGGGCCACGATGCCCCGCAGGGACGTGGTCTTGCCGGTGCCGGGGCCGCCGGTCAGCAACAGTATACCGCCCCGGGCCGCCAGGCACACCGCCTGCCGCTGCAGGGGCGCGTAGGCCACGCCCTGTTCCTTTTCGATATCGTCGATGACCTTCTCCGCCCGGGGCAGCACCTCCACCGGTGTCTGTACCAGCGACAGCAGGCGCTCCGCCACGAAGGTCTCCGCCTGGTACAGCCGGGGCAGATAGCAGCCCTGCACCCCGGCGATGGTCTTTTCCACCACGCCGAAGCTCTCGATGAGCTTGTCCAGCGCCAGCTCCAGCTCGTCCGGCGTCACGGCCAGCAGCTGCGACGTGGCGAAGAGCAGCTTCTCACGGGGCAAGAACACGTGGCCGTTGGCGGCGTTGTGCTCCAGCTCGTAGGTCAGCGCCGCCCGCAGGCGGCAGGGATCGTCCCCGCCAAAGCCCAGGCTGATGGCGATCTCGTCCGCCGTGGAGAAATCCACCCCGTACTGGGCCCGGGACAGGATATACGGATCATCCCGCAGGGCCTGAATGGCTCCGTCGCCATAGGTGCGCTGGAGGGGCATGGCCAGATACACCGGCAGGTCGTACCGGGCCAGGAACTCCATCAGCTGGCGCAGGCCCGTCAGCGCCCGGAAGGCGTCGGACAGCTCCTTCGCCCTCTGGGCGGTGATCCCCTTGATGCACCGCAGGCGCTCCGGCTCCTGCTCGATGACCAGCAGGGTGTCCGTGCCGAAGCGCTCCACCAGCCGCTGGGCGGTGGCGGGACCGACACCCTTGAGGATGCCGGAGGACAGGTAGGCGATCATGTCCTCCTCACGCTCCGGCATCCGGCGCTCCACGCTCTCGGCGGTGAGCTGGCTGCCGTGGACGGGATGGACGCTCCACACGCCGGTGACGGTCATGCCTTCGCCGGCGGCGGCACAGGGGATGCAGCCCACCACGGTGACAGGCTCGTCCTCGCCCTCCACGGTCAGCAGCAGCACGGTATAGCCGTTCTCCTCGTTATGAAAGATGACGTTTTCTACGGTGCCCTCCACGGTCACGCGCTCGCCCATCGGCTCACCTCCCCTGTTCGGTGGTATTCTCCTCCGTATAGTACGCCGCCAGCTCCCGGGGCGTCAGCAGTTTTGTGTTCATATCGGACAGCAGCGCCGCGGCGCGGCGGCCCTCGTCGGTCAGTCCGCAGTCCACCAGCAGCACCGGCAGACGGCGGCTCTGGGCCAGACGGCGCAGCGTCACGTCCAGTCCCGCCCCGTCGCCGGAGGCCCGGACCAGATACACCGCGTCCACCGGGCGCTCACGCCACAGCAGCAGCGATGCCGCCAGCCATATCAGCGCCGTGACGCCGATGGCCGCCAGCGCGGCGACCACGCCGTCCTGCAAAAGCTCCATGCAGCCACCTCCCCCCTGCCCCATCCTATGCGGCAGGGGAAAGTCCGGTCACTTCAGATATTTTTTCAGATACTGGCCGGTGTAGGACGCCGGGCAGGCGGCCACCTCCTCCGGTGTGCCGCAGGCCACCACGGTGCCGCCGCCCACGCCGCCCTCCGGGCCCAGGTCGATGATATAGTCGGCGCACTTGATCACGTCCAGGTTGTGCTCGATGACCAGCACCGTATTGCCGCCGTCGGTAAGCCGCTGGAGCACCTCCAGCAGCTTCCGCACATCGTCGGCATGGAGGCCGGTGGTAGGCTCGTCCAGAATATACACCGTCCGCCCTGTGGCGCGGCGGCTCAGCTCCGTGGCCAGCTTGACGCGCTGGGCCTCGCCGCCGGAGAGGGTGGTACTGGGCTGACCCAGCTTCACATAGCCCAGCCCCACGTCCCGCAGGGTGGTCAGCTTGTCACAGATGGCAGGCACGGCGGAGAAGAACTCCCACGCCTCGTCCACGGTCATATCCAGCACGTCGGCGATGTTTTTGCCCTTGTAGCGGACCTCCAGCGTCTCGCGGTTATAGCGTTTGCCGCGGCAGATCTCGCAGGGAACGTACACGTCTGACAGGAAGTGCATCTCGATCTTCAGCATACCGTCGCCGCCGCAGGCCTCGCAGCGGCCGCCCTTGGTGTTGAAGGAGAACCGGCCCGGGCCGTAGCCCCGGGCCTTGGCGTCCGGGGTGGAGGCGAACAGGTCGCGGATCAGGTTGAACAGGTTGGTATAGGTGGCCGGGTTGGATCGGGGCGTCCGGCCGATGGGACTCTGGTCGATAGCGATGACCTTATCCAAATGCTCCATGCCCTCGATGGCGTCGTGCTTGCCGGGGCGCACCTTCATGCGGTTCAGCTGGGCACCCAGCGCCTTGAACAGCACCTCATTCACCAGAGAGCTTTTGCCGCTGCCGCTGACGCCGGTGACGCAGGTGAACGTCCCCAGAGGAATAGACACGTCGATGTGCTTCAGGTTATTCTCCCGGGCGCCGCGAACGGTCAGCAATTTGCCATTGCCCCTGCGGCGCTGCGCCGGCAGAGGGATGGTACGTTTGCCGCTGAGATACTGGCCCGTCAGGCTGTCGGGGTTCGCCATGACCTCCTCCGGGGTGCCGCAGGCCACCACCTGCCCGCCCAGGGCACCGGCACCGGGGCCGATATCGATAAGATAATCGGCGGCGCGCATGGTGTCCTCATCGTGCTCCACCACGATGAGGGTATTGCCCAGATCGCGGAGGCGCTGCAGCGTGGCCAGCAGCTTGTCGTTATCCCGCTGGTGCAGGCCGATGGACGGCTCGTCCAGGATATACAGCACGCCCATGAGGCTGCTGCCGATCTGGGTGGCCAGACGGATACGCTGGCTCTCGCCGCCGGACAGGGTGCCGGAGGCACGGGAGAGGGTCAGATAGCTCAGCCCTACGGACTGCAAAAAGCCCAGGCGGGCGTGGATCTCCTTCAGGATCTGGGCAGCGATGATCTGCTGGTTGCCGGTCAGGTCCAGATGGTCGAAAAAGGCCAGGGCGTCATCCACCGGCAGTGTGGTGGCGTCGTAGATGGACTTGCCGCCCACAGTGACGGCCAGCGCCTCCGGCCGCAGGCGCTTACCCTGGCAGGCCGGGCAGGGGCAGGGGGTCATCAGACCCTCGATCTCCTTCTTGCTGGCGTCGGACTGCGTCTCCTGATAGCGGCGCTCCAGATTGTTGCAGATACCCTCGAAGGCCTGGTACAGCACACCCTTGCCCCGGGGCTGGTCGTAGTGGAGCTCCAGCTTTTCGCCGCCGGTGCCGTAGAGGATGACGTTCTTCACCTCGTCGCTGAGGCTGTCATAGGGCTGGGTCAGGGAGAAGCGGTATTTCTTGCTGAGGGCCTCGAAGTACATACGGCTGATGCCGTCGGATCGGATGGAGGCCCAGCCGGTGGCGGTAATGGCGCCGTCCAGGATGGACTTGCTGCCGTCGGGGATGATGAGGGCCGGGTCGGCCTTTAATTGCAGACCCAGGCCGGTACAGGTGGGGCAAGCGCCGAAGGGGCTGTTGAAGGAGAACAGGCGGGGCGTCAGCTCCTCGATGGAGATGCCGCAGTCGTCACAGGCGTAGTTTTGGGAGAAGGTGATGTCCCGTTCCTCCCGCAGCAGGTTCACGGTGACGAGACCATTCGCCAGGTTGGAGGCCGTCTCCACCGAGTCGGTCAGCCGGCCGGCGATGTCCGGGCGGACGATCAGGCGGTCCACCACGATGTCGATGCGGTGCTTGAGGTTCTTCTCCAGAGATATCTCCTCGGAGAGCTCGTACATATTGCCGTCCACCCGGGCCCGGACGAAGCCGGACCGGCGGGCATCCTCCAGCACCTTGACGTGCTCGCCCTTGCGGCCCCGCACCACCGGGGCCATCACCTGGATACGGGTACCCTCGGGCAGGGCCAGTATCTGGTCGATGATCTGATCCACCGTCTGGCGGCGTATCTCCTTGCCGCAGTGGGGGCAGTGGGGCGTGCCCACCCGGGCCCACAGCAGGCGCAGATAGTCGTAGATCTCCGTCACCGTGCCCACCGTGGAGCGCGGGTTCTTGCTGGTGGTCTTCTGGTCGATGGAGATGGCCGGGGACAGGCCCTCGATGTAGTCCACATCGGGCTTGTCCATCTGGCCCAGGAACATACGGGCGTAGGAGGACAGGCTCTCCACATACCGCCGCTGGCCCTCGGCATAGATGGTGTCGAAGGCCAGGGAGCTCTTGCCGGAGCCGGAAAGCCCCGTCAGCACCACCAGCTTGTCCCGGGGGATGGTGACGTCGATGTTCTTCAGATTGTTCTCTCTCGCACCCTTGATGAAAATTTCAGTCTGCATGGTATGCCTCATTTCTGCAACATATAGTTGCAGATAAGTGTAGTGAAATCAATTTTTAATGTCAATGGGGAAATAATTTTTATACGATCACGTCAGCCGTTTTCGCCCGCAGAAGGGCGATGAGGGCGTTGGGATCGCACTCCACCTGATGGCCGATCTTCCCGGCGGAGACACAGATGGTGCCATACAGCGGTGCCGTCTCATGGAACACGGTGGGAAACTGCTTTTTCATGCCCACCGGGCTGCATCCGCCGTGGACGTAGCCGGTCAGGGGCAGCAGCTCCTTCTGGGGCAGCATGGCCACGGACTTCTCCCCCACCGCTTTGGCGGCCTTTTTCAGGTCCAGGTTCTCGGCCACAGGGATGTCGAACACATAGTATGCCCCGCTGGCGGCCTTTGTCACCAGGGTCTTGAACACCTGCTCCGCCGGCTGGCCCAGTATCTGCGCCACGGACACGCCGTCGATGGGGCCGTCCGGGTCGTAGCTGTGGGCGGTGTAGGGTATTTTCTTCTGATCCAGCGTCCGCATGACGTTGGTTTTTTCCTCTTTGTTCTTTGCCATAGGGACAGCCTCCTTATCTGTTTACGCATAGGGCGATGAGGGACAGTATCAGGATATGCACGGGGTAAAAGGCGTAAAAGCCGTACTGCACCGCCCGGTTGGAATAGCCGCGCCGGCCATTGTAGAGCCAGAGGGGCAGCAGCGCCGCCAGCGACCACAGCTCGATGGACACGCCGCCCATCAGGCCGATGCTGAATACCGCCAGGCCCACCGCCTGCACCGTTCGCTTCACAGCGGCGCCGCAGGATGCGCGGCGGACACCGTAGAACAGCACCACCAGCAGCATACCCCAGCCCCGATAGTCCGTCCCGGCCAGCTCCAGCAGGCAGAACGCGGCGGCCACGGCCGCGCCGGTGAGCAAAAGGGCCGCCGGCGTTTTCTTTTGCAGCGCCCAGTCGATGCACCAGCAGATCAGCGCACCGGCCAACAGCGTCCACAGCACGTTCTGGGAATAGGGATACCACACCGTGCCGCCCACCATCAGGTCGAAGGGGACCTCGGACAGCAGGGCAAACGCCAGCAGCCGCAGGGCGTATTTCCTCCGATCGCGGGTGTAAACGCAGCCCTCGGCGATGAGGAAGCAGAAGATGGGAAAGGCGAGCCGCCCGATGCAGCGCAGCCACAAAACCGTTGGGAACAGCGTGTGCCCCATGTGGTCAATGAACATGGTGCAGACGGCGATGAGCTTCAGGTGAAAGCCGTTCAGGACTTGACAGGTTTTTCTTCGCATTTTTTATCTCCATTGGCCAGCAGGATCACGCAGCCGAACACGCAGGCCATACCCAACACGGTCCAGACGGTCAGCACCTCCTTGAACACGAACACACCTACGAGGGTCTCCACCACCGGCTCGATGTTGGTAATGATCGAGGCGCGGCCGCTTTCCACGCCCTCAAGCCCCTTCGTATAGAAGATATAGGGCAGCACTGTGGCCACGATCACCACACCGCAGACGCCCACGATCCCTTGGGTGCTGGAAAAGGCCAGCGGCAGCGTCTTGAAGTCCGCGAAAAATACCGAGCCAAGCCCAGCCACCAGGAACGTCCAGTAGATCATGGTATAGCTCTCGTAATGGGCCAGACCATAGTGGGCAAACACCGTATAGCTGGCGTAGCACAGGCCGGACAGCACGCCCAGGCCGATGCCCGCCCAGGAGGCAGTCATATCGCCGCCGATGATGCCGCTGACCATCACGCATCCCAGCAGGGACACCACCAGGGCGATGAGCTTGCGCTTCGTCAGCGGCGTCTTCCACAGCACGGCGCTGAAAATGACCACAAAGGACGGGGCCAGATACAGCAGCACCGCCGCCACGGACAGGGAGCACATGGTCTGGCACTGGAAGTAGACCAGGCTCAGCGTCAGGATGCTGATCAGTCCGGAGCACAGGAAGATGGGCAGGTGCTTCAGCCGGATACGGAACACCTGACGGTGGAACAGGCCGAATACGACAGTCAGGATCAATAGCGTGCCGAAGTTCCGGATGAACACCCGGTTGCCCAGCGATACGCCCACCTCTGTGAGCATACGGTTGGAAAATCCGATAAAGCCCCAGCACACGGCGCTGAGAATGACGAAGATATAGGAAAGGTACTTTTTCATAGGTCGTTTCTCGGTTCGGTTTATTTCTCGCCCCGCAGTTCGATGATCTGGTCGCGCAGCAGGGCGGCATATTCGAATTCCAGCATACGGCTGGCCTCTTTCATTTCCTTTTCCAGCCGCGCGATGGTCTCGGCCCTCTCGCGGTCGGACAGCTTCTTCTTCGACAGCTTGGAGGCCTCCTCGGCGCTGCGGCTGATCTCCACCATCTCGCGGACACTCTTGCGGATGGTCTGCGGGATGATGCCGTGGGCCTTGTTGAAGTCGTCCTGCAGCTTCCGGCGGCGCTCCGTCTCATCCATAGCGGCCCGCATGGAGGGCGTAATGGTGTCGGCGTACAGGATGACCAGGCCCTCGGCGTTGCGGGCAGCGCGGCCGATGGTCTGTATCAGGCTGGTCTCGCTGCGGAGGAAGCCCTCCTTGTCGGCGTCCAGAATGGCCACCAGCGACACCTCCGGCAGGTCCAGGCCCTCACGCAGCAGGTTGATACCCACCAGCACGTCGAACTCGCCCAGACGCAGGTCGCGGATGATCTCCATGCGCTCCAGCGCCGACACGTCGGCGTGCATATACCGCACCTTGATACCCAGCCCGCGGAAGTGGGCGGTCAGGTCCTCGGCCATCTTCTTGGTGAGGGTGGTCACCAGCACGCGCTCATTCTTCTCCGCCCGGGCGTGTATCTCCGCCACCAGGTCGTCGATCTGACCCAGCACCGGACGGACCTCCACTCCGGGGTCCAGCAGGCCGGTGGGCCGGATGACCTGCTCCACGA
>DJPP01000062.1:0-4941 GCA_002438575.1 Oscillospiraceae bacterium UBA6409 | reverse complement strand
CGGGCATGGTCGCCGTTGTACATGGCCCGCACCTGGGGCAGGGTCACATGGCTCTCGTCCACGAACAGCACAAAGTCCTCCGGGAAGAAGTCCAGCAGCGTCATGGGGGCGCTGCCCACAGGACGCTGAGAGATGACCCGGGAATAGTTTTCAATGCCGGAGCAGTAGCCCAGGGTACGCATCATCTCCACGTCGTAGCGGGTACGCTGGTCGATGCGCTGGGCCTCGATGAGCTTGCCGTTGTCCTCGAACCACTTTTTGCGTTCCGCCAACTCGCGCTCTATCTCTTTGGCGGCGCGCTCCAGCTTGTCCTTGGGGGTGACATAGTGGCTGGCGGGATACACCGCCACGTGCGTCAGCTGCTTCAGGGCCGCGCCGGTGACCGGATGGAACTCCGTGATACGCTCGATCTCGTCGCCGAAGAACTCCACACGGATGGCCCGGTCCTTATAGTAGGCGGGATACAGCTCCACCGTGTCGCCCCGTACCCGGAACACATTGCGCTGGAAGGCCACGTCATTGCGCTCATAGCGGTCCTCCACCAGCCGCCGCAGCAGCTCGTCGCGCTCCAAAGTCATACCGGTCCGCAGGGAGATCATCATGCGGGCGAAGTCGTCCGGCTCGCCCAGACCATAGATGCAGCTGACCGATGCCACCACGATCACGTCCCGCCTCTCCAGCAGCGCGCAGGTGGCGGACAGCCGCAGGCGGTCGATCTCCTCGTTGGTGGAGGCGTCCTTCTCGATGTAGGTATCCGTCTGAGGCACGTAGGCCTCCGGCTGGTAATAGTCGTAGTAGGAGACGAAATACTCCACGGCGTTGTTGGGGAAGAATTCCCGGAACTCCTCACACAGCTGGGCGGCCAGCGTCTTGTTGTGGGCCAGCACCAGCGTGGGCCGGTTGACGCGCTCGATGACCTTGGCCATGGTGTACGTCTTGCCGCTGCCGGTGACGCCCTTGAGCACCTGGGCGCGCAGACCGTTTTCCAGGCCCTGCGCCAGCTTGTCGATGGCCTGGGGCTGGTCGCCGGCAGGCTGGTATTCAGAAACGACTTTCAGATCAGGCATGGTATCCTCCGTTTATCGCGCCAACAGGCCGCTTTCGGCCATGGAGACATAATCGCTGTCGGCCACCACCACGTGATCGGCCAGACGGATGTTCAGCGGTGAGAGCGCCTCCTGTATCTGCCGCGTCACCAGCAGGTCCTGCTGGGAGGGCAGCGCCACGCCGCTGGGGTGGTTATGGGCAAGGATGATGCTGCTGGCGCCGGCGTACAGTGCGTTCTCTACCACCTGGCGCACGCTGACCGGCGAAGCGGCCACGCTGCCCTTGCTGATGCATCGGCAGGTCAGCAGCTTGCCCTTGGCGTCCAGGCAGACCTGGTAGAGCATCTCCTTCTTCTCCCCCGCCAGCAGCTCCATGAAGTACGCGCCGGTACGGTCGGGGGAGTTCAGCACCTTCTGGGGCAGGGACGAGCACCGGGCCCGCAGGGCCATGTCGCCGGCCAGCCGCACCAGCACGGCGGCGTTTTCTCCCACGCCCTCTACGGAGGTCAGCTCCTCCGGCGCGGCGTGGAGCACCCCCTGCAGCGAGCCGAAGCGCTGGATGAGCCGGTGGGCCGTCTCGTTGGTGTCCTGTCGGGGGATGGCGTAAAACAGCAGCAGCTCCAGCAGCTGGTGGTCCTCCAGCCCCTCTGCGCCCAGCGCCAGATACCGGCGCTTGCTGCGCTGACGATGCCCGTCGTGCAGGCCCATGATGACCCCTCCCCTCCTGCGGCTAAAACCGTAAATTCTCGACAATATAGTATACCACACATCTCCCCATGTCACAAGTTGTTTTTTCGAACATTTGTTGCGGTGATCGGGTTTCTTGACTTTATGGCGGCGGTGTGGTATAGTGCTTACGCTGTCCGCCGCCACCGGGTGACGGGCAGGCGTTCGCGGGCGCGCCGTTAGGTCTTGGAAGGTGCGTCCTGTGGGCGCATTTTTTGCTTTACGGAGGAAAACGACATGGCGTGGGTATATCTTTTCATCGCAGGCGGACTGGAGGTATTCTGGTCCACCTTCCTGAAGCTGTCCGAGGGCTTCACAAAGCTGTGGCCGTCGGTATGGGCGGTCGTGGGCATGATCGCCAGCTTCTTTTTCCTGTCGCAGGCCACAAAGACGCTGCCCATGGGCACCGCCTACGGCATCTGGACGGGTATCGGCGCCCTGGGCGCCGTCATCGTGGGCATCCTGGCCTTCCAGGAGCCCGTCACCGCCCCGCGGCTTATTTTCGTGGGGCTGCTGCTCGTCGGCATCGTCGGGCTGAAGCTCACCGCATAACAGCAAAAGAGACCGCTTTCGCGGTCTTTTTTGTATTTACGCTTTCGGCAGGCTCCAGCGGAATACCGCGGCACAGAGCCGCAGCACCACCGTCAGCGCGCAGCCTGCCAGCAGCGCCAGGTTCTCTCCGGCGCTCCACAGCAGCATACACGCCGCCGCGCCGGCCAAGGACGCGCAGGCATAGATATGCTTGGTGAAAATGTAGGGGCGCTCCATGCAGCACAGGTCGCGCAGAACACCGCCGCCCGCGCCGGTGAGCATACCCACCAGCAGCGTCAGGAACACATTGCCGCCCAGCCCGGCACGGATGGCCACCGCCGCCCCGTGGACGGAGAAAATACCGAGACCAATGGAGTCCGCCACCAGCAGCAGCGCCTCCCAGTTCCGGTGATCGCCCTCGGGGTGAAAGCGCTTCCACACCAGGAACACCAGCAGGGACGCTGCGATGGCCACCAACGCCTGCAGCGGGTCGCGCAGCGCGGCGGGCGGCGTGATGCCCAGCAGCAGATCCCGGAGGATACCGCCGCCCACGGCAGTGGTCATACCCATCATGGCCACGCCGAACAGGTCCATATGCTTTTTCACCGCCAGGGCCGCGCCGGAAATGGCAAAGGCCACCGCGCCGATCAATTCAAAATAAAACTGAAAACCGGGCATCGTTATCCCTCCTGTGTACAACAGCACTACCATACCACGTCCGCAGGGAAAAATCCACCCCTAAACAGCCCGAAAGGACAGGCTTGGAAAAACCTGTCCTTTTTTATCGGGTATTAGGGGGAGAAATAGGGGAAATAGGAAGAAAGAAAGAATCAAAATAGCGTGCTGTTTAGGGAACCAGCGGTGTTCCCTGAACACATCCGTATCATAGCACGGATATCCGCACTTGTAAAATTGATTGTTTTCGTGTAAAATATCAACGAAAACTTATATTTTAGGAGACGGTAGTATGACCAACCTGGATATCGAAACATTCTGGGCAGTGGTGCAGCACGGCACCATGACCGCCGCCGCGGAGGCGCTGTACATCACCCAGCCCACACTGTCCATGCGGATACGGGCGCTGGAGGAACGGGTGGGCACGCCGCTGTTCGTGCGGGGCAAGGGCCAACGGCGCATCACGCTGACGGCGGCAGGCCAGAAATTCCTGACGCTGGCCCAGCGCTGGCAGCAGCTGCTTTCGGAGACGGAGACGTTGGCGGAGCTGGAGCAGCGCGCCTATCTGCGTATCGCCGCCACCTACACCACTAACCAATACATCCTGCCGCCTGTGTATAAGCGCTTTCTGGCCCTGCGCCTGCCGGTATCCCTGTGGATCCACACCCTGCGGGATGTGGATATCACCCAGGCGCTGCTGAGCCATGAGCTGGACTTTGCCTTTATCGACAGCAACACGGTATTTGACGACCGTCTGACGGTGCGCCCGGCCTTTCGGGAGCCGTTTCTGCTGCTGTCGCCGCCGGACAGCCACTACCCGGAGGAGGTAGATCCGGCCTCGCTGAACGTGGCCGAGGAGCTGCTGGTCACCTGGGACCCAGAGTTCATCCGCTGGCACGACCGGTGGTTCGGCACCGGCGCGAGGCCCCTGCTGTACGCCGACACCCTGCAGGCGGCGGATTTCCTGCCGCCCACGGAGGGCCGCTGGGTGGCGGCCCCGGCCATCGCCGCCGCGTCGCGCATCGGAAAGAGCGCGCGGGTATGCCGCTTTACCAGCCCGCCGCCGGACCGGGTGAATTATCTGGTGACACGGGCGGGCGAGCCACTGCCGCCGCCGGCCCTGCGATTTTTGCAGGAGCTGAAGGATCATCTGCTGACGCAGGACAACGTGCAGGTGTACCTGTAAAGAAAAATGGCGGGAATGACAAGAAAACGCCTTGACAGGCCGACGATTTTGGCATAACATAGATATGTTGAATATGATCCGGTAGGTAAGGCTACCGCGAGGGATACGGACTGCTGCCGCGAAGTGGTGGAGACACCATCAGAGGGTTTGAGCAGGTGCCATCGAAAGCAAGGTGGCATCTAATGCAGTTTCACCGCCCCGCGAGGCTAAAGCTTGTAACGGTGCAGAACAGGGCGCATTGGCGCACTTTGCGGCACGCAGCAGGCTACTACCTGCTGCGTGTTATTTTACCGGAGGGGAGGGAACAGGCTTGATCGATTATCAGGAGGAGCTGGAGCAATACCAGGAACGGATAGACGAGCTGGCGAAGGAAAAACGCTACGCCGAGCTGCGGGACCTGTTCCTGCCCATGGAGCCGGCGGATATCGCCCTGCTGCTGGAGGAGGGTAAGCAGGAGCAGATGCCCCTGCTGTACCGTCTGCTGCCCAAGGAGACGGCGGCGGAGGTATTCGTGGAGCTGGAGCCGGAGAGCCAGGAGATGCTCATCAACGGCTTTTCCAACACGGAGCTGACCGAGGTGCTGGACGAGCTGTATCTGGACGACGCGGTGGACATCGTGGAGGAGATGCCGGCCAGCGTGGTCATCCGTATTCTGGACAAGGCCACGCCGGAGATGCGTAAATCCATCAACGAAATACTGAAATACCCGGAGGACAGCGCCGGCTCCATCATGAACATGGAGTTCCTGTCCCTGAAGAAGGACATGACGGTGGAGGA